>JBDSLC010000021.1:0-51809 GCA_039916585.1 Pyrinomonadaceae bacterium | reverse complement strand
GCAGATACCGGATTCTGACGAGAGCGACGTCGAGCTGGCCGTTGAAGCAGCGAAAGCCGCGTTTCCAGCGTGGTCGATAACGCCCGCTGAGGAGCGGTTTGCGATATTGATGCGGCTGGTCGGCTTGATCGAGCGTGACTTGGATGAATTGGCCCTCGCGGAGTCGACGGATAACGGCAAACCTGTTTCGCTCGCCCGCTCGTTGGATATTCCGAGGGCTGCGTCGAACTTTCGTTTCTATGCGACGGCAGCGATGCATACGGCAAACGAATCGCACGATACCAACGGCCTTGCGATCAACTACACTCTTCGGCAGCCGCTAGGAGTGGTGGGGTGCATCTCGCCGTGGAATCTGCCGCTGTATCTGTTCACGTGGAAGATCGCTCCCGCGGTCGCCGCAGGATGTACTGTGGTCGCGAAGCCGAGCGAGGTAACGCCGATGACGGCTTATTTGCTGTCGAAGCTTTGCATCGAAGCGGGACTGCCGGCGGGCGTGCTGAACATCGTCCATGGAACCGGACCGAAGGTCGGTTCGGCGATCGTGTCACATCCTGACGTGAAGGCGATCTCGTTCACAGGCGGCACGAAAACTGGCGAGGAGATCGCTCGCGTCGCGGCACCGATGTTCAAGAAGCTGTCGCTGGAGCTCGGCGGGAAGAATCCGAACATCATTTTTGCGGACTGCAACTACGAGGAGATGCTCGCGACGACGGTGCGTTCATCGTTCGCGAATCAGGGCGAGATCTGTTTGTGCGGATCGCGGATATTCATTGAGCGGCCGCTCTACGAGCGGTTTAAGAAGGATTTCGTCACCCATGTCTCGGCGTTGAAAGTCGGCGATCCGCGGGATGCATCGACCGATGTCGGTGCGATAGTGTCGAAGCCTCATTTCGAGAAGATCTTGTCGTACGTCGAATTGGCGAAAGAAGAAGGCGGGTCGGTAGTGTGCGGCGGTTCTGTGGCTTCTGTGAACTCCTCTGTTCGGTCTGTGGTTAACGGCACCATCACCGAAGAACACACAGCTGCAGACACGAAAAACACAAAGCGTAAATTAGATGGATGGTTCATCGAACCAACCGTGATCGAAGGCTTAGCTTACGATTGTCGGACGAACCAAGAAGAGATCTTCGGCCCGGTCGTTACGATAATGCCGTTCGACACTGAAGAGGAAGTGTTGGGATATGCGAACAGCGTGCGGTACGGGTTATCGGCGACGGTTTGGACCGAGAATCTGTCGCGAGCACATCGAGTTTCCGCGGCTCTCGAATCAGGCATCGTCTGGGTCAATTGCTGGCTTTTACGCGACCTGCGAACGCCGTTCGGCGGTGTGAAAGATTCGGGTATCGGACGCGAGGGCGGATTCGAGGCCTTGAGATTTTTTACGGAAGAGAAGAACGTATGCATAAAGCTTTAACCGCCCTTTTCGTCGGTCTCGCCCTTGCCGTCTCTTGTTTCGCACAGGAGCAGAAATTCGCTGAACTTGGCGATTTCAAGCTTGAAAGCGGCGCGGTGATCAAGGATTGTCGGATCGGTTTTCGGACTTACGGGAAGCTCAATGCTGATGGGTCGAATGCGGTGCTGTTTACGACTTGGGCTGGCGGGACGACGGAGCAGGCGGCGGGGCAGTTTGCTCCGGGTGGGTTAATCGATACGAACAAGTACTTCGCGGTCGCTATCGATGCGTTTGCTAATGGCGTGTCGTCGTCGCCGTCGAACAGCAGGCTCCAGCCGCGGATGAAGTTTCCGCACTTCACGATCGTCGACAACGTGAACGCTCAGTACCACCTGCTGACAAAGGTGCTGAAGATCAAACATCTTTACGCCGTTTACGGGGTCTCGATGGGCGGGATGCAGACGTTTCAGTGGATGGTGTCGTATCCGGATTTTATGGATAAGGCGATACCCGTAGTGGGTACTCCGCAGCCAGCAGCTTACGATCTGATCTTGTGGGAAACGCAGAATGAAGTTTTGATGAGCGACGCAGCTTGGAAGGGCGGCGAATATACAGCGAACCCTTCGAGGCTGTTCGCGTGGGGATTCGGCAAGCTTATTCTGACATCACCCGAGGAAGTGAATTCAAAGATGACGCGGGAGCAGGCTATCGCGGATATCGCACAAGCGAGGAAAGATACTGGTGGAATGGACGTCAACAACAACATTCGGCAGATCCAGGCGATGTTGAGGTTGGATGTGACCAGCAAGTTTGGCGGCTCTTGGGAGCGTACTGCAGCGGCAGTTAAGGCGAAGGTTCTGGTGATAGTCGCCGCGTCGGATGCGGTCGTTACGCCCGGTCCGGCACTGAAATTTGCCAAGCTGATAAAAGCGAGATCCGTCGTTATCGAGAGCAACTGTGGCCATCTGGCGACCGGATGCGAAAGCGGGAAGATCGGCTCCGAGATCAAAGGCTTTCTCGAACAGCCGTGACCTAGGTCCAGGAAGATATCGACGGCCAATTACGCGTATAGGTGGGGGAACCTATATGAAACGTTTACTAAAGATCATTCTTATAGCGGTCGCGGTTGTCACTTTCTATTTGCTAGGCGGTATCGCGATCAACGTGATATCTCCATCCAAGATGCCGGACCTCGCCGGATATTTCAAGCCCGGCGATCGGCTCGTTAGCCGTTTCGAAGGGTTCGACCAGACGGTAATCTCGGTCGATGGAGAATGGCTGCATACTCGGCTTGAGGTTGCCCCGATGGCAGGTGGACCGCCAGAGCATTTTCACGAGCATTTTGCCGAAACGTTTACAGTCAAGTCGGGCACGATGAGCATCTTAGTCGACGGCGAGAAGCGGACATTGAAAGCAGGCGAGACGATCACGATCCCGCCGATGACGCTTCACAAACCGTTCAACGAGACGAACGAGACGGTGATAGTCGAAAGCGACGATCCGAAAACGATTCCCGTGAAGTTTGCGTATATCCTTTCGCAGCTTTACGGCTTTATGGACACCTATCCCGACGGCCCGAGCGTTCCGGCGATGGTCATGCAGCTTTCGACCTACGGCAGCGAAGCCGACTCATGGCTAGCCGACGGCCCTCCGTTGGGTGTACAGAAAGCGATGCGAGTCGCGTTGGCCCCGACCGCTAGGTTGATGGGATACTCGAACCATTACGAACAATTTGGCCCAAAACGATAATTATGAAGTTTCTCAAGGTTTTTCTTGTCTCTCTCGGAATCGCTGCTACGGCGTTAGCCCAAACCAAAGCTCCGTCCGAATCGGCAATGGATCGGTTTCTGCGGTATGTGAAGAACGACACTCAGTCGGCGGAGGATGCGGGTAAGTTTCCTAGTACGGATAAGCAGTTGATCCTGGCGAAGCTGCTGGAAAAGGAGCTAACCGCACTCGGTGTTCAGAAGGTGCGGATCTCGGCGGAGGGGATCGTTTATGGATTCGTGCTGGGGAATCTGGCGGATAACTCGAAGGTCCCGACGATCGGATTCATCGCACATATGGATACGTCGCCGGCGGTGAGCGGAGCGAATGTGAACCCGATCATCCACAAGAACTATCAGGCCGGTGACATCGTTTTGCCGAACGACAAGTCTCAGGTGATCACGGTCGCACAGAATCCTGATCTGAAAAATCTGATCGGCGACGACATCATCACGGCGGACGGGACGACGCTGCTTGGATCGGACGACAAGTCGGGCGTCGCCGAGCTGATGACGATGATCGACACGCTGAAGAACAATCCGTCGATCAAGCACGGCAACATCGCGATCGCGTTTACGCCGGACGAAGAGGTCGGCGGGCCGATGGATCAGTTCGACATCGCAGGCTGGGGAGCGAAATTCGCATACACTGTCGATGGCGAGCAACTCGGCGATATCTCTAACGAGACCTGGTCGGCTCGCACGGCGACTGTCACATTTCAGGGTAAGAACACCCATCCGGGGACGGCAAAGGGCATTATGATCAACTCGGCGTATGCGGCGGGTGATTTCCTTGCACGCTTTCCTGAGATGATCCCAAACCGTCCCGAAACTACCGAAGACCGCGAAGGATTTATTCACCCTTATTCGACGACGATGTCGGAGGAAACTTCAACTATCAAGATCCTGCTTCGCAATTTTGACATCAACGGCCTTGCCGATCAGGAAGCTGCCGTGAAGAAAGTGATCGCCGAGACGCAGAAGAAATATCCAAATATCAAGATCGAGTATTCGAGTGCGTTAGGTTACCTGAATATGAAGGAAGTGTTGAAGAACTATCCGCAGCTTACGGACTTTGCGATCGAGGCAGCGAAGCGTGCCGGTATTGAGGCCGAACTGAGGCCGATACGTGGAGGCACCGACGGATCGCGGCTGACGACTCGCGGATTGCCGACGCCAAATCTGTTTACGGGGGGACACAACTTTCACGGCAAGCTTGAATTTAATTCGCGTAAGGGGTTAGAGAAATCGACCGAGACGCTCGTGCATCTGGTTCAGATCTGGGCGGAGAAGGGTGGAAACAAATGAGAAAACTGTTGACCGTTACCTTTCTTTTGCTTGCTAGTGTGTCCGCCGTGTTGGCTCAGGATCCGTCGAAGGCGACCGTTCAGGCAGCGATGAAGAGGTTCCCGACGGTGCCGCAGCCTTACGTAGAAGCGATGATCACTGCTAAACGCGTAATGTCGATCGCCCTACCGACGTGGCTCCCGGATGGCTTTAAATTCGAGAAGCTTAAGTCGCGGATCGGTCGAGCCGTTGCGTTGGAGGATCGTGAATTCGTAGTCATCTATTCACGTACTCAAGGCGGGAAGACCCAGCGGTTTGCACTCGAAGCCGGATTCGATGGCCTCGGAGGTTTGCCTTACGACAACCCCAAGATCGTTCGATCCGCGGTCGGACAGATCGATCTCTATTACGAACCGAAGGATCTGGATGACGAGGCCAAGACCTTGAAGAACTATGTGTATACAGAATGGTTCAAGGTCAGGAGCCGCACCGACTGGCACTACATCGGGATGTACGGTGCTCCCGACGAAGGCGACCCCGGAATCGCGATGATCTCTCTGGCTAACACGGAGCGGATATTGAAGTCGCTGCAGGCCTTATAAAACTAACTAACAGCAGGGGGCGTTATCCTCCTGTTAGTTTGTTAGGTTGTTAGTGTTAGCAGATAAGCTGAGCGTTGTCAGTACCACCTGCGGTAGCGGGTGGTTGTAAGTGATAGAGCGACAAGCTAGAGCACGAGCGACAATCAATCTCTTTACCTCGAGACGCTTCCAGGCAACGATAAACCACCCGCTACCGCAGGTGGTACGGACATAGGCTACGTCATCCGATCCTAAACATACGTCTTCAGGAACTTCGGTTTACGTCTCGCCTTGGTCGCTTGCTCGAATGAGTAGGCGAGTTTGATAAGCGTGTGTTCGGTGAATGCTTTGCCGAAGAATGAGATGCCTATGGGCAGTTCTTTGGCGAAGCCTGCGGGGACGGTGATGTTCGGATATCCGGCGACGGCTGCCATCGACGAACTGCTGACGTAACCGCTGCCGCAATCGCCGCTGACGGTATCGATCATCCACGCCGGACCATTCGACGGGCCGACGATCGCGGCGAGCTTGTTCTTGTCGACCGCCTCGTCGATTCCCTCTTCACGAGAATATTTGCGACAGGTTTCAAGGGCGTCTTTGTACTCCTTCGTATTCAGATCACCAAGCTTTGCCGAATCGACCATTATCGACTGGCCGAAGTATTTCAGTTCGCGTGCGTTGTTGTTGTTGAATTTGATCAGGTCGTCGAGCGTCTTGTGTCGTGAACCTCGATTGCGTAGATACTTCTCAAGCCCGTCCTTGAACTCGTATTTCAGTACGAGGAACTCCGCATCGCCGAACTTGCTCCGGTTCGGGAATTTTACGTCGATCAGTTCGGCACCCGCACGCTTCATCGCTTCGAGTGCGGCGTTTGTCACTTTATCAACCGTCGCGTTGCGTCCCCAGAAATCGCGTGCGACCCCGATCCGTGCTCCGCGAAGGCCGTCAAGCTTGAGCGAAGCTGTGTAGTCCGGACGCAACTCCGATGAGGCGAATTGAAAAGTCTCGCCTCTCCGGTCACGGCCAGCTATCGCCGTCAACAACACCGCCACATCCGCGACGGTTCTGCACATCGGCCCGGCCGTATCCTGGGTTGCCGAGATCGGAATGATCCCGTTCTGCGATACCAATCCGACCGTGGGCTTCAGTCCGACAATTCCGTTTATCGACGCCGGACATAGGATCGACCCGTCGGTTTCCGTGCCGATGGCGATCGCAGCGAGATTGGCTGCGACGGCTGCACCTGAACCTGACGAAGATCCGCACGGATTGCGGTCCAGGATGTATGGATTGTGAGTTTGACCGCCGCGGCCTGACCATCCGCTGATCGAATCGTTGTCACGAAAATTAGCCCACTCGCTGAGGTTAGTTTTGCCAATAATGACTGCACCAGATTCACGCAGCTTGGTCACGATAAATGCGTCCTGCTTCGGCGTCGGAGCGTCGGCGAGTGCGAGGCTTCCGGCGGTCGTCTTCATCTTGTCGGCGGTGTCGATGTTGTCTTTAATGACGACAGGAACGCCGTGCAGCGAACCTTTGACCATCCGGTTACGTCGTTCGCGGTCTTTCTCGCGGGCGATGGCGATCGCGTCCGGGTTTACCTCGATCATCGAATTGATCTGCGGGTCGATCGATCGGATGCGTGAGAGGTACCATGTGGTGATCTGCTCGCTCGTCATCTGGCCGCGTTCCATCATCGACGAAAGCTCGGCCACCGTCGCCTCCTCCAATGACCTGGCACCCGAACGCTGTCCCATAACATTAGAACCCAACACCGCCCCCACGCCCGCAAGCGTAGCCGTATTCAGGAAATCTCGTCTTTTCATATGGATTACGAGCCGTATTGTGAATCAATCCGCGTAAGGGTGCAATCTGAAACGTGAATACTCCCATTCAGATCCTGCAGAGAATCCGAACGAGCTATCCCGAAACGCACGAAAGACACGAAACAAAACCGAAGGAGCCGTTGAAACCCAATGATTCGAGATGGCGTATACTGTTTCTGACCCGATTCCCTTTTTAGTTCTGGAGAAAACCCCTTATGTTCGCAAAGAGATTGCTGTGTGCGTTGATGATGTTGGCTTTTGTGACGCCGACGCTTACGATCGCACAGGACCAGCCGAAGCCGGAAGACAAGAAAGACGAGAAAAAAGACGAGAAAAAGCCTGAGGGCTTGCCGTTAAAGGCTGCGGAGACGATCAAGTTCACGACCGAAGAGGGCACGTGGATGTCGCTGGACGTCTCGCCGGACGGTTCGACGATCATCTTCGATATGCTCGGCGATATTTATACGCTTCCGATCGGCGGCGGGGATGCTAAACGGATCATCGGCGGAATGGCGTTCGAAAGCCAACCGAAATATTCGCCGGACGGTAAGTCGATCGTATTCGTGAGCGACCGAAGCGGCGGCGAGAACGTCTGGGTAGCGAAAGCAGACGGAACCGATCCGAAAGCGATCACCAAAGACCGCAGGGCAATGTACGTTTCGCCGAATTGGACGCCGGACGGCAATTACGTGATCGTCTCGAAGTCTGACCAGTCGATCGGGACGTTCTATCCGTTCATGTATCACAAAGATGGCGGTTCGGGTGTAAGCATCGGTCCGCCGGCTCCGCCTATGCCCGGACCGGGTCAGCAAGGACCTCCGCCTCCGCCGAGAATGAACTTCATGGGCCTTGAGGCATCGCCGGACGGCAAGTATATCTACTTCGCACAGCGTCAGGGGGCTTTCAATTACAACGTTCAATTCCCTGTTTGGCAGGTGTTCCGATTTGATCGGGAAACGAGCGAGATCTCGCGGCTGACCAATTCGCAGGGCAGCGCCATGCGTCCGCTGCTCTCGCCGGATGGCAAGTCGCTCGTCTATGCGACTAGATTCGAAACAAAAACGGCCCTGCGAGTACGCGATCTCGAATCGAATAATGAACGCTGGCTTATTAATAATGTGACGCGTGACGATCAGGAATCGCGTGCGACGCGTGACACCTTCCCGGGCTATGACTTTATGCCCGACGGCAAGTCGCTTATTGTCCCGATAGACGGCAAGATCGCCCGCGTTGATTTCGCGACCGGAAAGGCGACGAACATCCCGTTCAAAGTGAATGTCGAAGCCGAGGTCGCAGCCCGTTCTTACTTCAAATACAAGGTTGACGATTCGCCGACGGTGCAGAATCGCTTGATCCGCTTCCCGGCGCTTTCACCGGACGGCAAGAGGGTTGCGTTCACCGCCTTCGACCGCATTTACGTGAAGGACCTGCCCGACGGTAAGCCTGTTCGCCTGACGAACAACGGCGGCGATGCGGAGTTCATGCCCGCGTGGTCACCTGATGGAAATACGATCGCGTTCGTAACTTGGACACGTGATGGCGGAAACATTGAAACCGTCGCGGCAGCCGGTGGAAGCCCGAAGCGGCTGACGTCTACGGCGTCATTCTACGCATATCCGGCATACTCTCCCGACGGCACCAAGATCGTGTTCCTCAATGGCACCGTGGAAGATCAACTCTTCGCGGATATCCGTGACGATCATCCAATTTCTTCGCCTGAGGAAGCGGCCCTGCATGGCAAGCACAGTAACGAAGGTGAGGTTACCGGTAACTCAGGTAACGGCCCATTTGAGTTACGTTACATCTCACCCAACGGCGGAGCCTCGACGCTTATCGGGTCGTCGCAGGGCGGACGCTTTCCGCACTTCACCAACGACAACAATCGAGTCTATATGACCGGCGGTGCGGGTATTTCGTCGGTCCGGCTTGATGGATATGACCGGCGCGTTCTCGCTCGGATAACCGGCAAAGGAACGCCTCCGCAGCAGCCTACCGCAAGTACGATCATGGTATCGCCCGATGGTGAACGTGCGTTCCTTGAGCTGCAGGGCAAGCACTATCTAGTTACACTGCCGAAGGCCGGAAAAGAGACCGTGAACATCAATCTCGGCGGACCGACAGCAAACGTCCCTTTCAAGAAGATGTCGAACTTCGGCGGTGATTATCTCGCCTGGAGCCGTGACGGCAAGAACGTGACGTGGTCTTGGGGAACGAAGTTCTATCGCCAGGGTATCAACGAAGACAAGCCGCAGGAATTCGACATCGTCGTCGAACAGCCCCGGAAGATCACCCAGGGGACAGTCGTCCTGAGCGGTGCGAAGATCGTCACGATGAAGGGTGACGAGATCATTTCTTCGGGCGACATCGTCGTGACCAATAACCGCATCGCGGCGATCGGTCCGAAAGGAAAGGTCACGATCCCTGCCGGCGCAAAGGTCATCGACGTGAAGGGCAAGACGATCATGCCCGGAATGGTGGACGTTCACGCACATATGTGGCCGCCGCGTGACCTGCACCAAAATCAGGTATGGCAGTACCTTGCGAATCTCGCGTACGGTGTGACGACCACACGCGATCCGCAAAGTGCGACGACGGACGTCTATGCGTATGCAGACCTAGTAGAGACGGGCGACATCATCGGGCCTCGTGTTTATACGACGGGACCGGGAGTTTTCTCAGGATTACAGCTAGACGACCAGGAATCGGCGAACGCCTATATCAAGCGGTACAGCGAGGCGTACAAGACGGACACGTTGAAGCAGTATGTGGTGGGCGATCGGCTGACCAGGCAGCAGGTGGTGATCGCAACGCGTGAGAACAAGATCACGCCGACGACTGAAGGTGCCCTGGATATGAAGCTCGATCTCTCGCAGATGATCGACGGATATTCGGGCAACGAGCATGCTCTGCCGCTGCAGCCGATCTACAATGACGTTGCTCAGTTTGTGGCAAGGACGAAGACGTTCTACACGCCAACCACCCTCGTCGCCTACGGCGGTCCGTGGGGAGAGAATTACTACTTCCAGACGACCGATGTGCTAACCAATCCGAAGGTTCAGCGGTTCATTCCGCGTGAGCTGATGAACAGTATGATGCGTCGCCGAGGACAGTGGTTCTCGCCGGAAGAGTACAGCTTCAAGAGCATTGCGAAGGGTGCTGCTGACGTGGTGAAGGCCGGCGGACGAGTCGGACTTGGCGGACACGGGCAGATGCAGGGCATCGGAGTCCACTGGGAACTGTGGTCGATCGCTTCGGGCGGAATGTCGAACCATGACGCCCTGCGTGTCGCAACGATCTTTGGTGCCGAGGCGATCGGACTCGATCGTGATCTCGGATCACTGGAAGTCGGGAAGCTTGCTGATCTCATCATTCTCGATAAAGACCCGCTCGTCGATATCAAGAACTCGGACTCGATCCGATGGGTGATGAAGGGCGGTGAACTATACGACGGCAATACTCTCGATCAAGTGTGGCCGACGGCGAAACCGCTCGACAAGCAATACTGGTGGGGCCTCGAACCGAAATAGCTGACTGGAGTGGAGGGCGTCTCGCCCTCCTTTCTTTTGGGGAGCGGGACGCTCCCCGCTCCAGTCTGTGCCATAATTCCATTTATGAACGGACGTCCGCCGGAGATACCGCCGCATAAGCTGATCAGTTCTCTCCGCGGCTACAACCTGCTTCCGGCGATCGTCTTTTTACCCACACGCAGAAAATGTGACGAGGCGGCGACGGAGGTTGCCGGCGACAGGTCGCAGCAGACCGACGGCGAGAAGTTCGAACGCCGCCAGCAGATCTTCAACGAATACCTCGTCGCTAGTCCGGAAGTAAAGACGCATAAACACGCGAAGATATTGGTGAATTACGGCGTTGCTTCTCACCATGCCGGACACATTCCTGCCTGGAAGCTGCTCGTCGAAAAGATGATGTCGGCGGGATTGCTGAACGCGATCTTTGCGACCTCGACGGTAGCTGCAGGTGTCGACTTCCCTGCCCGGACCGTGGTGATCACTAATGCCGATGCTCGCGGGAACGATGGATGGCGATCGCTGACGGCGAACGAGCTTCAGCAGATGACGGGTCGAGCCGGACGCCGAGGTAAGGACAACGTAGGGTTCGCAGTTCTCGTTCCCGGTCAGTTTCAGAATCCAAAGAAGATCGCGGAACTGTTCAAGACCGAACCCGATCCGCTCGAAAGCCGATTCCGTGCGACCTACACAACTCTCTTAAATCTTCTCGACGCGTTCAAGAACTTCGAACAACTCCGCGAGATCGCTGAACGCAGTTTTGCGTTTCGGGGATCTCTAAGGCAAGTAGACCAGCTTAGAAAGAAAGGCGAGGGCGTTGCGGATCGGATCAAGTCGAATATTTCTTCTGCCGCGGTCGATCTTTCGATAAACGACGTGCTTGGATTCGAGCGGCTGGCGGAGGCGAAGCGGCGGATCATTGAGCGTCTGCCGGAAACACGTGTGGAGTTTCGGTATCAATGGCTCAGTGAAAATGTATCCCCCGGACAGATCGTCACGCAGGGGCGAGGCGGTAAGCGGCTGTTCTTTATCCTTCAGATGAACGGCGACGTGATCTCGGGGATCCGCGATGACGGGCAAGGTTCGACGTTCCCGGTGTCGCGGATAAATAAGGTTTACGGCAATAAATATCCCGTTCGTGAACGCGACATTGAGCGGGCGTTCTTCGACGTCTACGAGAACAAGAACCCGATACTCGAAGAACCGAAGCCGCCCGAGAAAAGCGACGAGGGCGATCCGGCTGCGGACTTGATCGATGGCGTGATCGAAAAGTTCATTGCCGAGCCCGAGCGTAAGGACATCTACCTACAGGTGCTCTGGGAAAACGCGAAGGACGCGGACATGGTCGAGCGGACTCGGAGAGATATCGACTATCTGCGTTCGAAGATATGGTCCCCGTTCGAACAGCGTGCGAAGGTCCTGGATCATTTCGGTTATCTGGAGTTTCGCTCGGAAAAAGTGACGGACAATGGAAAATGGCTGGCGGATCTTCGCGTCGACCGGCCGCTGCTCGTCGGCGAGGCAATGTCTCGTGGGATCTTCTCGGCCATTGACCATACCGTTATGGCGGGGCTGATGGCCGCGATGGCCGCGGACGCGGATCGAAATTACGGCGAACTTTATCTCTCGGACGATCTTCTCGAAGCAATCACGCGGACAGAGGAAGTGATCTACGATGTCTCCAAGGTTGAGTGGCGATTCGGGATCGAACCCGTCGAAGAGATCAACCTCACCGCCGCTGCTGCCGCAGAACGTTGGACCGGGGGCATGGCTTGGCCCGATCTCGTGAAACGGACCGGAGCCGAGGAAGGAGACCTATTCCGCCTGCTATCGCGCACAGGCGAGGCCCTGATGCAGATCGCTCAATTGCGAGAATCGCACGCGGACGCAGCACGAATCGCACGAGAAACGGCTGAAATTATGCTTCGCGATCCGATCCGATAAATGCCAAAGTTGACTGTTAAAGAGACGATCCCGGCGGGCTGCGATGAGGTCTTCCGGATCGTGCACGACTACGGCCGTCGGCTCGAATGGGATACGCTGCTCCAAAAAGCATATCTTGAAGATGCCGACAGGGCAGATCTAGGCGTCGTCGCCGTATGTGTAGGTAAAACCGCATTGATGGGCCTCGAGATACGGACCGCCTACGTCTCGTTTCAGTCGGGAAAAGTTGCGGCGGTCAAACTTTCAAGTCCTGCCCCGTTCTTCGATTCGTTTGCGGCCAGCATCCGGCACTTTAACCTCGGCGACGGCTCTTCTGAGATCATTTACGAACTAAACTACAAAGCCAAACCGGCCTTTCTTCGACCATTCCTGCATCCAATAATGAGCCGGATGCTCGAATGGGAAACGCGAAAGCGGCTAAGAGCGTTGAAACGGTACGTCGAGGAAAACCAGAACGTTGTTTCGGTCGAATCCTCTATTTGATAGACTGTGAATGTAATGAAAGTACTGCTTGCAGATGAATACGGGTTCTGTTTCGGCGTCGAGCGGGCGGTCGATATGGTCGAGGAGGCCGTCGGCCAAGGGGATTCCGTGCGAACGCTCGGGCCGCTGATCCACAACGAACAGGAGATGGAGCGGCTCGGTTACCGAGGTGTGACGACCATATCCGAGCCCGTGCAGATCCAGCGTGGAGAAACCGCGGTCATCCGTGCTCATGGCGTGACACCGCAGGTGCAGCAGGAACTCGAAGATCGTGCCTCGAAGGTGGTTGATGCGACGTGCCCTTTTGTGACGCGGGTGCAGAAACTAGCCGCGAGGGCGGCAGAAGCGGACCGGCACGTGATCATCGTCGGCAGTCCGGATCATCCGGAAATGATCGGTGTTAAGGGCTACGCTCCGGACCACGCGTTCATCATCAAGGACGAGACCGAGGTCGCCGGACTTCCGCGACTTAGGAATCCGCTTGTCGTCTCGCAGACCACGATCAAAGCCAAGACATTCTTTGACACAGCGGAGGCGATCAAGTCTAAGACCGACGACGACGTTCAGATCGTGAATACCATCTGCTCTGCAACTCGCGATCGACAGGACGCTGCGATGGCACTTTCAAACATGGTCGAGGCATTCTATGTCATCGGCGGGCGGCATTCGTCGAACAGCATCAAGTTGGTCGGAGTTTGCAAAGAGAATTGCGAGAAGAGCTTCTTGATCGAGACCGAGGACGAGATCAACCCAGACGACCTGAACGGTGTTCATACGGTAGGCGTAACTGCCGGAGCGTCAACGCCGGAATGGCTGATCAGGAAAGTGGTCGCAAGGTTGGAAGAGATCGGGAACGATATGTCGCTCAAGTAGAGCCGATCGGGAATTAAATGCAAGAAAGCCGCACCGTAGTTAACGGATGCGGCTTTCCTTTGACCTTCGTAACAATTTAACAATACAGCCTTTTTCAGAGGTACTCACTGTTATGCTACTGGTTCACTTCAACAAACTTCGGCAACGAGACGGCACGGTTCAGATAGACCGAGAATTCGTGGCCCGATTCAATCTTAGCTTCCTGGCCTTTCGTATAACGCTCGCCAAGGAAGCCGCCGCCGGCTCCTAGGAGACCGCCGATGAGGGCTCCTTTTCCGCCGCCGATCGCTGCACCGAGGATCGCACCGCCGGCGGCACCTCCGCCGTACCAGATCACCTTACGATGCTTCATTCGATCTCCGGTGGCTGTGCCTTCGTTGTCGAGATTGGCATCCTCGGCGTTGAGTTCCGTGAGCGATCCGCTGACGACACGTTTGGTTCCGTTCGGCAGGTCGACGCGGATGAAGCTGACGTCGAGAGCACCGGGCTTGCCTTTATTCGCCGCTCTCGTCACTGAATCGACGCGACCGACAAGTTCGCTGCCTTCCGGGATAACGACAGCACCCGATGTCGAATAGACCGGCTCGCGGACGGTGACGGTAAATCGATCTCCTACCTTGGCAGTCTTGGAGCTCAGTTCTTCATTCAGACGAACTCGGACGCGCTTACCGGCGGCGACGGCATAGAGGCGGGGTGCGGGCGCACGTTTGACGGTGCTGGCCTTGCGGATCACAGGCTTTCGTCTAGTTTGCGCGGACGTGTCCACGACGAGCCCCGCGGTGAATATCGTCGCGAGAAGCGGCAAAAGGGATAATTTTAGTAACTTGTTCATATCTTCCTCCTGAGAGCGCCTATTCGGCATCCGCTTCGACGCTATAGCGCGTCCCGCGGTTGTAATTATTATCGATCAGAGAACTATGTTGTTGATTTTAGACGAATCCGTCGGCATTGGTAAGTTTTTCTGAAACTCATGGTATTTTAAGACTATAGTGTGGGTGAAGCGACAATCTGATTCATATTCATCCTGAGAAACCCCGGCCTCCTAAGCCGGGGATTCATTCTTAGGAGGCACGGTTTAACAGGATTTTTCATTGGAGATCCTCAACCCTATGCACCTGTTTCGCGAAGTATTTCTTCTCTTTTCGCTCAACTTGCTTGACGCGATCCTTACCATCATCTGGGTGCGTACCGGTGTGGCCCCCGAGGGCAATCAAATAATGGCGAGCCTGATGGAGCATAGCGACTTTGCCTTTGTGGGCGTAAAGATCTTGATGGGTACGCTGGTCGCGGTTGTGATCCTTCGCTGGGGAAACCGAAAGCTTGCCAGATACGGCGTGGCAGTGGCCCTTGCTGTATATATCAGCGTGATGGGCATTCATCTACTGACTTTTTTGACCGCCGTTACCAGCACGGCTTCGCTTGTCGCACCTGAACAGGTTCCGCAGATGATCCAATTCGCCCGAGCCGGCTTGTAACGTAAATTTATGTAATGCTATTGCCCGCGTTTCCGCTTTCGGAAACCGGGCCTTTTGCATTGGCGTATAATAATGGCAACGCAACTTTCGGCGAACCTTTTCGCATCATAATGACTCGTTGGAAATAATATATAAAGCTATAGAAGGAAGTGAGGACCATGGCAAATAAGAACGTTTATCAATTTTCAGCCCGGCAAATATTATTGCTTGCCTTTGCGACGGCCATAACGGCTGTAGGGGCTACTGCTGTGCTCTATTCGGTAAAGGATTCGTTAGGGACCGTCGATCCGTCAGCTACGACATTTGCTGAATCGACCGCGATCCCTGCGGGCATTTCAGATCCGCAGACAGTTTCCGACGAGCAAAACAGTATCGAGGTTTATCGAAACGTTTCGCCGAGCGTGGCGTTCATTAACACGACATCCGTGCAGGAAACGATGTTCGGAACTCAGGAAGGCAAAGGCAATGGCTCGGGCTCGGTGATCGATACGAATGGGCACATCTTGACGAACTATCACGTTGTCGAAGGCGCGCAGAAGTTGACCGTAAGTTTTGGGGGAGACAAGGTTTATGACGCTACCTACGTTGGCGGCGATCCGGATACCGACCTTGCGGTGATCAAGATCACACCGCCGGCATCTGGCTTGACCGTGATCACGCTGAGCGATTCCGACAAGCTCGTCGTCGGACAGAAGGTTCTTGCGATCGGCAACCCCTTTGGTCTCGACCGAACACTGACAACCGGCGTCATCTCGGGACTCCAGCGGCCGATCAGGGCTCGAAACAACCGCCCGATCGATGCAGCGATCCAGACGGATGCATCCATCAATCCAGGCAACTCGGGCGGTCCATTGCTTGATAAATATGGCAAGATGATCGGCATCAACTCGCAGATCCTATCGCCCGCGGGCGGTTCGGTCGGTGTCGGCTTTGCGATCCCGGTGAATACGGCAAAGCGTGTTATCCCGCAGATCCTGCAGTTCGGCGAGGTACGACGGCCAAAGCTTGGAGCATCGCTTCCTAGTGTGGCTGAACTGCGCGAGCAGGGATACAGAATGCCGGTTGAGGACGGTTTGCTGGTCCTTCAGGTCGTGCCAAATTCACCTGCTTCCGCAGCAGGCTTAAAAGGCCTCGGCAGTGACGGAACGATCAACGACATCATTGTCGGTGCAGACGGAACACCGGTCAAGACAATGGACGACCTGTATCGGCTGCTCGATCGAAAGCAATTCGGCGAAACTGTTCAGTTGGAGGTGTTAAGAAACGGTGCGAAAGTTTCGGTGCCGGTAAAACTTACGCCTCTGGCCAGTACAGCAAAGACACGTCGAGCGACCGAGGAGTAGCACTTCTTTGGATATTTCGGAGGCCCGCCCGTACTTTTAACGCGGCGGGCGTATGCAATTGTTCTGCCCGGGAGCCCGTAGAATTTTCGGAAAGTGCCCCGGGACCTCGCTCCCGAGGCGGGACGGATGCTGGGCGGTTTCACGATCGACTTGTACGCGCTGCATCGCCTTTTTTGGTGCGAAGCTGGTGAACTTTCATCCTGCACCTCTCCCATCATCGCGCTCGGTGGATGACGCTGACGACACCGCCAGTTGCTCCCGAGACCATCCTTACGAAATAACGGGGTCAAAATAACATACGAGATGGCGAGTAACCTACCGATCAAAATCACTAGACTTTTCGCCGTATGTCTCGTGTTCTTTCAGTGCATGGTATTTTGTCGTCTCGTTTCTTGATATTCATCCTGATCTCAAACAACCGCTTTCAGGGTGTTTCTGTCTTGACGTATACGAGCTGAAGCCTTGACTCTAACGAGAATGAAACAGGAAACGAAGGACTTTTTCAACGGCGGGTTCGGGTGGACGTGCAGGCATTGCCATCGGGAAATTGAGGCGACGGAAGGGATTCTTTCGCGGTTCTATGTTGAGGGCGAGGCAGAGTCGAAGCAGCCGGAATTGGTGAATTCCGCGATGGCTAAGTGGGCGGATCTGGCGAGAACGACGCTAACGTGTCCAAAATGCGGGATCACGGAGTTGGTTGACCAGGCATGAAGGACTTAACTGTCAGTAGCCCGCACGTAAGTAATGGCTCCTGTTTGATGCGTTCTGCATCTTGCTTCAGGGTCACGTTGCGGCGGGAGCCCTTACCAACGTGCAGGCTACGGACACGTGATAATCTTTATTAAATGAGGTTTGAACGAGAGTTAGAGGTTGCTAAAGCGTTGGCGGAGAGGGCGGCGGTCGAGATACTCGAGCATTACGCCCGCGAGATAGTTGCTGAAGAGAAGCTTGGGGTCGATAAGCTTTCGGAGCCGGTCACCGCGGCAGATCGTGCAGCGAGCAGAATAATTGTAGACGGATTGGCGGAGGAGTTTCCGAACGACGCGGTCCTTTCGGAAGAGGAAGACGACGCAGTTGCGATCCGGATGGGCCGTGAAAGGGTTTGGATCATTGACCCGATAGACGGGACTGCCGGATTCGTGAGAAAGGATGGAGATTTCGCCGTCCAGATCGGCTTGGCGGAAAAGGGGAAAGCGGTGGTCGGCGTGGTCCTGCTTCCCTTTCACGGCGTCACGTATTATGCGACGGCTGGCGGCGGATGCTTTAAACAATCGGCTGCCGGGCTTGAGCGATTGCAGGTCTCGGCCGAAACCGACTTTTCGAAAATGTATATGGCAGTTTCGCGGAACCACCCGAGTCCAAAGATCAGATCGGTATTTCATTCACTTGGCCTTGCAGGTGAGTTGAATCGCGGCTCGGTCGGGTTGAAGATCGGGCTGATCGCGGAGAAGTCTTGCGACCTTTACATCCATCTGTCGCCGCGGACAAAACTTTGGGACACGTGTGCTCCACAGATAATTCTTGAGGAGGCCGGTGGACGGTTGACTGACCTTTTCGGCGAGGAGTTTCGCTACGACATTGAAGACCTGCAAAACCACGGCGGCATCTGCGCAACAAACGGGGCCGCTCACGACGAAACTATTCGTCGATTGCGGCCAATGTTGAATGAGTTCGGACGGTTGAAGTACCGGTCGAAGGGAGTTTGAGCAGCCTCTCAGCCTGCGGCACTGAAGTTAACGCAAAGCCGCGCGGATCTCGTAAAGAGTTGGACTCTTATTGTCGAGAGCCGGTGAGATCACCGTGCGTCTAATCCCGGACGCTGGCTTCGGTTGGGCCTTCTCGTTCGTGGCGGGCTATCAGTTTTGCGTCGCGACGATTGCGGCGGCGGGCGTTGCGCCAAGTCGACAATCCTTCGCGGGTCAGACTGACGATCGATCTCCGGTTATCGAACAATAGCTTGAGCCATGCACGCTTGCTCATCTGCGGAAAGTAAATTCCGCGGAAGAAGAGGCGTGCGACGATGTGGCCGATGCGGGTTTGGATCGGGGTATTGCGGATCGCCTGGATCGCTTCCCAATTGCGTTCGGGACTATAGCTACGCGACCAGGCGTTGAACGTCTCGTCTTTTGCTTCCTCGATCGTCATCTTGAGCGGATTGTGAGCCATGACGAACGGAGCGAACTCGAGCCAATGCTTCGGCCGATGCAGACGACCGGCTTTTTGAAGGCGGTCGTAGAGTGGAGTAGCCGGGAACGGGGTGAGCTGGCCAAAAACCGGAAGGCCGGGAGCCCACGATTCGATCTCGTCAACGGTTCGATCAGCAACGCCAACCGTATCGTTGTCCATTCCAAAGATGAACGAAGTGATCGCAAATATGTTTCTGCGTGCGAGGCCATCGAGCACGGCTTGATAATTTGCCGGTTTCGAGAACTGCTTGTTCACGTCGGCCATGTTTGCCGGGTCGATCGATTCCATGCCGATAAAGACCCACTTACCGCCGGCGTCGGCGATCAGGTCGACGAGTTCTTCGTCAGCGAGCAGATTTGCCGAGATCTGAGCTACCCACGGGAGCGTCGCCCCGGCAGCGATCATTTCTCGGAGCAATCCTTTCAGCCGCTTCTTGTTGATCGCAAGGTTGTCGTCAATGAAGAAGACGGCGATCTGGCCTTTTTCCTGTTTGGCACGAGCTTTTAATCGAAGCAATTCTTCGATAACGCTTTCGTTCGTGCGGAATCGGATCGAATCACCGAAGAATCCCGTGACCGTGCAGAATTCGCAACCATACGGGCATCCGCGGCCGGTTTCGATCGGCACGACAAAGAACTTGCCCCAGCCTTCGCCCATTCGGGACATTACCGGCTGAAGAAATTTTGGAACTAGCGAAAACTGTTCAAGATCAAGGGTTTCCCAGGGGATGTGCGGATACTGCTGCAGACTCGGCTTAACGTCGTTGCCTTTCGTGTCGGTTTCAGGCTGATAGACTTCCTTCAATTCACCGCGCGCTGCGTCGGCGACGATAAGCGGCCAAGTGGCGTCTGCCTCGCCTAACGCCACTGCGTCGGCGTGACGCGGGCCGCCATCTTTCCCGAGGGCCTCATCCGGACACTCGGTTACGTGCGGACCGCCCATTACAACCTTGATCCCGGCCTCGCGGAGCGAGTCGGCAACCAAATAGGCTCGGGCGACCATTCGCGTCATCGAGCCGATGCCGACCAGTTCGATGTTCTCGTCCTTACAGAACTCGACCAGTTCCGGACGCGTCATCGCCTTCGCGTTACCGTCGATGAGGATCACCTCGTGCTCCTTCGGCGTCAATGACTGCAAAAGAAACATCCAGAGGTGAGGCATAAAATTGCGCGTCACCCCGTTCTCCGGATTGTATAAGAGAATTTTCATGCAAATGCTAAAGCTCAACCGCCTTCCTTCATAACAGGAACGGTGGATCAAGTGAAGGAAGAAGAGAGTCAGTTGAAAAACCTTTCCATATCTTCGCACGATTCGCGGGGAATTGCTATGGCAAACAGTGTGATTTCGATACTAAGCATAACCCGCGAAATAGCTGCCAAAGGGCACAGATCACCTAAGAAATATCTTCTTACTGATGGCGGTAAAAAGGCCGGCGGGCAATAGTCGCCGAAGCGCTAAGAGCCCTTTCGTGTTGACCGGATACCGGAGTTTGGAGCTTCCGTCGGTCACGGCATCGTAAATCGCTTGCGCGACCGCGGAACCGTCCGGAGCCTCGCGGCCACCATTGTCCATAAATTCGAGGAAGGGTTCTAGTCGATGGTCATAAACCGACAACCCTTCCTTACGCGCCACGTCCTGTGAACGGCTGTAAAAATCGGTCTTGATCGGTCCGGGTTCGATCAGCTTTACCCGGATCTTGAACGGCTCAAGTTCATACTGAAGGGACTCGGAAAACCCCTCAACGGCGAACTTTGTCGCGTTGTAAAGACTCGAGAACGGAAATGCCACGCGACCGCCGAGCGACGAAATGTTCACGATCGTGCCGCGCTTCTGCTCGCGGAAATACGGAACCATCTCGCGGCAGACGTTAAAGAGTCCGAAGAGGTTCGTTTGAAATTGGCGGTCGATCTGCTCTTGCGAAGCTGCCTCGAAAGGGCCGAGCAGGCCGTATCCGGCATTGTTAAGAAGCGCGTCGATGCGGCCAAATTTCTCCAATGCTCCGGCGATCGCCGACCTGATCGATCCGACATCTGTGACGTCGAGCCGGAAGGTTTCGATGTCAGCTATCTTCTGTAGATCGCCTGCCTTCTCCGGCGACCGCATGGTCGCGGCGACCTTCCAGTTTTTTGACTGAAACAGTTTTGCCGTCTCAAGCCCGATGCCGGACGATGCTCCGGTTATTAGGATGACGTTTTCCATAATTCAGACCGTTTATGCGTCGGAATATCCTATCAAAGTTGATTCACGCTCGCATTGAACCACCCGCTACCACAGGTGCTACTGACAATACTGATATAATGTGCCTATGCGTTTTCTGCACATTTCGGACGTCCATCTTGGATGTACGAGATACAACCTTCCTGAGAGTCCGCGAGATTTCTTCGATGCGTGGATCGACGTTTTGCAGCGATACGGCGTCGAGAAACGGGTGGATTTCGTGATCATCTGCGGCGATTTTTTTCACAAGCGGAACGTGCCGCCAGAGACGATGAATTATGCGGTCGCGGGACTTCAGTTGATGAAGGACGCGGGTATTCCTGTCGTCGCGATCGAAGGAAACCACGACCAGAAACATACCGACAGCGAATACAGTTGGCTGCGGTCGCTAGCAAACTGGAATCTGCTTCACCTGCTGGAGCCGACGAATGTCGAGGGAAGGATCACCTACACGCCGTGGGATGATGGCCGCGGCGGCTTTGTCGATATCGGACGGGCTCGGATCTTTGGATCGCACTGGTACGGAGCGTCGGCCAATTGGGCGATCCCGATGCTGACCGAGGCGATCAAGGAGAATCGGCGCGAAGGAGCGTTCCACCTTTTAATGCTTCATACCGATGTAGAAGGACACCAGACGCACCCGATCCCGGCGCTGTCGCTTTCGGCATTGAAGGAGCTGAAATCGGTGACTGATTACGTCGCTCTCGGCCATACGCATATGCATTACGAGATTGACAACTGGGCATTCAATCCGGGCTCGATCGAAGTGACGAACATCGCGGAATATCGTGAGAAGCGCGGCGTGTTTTTGGTGGAAGTAGGTGAAGATAATGCGGTCTCGGCCGGGCACATCGAGGATTATCGGTATCGAGCGTTCCAGCGAATACCATTCCAAGTGGACAACTATTCGGACACGAAGGAGCTAACCGCAGGCGTATTAGACCTGGTTTCAAGTACGGCCCATCGTGCGGAATCCGAGAAGCCTGCTCCGATCATCGAGATCATATTGAAGGGCCAACTGGGTTTTCCGAATTCGGTGCTTGAGATGAACGAGATCCGAGAGCGAGCTAAAGAGATAACCGGTGCTCTCCACATTCGTATCAAAAATAATTCAGTTCCGGTTGATTACGCGGTCGCGGCGGACATCGAGGAAGATGCGACACGCGAGAAGCTTGAGCGGCGCGTGGTGGAAGATCTTATCGTTCGTGACAATCGATACAAGCTGGATGTCGCCGAGATCTCAGAAGCGGTGATCGGGGCAAAGCGTTTGGCGTTGAGCGACGAAGAGCCCGAGAAGATCGCTGAGTTCATCGCCCAGAAATCAATAAATCATGTCAGAAGCCTCTGAAAAAATAGCCGGCCTTGAACACTTGCCCATCTTCCCGATTCCGCTGGTGCTGATGCCGTACGAACTGCTGCCACTGCACATCTTCGAGCCGCGGTATCGGCAGATGCTTAAGGACATCGAACTGCGTCGAAATCTATTCGGCGTGAGTTTCTTTGAGCAGCAGTCGGACTTTGACGATAAGCCAAAGCTTGGTTCGATCGGGTGTGTCGCGGAGGTCCGACAGTCGCAGACTATGCCGGACGAGCGATCAAACATCGTTACATTCGGGCTTATTCGATATCGCTTGCTCGACTATGCCGATATTGGGACTCCCTACTTTTCCGCAGAAGTCCATTTCTTTGAGGACGAACCCGAATCGAAAGATATTCTCGATCCGATCGCGGATGAGGTTTTTGCTCTATTTGAGCGGGTAGCAAAGGCGGCGTTCAAGCTCAGTGGAAATCGCGGGCGGTTTCCGGAGGTGCCGAGGGCCGATCCGGAACAGCTTTCGTTTCTTGTCGCTGCGGCATTCAACCTCGATAACGAGGTCAAGGCACAGTTCATCGAGATGACGTCAACTTCGGATCGGCTTACTCGCTTGAAAGCGATCCTCGAACAGGCTGTAGAGCAAATGGAAAGCAACGCCGACATTGTCAGCGTTGCTAAAAAGAATGGCCACTCGAAGAAGCCGATAGATTTAAGCGGCGGTCACTGAACCCTTGGAGCGAATGAGCTGCGGAAAAAGTCGATGATTCGCTGGTCGTATGCTTCGCTGGTTTCGAGCGATGCGTTAAGGATGTTCATTCCGGATGGGCTGAGGTCTGTCTTCGAATCCATCTTGACGGACGCGGGAAAGCACTTACTCAGCTTCGAGGTCGATTCCTGGAAGTTTTGAGCATCCGAGCCAGCGAGCAAAAGAACGTGCTTGTTGTTGACCTGCTTTGCCATATCGCACGCGCTGCCGCGTTTATAGCAGCTGTCGTAGTAATAGGCGTACGTTCCCACCTGGCCGAGTTTCTCCGTGATATTGCTTGCGAACGGAAAACGTTTGCCGATCGCCGCGGATAATGCGGCATCGGAATCGGCCGGTATCGAATCAAGGGCGATCGCCTTTACTTCGGCATTGCCTGCCGTGGCTAGTGCGGATAAGGCCCCCAGTTCGAGCCCGTAGAGCCCTACGCCACCGCCGATCAACTGAAACTGACCATCAGCGGTTTTCAAGCCTTTGAGATATTCAACTGTTGCTGTGAGATCGTCCGACTCGCATCCACCAAATGAACATTTCTGGTCGGCTGCACCTGCGCCATGACCTCGTAGATCAGGCATCAGTACCGTGTAGTTCGTCGCCTCGTTCAGCTTTACGCCCAGATTCAGTAAGTAGGAGCGATTGGCTCCGTACTTGTGAAGCAGTATCACGGCGGGCTGATTCGGTTGACCGCGCAGCAGCCAGCCTTTCTGAGCTGTGCCGTCGCTCGCTCTCCAACTCTCCTCGGTGACTTGTGATCCGCGGGAACTGAGGACGCCATACTTTTCAGGTGTTACAAGGTAGCCGAGATCGATCGGGTGAGAGGTTTCGTAGACGAGCCAGACACTCGCAATTGCGAGCGCGACTACGAGGAGTACGACAGCGGGCAGGAGAAGACGCAGAATACTTTTTGAAAGTCGAGTTACTTTAGCCATGGTGGATGATGGATGACCTCGGGTCGAGGTTTAAGACAACTGAGAATCGTGTGCGAGACTCTTAAGTGGTACTAGTGAAGAAAAAGCTTCTGGCGAAGCCAAGTTAAATGCTAACATAACCGCCAGTTTTGAGGAAGGTTTTTGTGAAATCATTCAAATTGCATTACTCGTTGATCCTGTTGGGTTTACTGGCGTTTGGAAATGGCATTTCCGGACAGACTCCTGCGGTCTCGACCGGTAATTCCGGTTCGTCGCCCGCATCGGCTAATTTCCTTAGACTTTCCGATGTCAAAGAAGGCATGCGCGGCACCGCGAAGACCGTCTTTCGCGGCAGCGTACCCGAGGAATTCAGTGTTGAGATACTCGGCGTAGTGCCGGGCGGGATCGGCCCAAGACAGGACATGATCGTTGGCCGGATCAGCGGCGGCGGAGCAGATCGGACGGCAGTGTTCGCCGGGATGTCAGGCTCGCCGGTTTACATCAACGGAAAGCTTGTTGGAGCGATCAGCTACAGCTTCCCTTTCTCGAAGGAAGCGATCTGCGGCATCACGCCGATCGAACAGATGGTCGATATGTTCGAACATCGCCAGCCCGCAAAGATGGTCGCACGCGAGCCGCGAGCTTTCTCGTTCGCCGAACTCGCGTCCACCGATCTTTTCTCAATCGTTACAAGGCCCGCATTAAATGGGATCGTCAGCGAAGTTTCGCAAGGATCGTCGATGATGGCCGTCGCGGGGCAGAGTTTTCAGAGGATTGCGACGCCGATGACGTTCACCGGCTTTTCGCAGGAGACGCTTTCATTGTTTTCACCTCAATTGACGCAGTCGGGTCTGCTTCCGGTTGCGGCTGCCGGCGGGGCTGCTCCGATGTCACCTATGAAGACTGCAGACGCGAACACCTTGGTCGGTGGAACGTCGGTTTCGATGCAACTAACACGCGGCGATTACAGCATGGCCGCTGCCGGCACGGTCACGCTGCGTGATGGTGACAAGGTATATGCATTCGGCCATCCGTTTCTAAGTCTCGGATCGTCGGACCTGCCGATGTCGGAATCCCACGTTGTGACGGTGATCCCGAACATTAACAATTCATTTAAACTCGCCGTACCGGACGCGATGGTCGGCTCGATGACCCAGGACCTTGCAACCGGCGTATTCGGCAAAATTGGAAAGGCTCCGACGATGATCCCGGTCAGGTTAAACATCAGCACTAGCCGAGGTGGGACGGAGGAAGTCAATTTCGAGGTGGCCCGCGACGAGTTCCTGACACCGCTGCTTCTCAACATGGCCATCTACAATGCCATGACCGCTCAGGAACGAGGACTCGGTGACACAACGGTCGATATTAAAGGGACGATCAGTCTCAAAGGGCAGCAGGCTCTCTCGATACAGCGTAAGTTTGCCGGAGCTCAGGCTCAATTGATGGCGTCGGGATCGGTGGTTGCTCCGGTCGGAGTTCTGCTGAAGAGCCGCTTCGACAACCTCGACATCCAGGGCATCACGGTAGATATTACCTCGACGGACGGAACTCAAATCGCGGCACTAGATCGCTTATCGATCGATCGTACGCAGGTAACGGCAGGCGAGGCGATCGAGATCCAAGCGTTTGCGAGGACAAATTCGGGCAAGGTTTTCATCCAGCGGATAACGGTCACGATACCTAAGGATACGCCCGCTGGTGCATTTAAGATCATCATCGGCGACGGAAGCCAAGTGCAGAAAGAAGCCGCGACTCAATATTTTGTTCCGGCGACCTTGGCGGACCTGGTCACGGCCATCAACGGCCTAAAATCCAGCGACAGGCTCTACGCGGTAGGTACGCGGACGAGCACCGGAGCAGTCATCGGATCAAACGAGATGCCTAACCTTCCGCCGTCGATGATCGCAACGCTGAACAGCGATCGAACAACGGGGGTTGTAAAGCCGACGGTTCAGACGGTTGTTTTTGATAGGACGCTGCCGCCGTCCGAAATGATAATCACCGGTCAACAGTCGGTTTCGATCGAGATCGTTCGGTAGTATTCTTGCAGGCCCGTGCGTTAGCAAGGATTAACCTTCACAGTTAAGCCCTTGCTAACGCACGGGCTTCTGCATTTTCGAACCAACGTGTAGACTGGAATGTGAATACCATAAACAACCTACTGCATGCCGCCAGCTTTGCTGCCCAGGCTCATACGGGGCAAACACGCAAGGGCGAACGCGGCGAACCTTACATCAATCACCCATTAGAAGTCGCAAACCTGATCGCTAATGTTGGCGGAGTCACCGATATCGACGTGCTCATGGCGGCGATATTGCATGACACGGTCGAGGATTGCGGCGTGACGGGCGAAGAGATAGCGAATCTGTTTGGCAAAACCATAGCGGGTTATGTGCTTGAGGTGACTGACGACAAATCGCTGCCGAAGGTCGAACGGAAACGGCTTCAAATCGAACACGCCCCGCACCTTTCCGCCGGTGCCAAAACGGTGAAACTCGCCGACAAGATCAGCAATATCAACGACATCACAAACAGCCCGCCCGCAGACTGGTCAACCGAACGTCGCCGAGAATACATAGAGTGGGGCGCGTCAGTGGTCGCTGGGTTGCGGGGCGTGAACCAACCGCTCGAGAAGCACTTCGACGAGTTGGTGAAGAACGGGTTAGCGAAGATCGGCTGACATTTATCCCTATTTCTACTCCGGAATAAGTGAGAAGTGATAAGTGAAACGCTATGACGAATGGTCGCCTTCGACCCAGATCTCGCCATTGGCGTAGACCTCTTTCTTAAAGATCGGGACGGTGCGTTTCAGCTCCTTGATGAGCCATTCGCAGGCGGCGAAGGCGGCTCGGCGGTGCGGCGCAGTGACGGAGATAACGACGCTCGTCTCTCCGATCTTAAGCTTTCCGAGCCGGTGGACGATGCCGACGTTAGATATTTCGAACTCCGCCTTGACCTGCTCCACCAGCTTCGCCATCTCCTTCAACGCCATCGGTTCGTACGCTTCGTAAACCAAATAGTCCGTTTCCCTTGTTTCGCCGGTTTGCTTGTCTTTAGTGAACCGCCTCGCGTATCCATCCAACGTCACCGTCGCCCCACACTCCTGCGGAACCACGCGTCGCGCGACTGCGGCGATGTCGATCGGTTCGGTTGTGAGTTCGGTGAAGTCCACCTTAGACGCTTGGCCTGTCGATTTCCGACTGTAGATCAACTGTAAGTAATCCCCATAACTCCGGATGGGATTCGACGAGTCTCGCGATGTCGGCGAGATCCTTTAGACGTTTACTCTGGCGGCGTTTGGGATCGCTCCACGCTCGGATCTTGCCAGACAGCGTGTCTTCGAGCGATGCAACGCGCATCAGGATCCCATGGACATCGGCAGCGACACCGCGTTCAGCAAAACCTCGATACGAATCCTCGGTCGTGAGCTGAACGCTGACCTTTGACGAGCCTTTGAAATTGATCGACCACTCGAACCGTTCCGACGTGAAACCCGCATCGAGTAGTGCTTTCTCGGCTTTCTCAACTGAGTCCGCGGCGACGACGAAATCGACATCGAGCGTCACCATCTGTTCCCCAGCCCAATGGTTCACCGCGACTCCACCGATGGTGCACCAAAGAATATCAGCCTTCTCAAGCGCGTTGACAAAACGCATCACGTCGTCCGTGCCGCCAAGTGTCTGCCAGTCGTAGAATTGTTTCTCGGTCATAGCCTTCGGAAGAGTATAACCGAGGCTCAACCACCGGACACAGCGGTGAAAAGGGCTAACTCGTCGCCATCGGTAAGGATGGTGTCGGGATCGGCGTATTCTTCGTTGACGGCGATGAGGAGTTTGTGATTGGCGAGGGCCGGGTGGTCTTTTGAGATTTGGTCCATGACGGATCCGGCCGTGCGACCGTCGTCGACACTTAGTTCAAGCTCTCGCGAGCCGACGGCGTCGGCGGTGGCTCCGAAGAAAAGTACGTGGATTTCCATTCGACGATGAGCCCGTAATTACGTGTGGGTTACTGACACCTATTTGATAGCTCCGGCGATCGGACTCGACGCACTCGCGTACAAACGTTTCGGCATTCGGCCTGATAAATAACCCAGGCGGCCGGCTTGGACGGCTAGTTTCATGGCGGTGGCCATGGCAGCGGCGTCGCCAGCTTCGGCGATCGCGGTGTTCATCAGGATGGCGTCTGCTCCGAGTTCCATTGCGATCGCCGCGTCGGACGGCACGCCGACTCCAGCATCGACTATGATCGTTGCGTCGGGAAGTTGTTCGCGCATAATTCGCAGGTTCGACGGGTTTTGCACGCCCATGCCCGAACCGATCGGGGAGGCGAGCGGCATAACGGCCGGGCAGCCCGCATCGAGCAACTTTTTCGCCATGATCAGATCGTCGGTGAAGTATGGCAGCACGATGAAGCCCTCGGCGACAAGGATCTTAGCGGCCCCCAGGGTTTGCTCGTTGTCAGGAAGAAGTGTGATCGGATCGCCGATGACCTCGAGTTTTATCCATTCGGTGTCGAGAGCTTCGCGTGCGAGCCGCGCCGTGCGGATCGCGTGGTCTGCGTCGTAACATCCCGCGGTGTTGGGCAGGATCTGCATCGCGGGGTTCAGGTGATCGAGAAACGATTCGGTCTTCCGGTCGAGCGGGACTCGATTAACCGCGACGGTGACCATTTCTGCGCCGGAGGCCGCGTGTGCTGCCTTCATCTCGTCGTGCGAGCGATATTTGCCGGTGCCGATGATCAGTCGGGATGTGAATTCTTTCCCTGCGAGTGTGAACTTGTCTGACATCTATTTTGAGAGTTTTACGCACTGCCGTAAAGAAAGCAACGACTGGAGCGGTGAGCGTCCCGCTCACCATAAGCTGAAAGCCGTCGGGACGCCGGCCGCTCCAGTCATCCACCGCCGACGAAGTGGACTACTTCGACCTTGTCGTTGCCGGTGACGTTCGTCGATTCCCAGTCCTGCTTGCGAATGACATGTTTGTTGAGTTCGATGGCCACGCGTTGTTTGGGCAGATCGAGCGCATCAAGAAGCCCGGCGAGCGTGGAAACGCCTTCGAGTTCGCGCGCCTCGCCGTTGATGAAGATCGTCATAGGACGATATTCTCGCAGGTCAATCAGTTGTACAAGCCCGCGCGTGAGCAAGGGCGATACATCCAACTTGACTGTATCGCCCTTGCTTACGCGCGGGCTTGTGCATTTTCTAACCGTGAGCGACGACGCGGCGAAATTCGACTTCTTCGCCTTCGGAACTGGCTCGGACCAGGAGGGCGGCGCGGCCTTCGGAGAAGGTTGGGAACTGGAGATTTACTTTGGCAATACCGTTGGCGTCAGTGCGGGCGTGGAAGATCATCGGGCGGAAACTTGAGCCGAGGACCTTTATCATGACCTGGGCATCAGCAATAACCTTGCTCTGCGATCCGCGGCAAACCATAAAGGTCACTGATTTGTGCTCGCCGCCGCGAAAACGCGAATCACCAAGTAGTTCGATCGAGAGCTTATTATTGACCGGTCGCTCTTTGCCGATCATTTCGCTGAGTACTTCGACCGCCTCGTCGGGCAGCAGAATTTCTTCCTCAATAATTGCGTAGGCGTTGAGATCCAGATCGATTGGCTTTGTGACGGCCGCCGGATCGCCTGCGGGGATAGGCATCGGGATCGGAGAAACGTCAAGTTCAAATGCTCTCGGCGTCGCGCTCGGAACCGTGACCGAGGCTCCTGCAACAGCGGGTTCGGCGACGCCCTTAGAAGCCGTCGATGCCTGACTCATCCTGGTCAGATCTTCAAGCCTTCCGCCCTTCACCGCCGCGCAGATCACGCGGTGCTGCTTGTTCAAGCGTTCGGCGAGGACGAGGTCGTCCACCGATCCACTTTTTACAAGATCGTCATAAGGTGTCCGCTTGCTGGCGAGAATCGTACCTCGGTCGTAGATCAGGGACATTATTACCGGACGCGCAAGACCTTTATCTTCGGTCTGCACGTGATATGTAGTACCCTCGAACTCGACGTCGGTATTAAATCCGGTTATCACGGTGGTGTAGTGTGGTCGGTGCGAAACTTTTGCGGGTCGGGATGATCCGTTTCACACTATGAAATTAACACAGTATAAAGACCGCGGTCAATGTTTTTCAAGGTTGAGAGGCAGTGATTTTGGGCATTTTGACCGATGGCGAATGTCAGCATGAGACAACGCCGACAAGAGACTGACTGCCTTGACACTCAATAAGCCTTAACTTACGATAAACTTTGTTCCGACAGACAGTTCAGAGAGCTTTGGCCGTGCTTTTTTTAGCGGCTGAAAGCGCAAGTTCGACCGCGGGAGCCATCGCCTAAATGCCTTCGTTCAACATAATGGATTACGCGCCGATCGGGATCATGTTCCTGGTCGCGATGGGGTTTGCTGCCAGCCAGTTGTTGATAACTCAGCTCGTCGGTCCGCGTAAGCGCACGGCGACTAAGCTGATGCCTTACGAATGCGGCAAAGATCCCGTCGGCGGCGCACGCAATAGATTCTCGGTGAAGTTTTACACGGTTGCCGTTATCTTTCTTCTGTTCGATATCGAAGTGCTGTTCATGGTCCCATTTGCTGTAGCGTTCAAGAGTCTGTTGGGTCTTGAGCAATTGAGCGGCGTCGCCTACGGAACGATCGCGTTGATCGAGATCCTGGTCTTCCTATCGACGCTCGTGATCGGTTACATCTACGTTTGGCGAAAAGGTACGTTCGAGTGGGGATTGCAGGCACGTGCCGAAGCTCGGGCAGAGTCGAAAGCTCAAGCGGTAAAGAGCCGCCGCGAGCGAAAGCGCCCGCTCCCGGTAAAGGCGTCGGCACCGGCCGAAGCGTAGAATCAAGGTTGGTATGGGTTTAGAAAATCAAGTATTTGAATCGCTTCCCGACGTTGTGACCGTCAAACTCGACGCCGTTGTCAATTGGGCGCGTAAGAGCAGCCTGTGGCCGGCGACGTTTGGCTTGGCGTGCTGCGCGATCGAGATGATGAACACGGTGTCGGCTCGCAACGATCTTTCGAGGTTCGGTGCGGAGACGTTTCGTGCCTCTCCGCGACAGGCTGACGTTATGATCGTCTCGGGCCGCGTTTCGCGAAAGATGGCGCCGGTGCTGCGTCGGATATACGACCAAATGCCTGAGCCCAAATGGGTTATCTCGATGGGAGCGTGTGCCACGTCGGGTGGTGTGTTCGATAACTACGCGATCGTGCAGGGCGTCGATAAGGTTGTGCCCGTCGATGTTTACGTCCCGGGATGCCCGCCGCGTCCGGAAATGCTGGTCCATGCGATCATGATGCTCCAGGAGAAGATCATGAATGAGTCGGTAAAAGACCGTCCTGACACGTTCGAGACCGAATCACGTGAATCGATTGTTCCCGGCACGCTGCCGATCACCGAAGGAACCGCATTGGAACGAGAAACTGAGGTCGAGGTAGCTCAGAATCAGACTTCGCGTCCGTACACGGTTCCATCGCGGCACGAACGGCGACGATCGTCGTAGTTTTTTGCAGAAGCCCGCGCGTGAGCAAGGGCGTAACGATCAACTTGGATGTATCGCCCTTGCGGACGCGTGGGCTTGTGCAATTTTGTATGACTGAAAAGCTTCACGGCTTTGTCGAAAAACTAAGGGGACGCGATGCTTCGTGGGTTGGCGAGGTTGTCGAGGCTTTTGGCGAGGTTACGGTCTTCGTTCCGCGTGAGGGCATCCTCGAGGCTTGCTACTTCCTGCGTGACGAGCACGAGTTCGACATGCTTGCCGACCTCTGCGGTGCCGACCGTGGACCGGAAGAGGATCCGCGGTTCGAAGTCAATTATCACGTTTTCTCAACGGTGCATTATCAGCGTCTGCGGTTGAAAGTGCTGCTCTCGGAAGACGACCCAAAGGTTGATTCGGTGACGGACGTTTGGCGTACTGCGGATTGGCACGAGCGGGAGACGTATGACCTGCTCGGAGTTCATTTCGAAGGCCACGAAGACTTACGCCGCATCCTGCTTCCGAGCGATTTTGATGGGCACGCACTCAGAAAAGACTATCCGCTGCGCGGCTACGAGCCGTACAGCATGAACTAAGCATGGCTACTGCAGTTGAGAATATTCCCGGCGTAGAGGTGATGGATTCGGCCCTGGAGTCCCAGATGACGCTGTCGATGGGGCCGCAGCACCCGTCTACGCACGGCGTACTTCGGCTTGATCTGCGGCTGGACGGCGAGCTGGTGATCAAGGCGATTCCCGATATCGGCTATCTCCACACGGGGATGGAGAAGCTGTTCGAATACAAGAAATATCAACAGGGCATCGTCATCACGGACCGGATGGATTATCTTAATCCGCTCGGGAATAACCTTGCATACGTGATGGCCGCCGAGAAGCTACTCGGGCTTGAGATACCGGAAAGGGCTCAGGTCATCCGCGTGTTGATGTGCGAGCTCCAGCGGATCGCATCGCACATGGTTTGGTTCGGGACGTCCTGCCTGGATATGGGCGCGATGACGCCGTTCTGGTTCACGTTCAAGGAACGCGAGAAGATCCTGAACATCATCGAATCGGCTTCGGGCGGGCGCATGACTCCTAGCTATTTCCGCATCGGCGGTTTGATGATGGACCTGCCGGCGGGGTTTGAGAATCGAGTCAAGCAGTTCCTGGAAGGCTTCCCTGACGCTCTAAAGACCTTTGATACACTAATTACAGGCAACACCATTTGGCACAGCCGTACTCAGGGCATTGGCGTTATCTCCAAGGAAGATGCGATCGATTGGGGATTGACCGGGCCATCGCTTCGCGGGAGCGGCGTAGGTTTGGATCTGCGTCGGGCGACTCCTTATACAGGTTACGAGACCTACGATTTCGAAGTGCCGGTCGAGAATGATGGCGACGTCTGGTCGCGATTCCTTGTCCGGATGCGTGAACTTCGCGAGTCGCACAAGATCGTGAAACAGGCTCTCGATAGATTGAAACCGGGCCCGATCAAAGCTGATGCTCCGAAGGTGGTACTTCCCGACCGCGATGATATGCGTAAGCATATGGACTCGCTGATCCACCACTTCCTCATCGTCGCCGAAGGGTTCAACGTTCCCGCAGGCGAGGTCTATCACGCGATCGAAGCGTCGAAGGGCGAACTCGGCGTATACATGAAGTCGAACGGCGGGCCAAAACCCGAGCGCGTTCACTTCCGCGGGCCTTCATTCGTGAATCTCTCCGCCCTTCCCGTCATGGCCGAGGGCGAGATGATCGCGGACGTCGTGGCTATTATTGGTTCATTGGACATCGTTTTGGGAGAGATAGACCGATAGATGGCTGAAAACAATATTTCGGAAGTTCTGCGACTCATGGAAGTCGTCGTCCAAAAGGTCGATGGCCTAGCCTCAGATGTCCGTACAAACACGTATGCAATAGATCGGCTTGAGAACAAGGTCGATACGATCAATAGCAGCCTTAAGGAATTGAAGTCCGATTTCCCGGCTCTTTCCGGCCAGTTCAACGATGTCGGAGTAATGGCATAAAGGATCATAAACGCGTCGACGGCCTCGAGCGGCGAGTCGATATTTTGGAGCAGAAGCCTCACTAGAAATGGCAGGAGCAACACCTACAAGTTACACAGATCGAGTGGTCGTCTCTGACGAGGTCGCCGAGTTTTCGCCGGCGTTGGTCGAGGAGATGCGTTCTCATCTGGATAAATATCCGTCGGACCGAACCCGGTCGGCATTGATCCCGCTGCTGTTCGTTATTCAGCGTGAGCGCGGATGGATAGACAATGCGGGAGTTAATTATCTTGCGAAGTTTCTGAACCTCGAAGTGACCGACGTGTGGGAGACCGCGACGTTCTACACGATGTTCAATATGCGTCCCGTTGGGCGGCATCACATCCAGATCTGTAAGACGCTGTCGTGCAAGATCATGGGCGAGCCGGAGATCACCGACCATATCTGCTCGAAGCTCGGCATTCATCCCGGCGAGTCAACCGACGACGGCAAATTCACGGTGACGATGGTGGAATGCCTCGGAAGTTGCGGCACGGCTCCGATGATGCAGATCGGATTTGATTACTACGAGAATTTGACTAAGGAGTCAGTGGACAAGATTCTCGAAAATTGCAAATAGACGGAACGCCGGCCTCCAGGCGGCGATAAAACTGGCCGGCTGGAAGTCGGCGTTCCAATTATGGAGATTAAGGCAATAGGTTGTGAACCTCTTCAGTTGAAGATGATGCACGTCGCGGACGGGCATACGCTGAAGGTGTATCGCGATCATGGCGGCTATAAGTCACTGCAGAAGGCGTTTGGAATGGCTCCGGCGGACGTGATCGAAGAGGTAAAGGCTTCGGCTCTTCGCGGACGCGGCGGAGCCGGATTCCCTACCGGGATGAAGTGGTCGTTCGTGCCTAAGGATTCGCCGAAGCCCAAGTACGTCGTCTGCAACGCGGACGAGTCGGAGCCGGGTACATTCAAGGACCGCTATCTGATGGAGCGTGATCCGCATGCGTTGATCGAAGGAATGATCATCGCCGGATGGGCCCTCGGAGCGGCAACCGGTTACGTCTACACGCGAGGTGAGTACAAGTATCTGATCGACATCATGGATGTCGCGTTGGCCGAAGCTCGCGACGCTGGACTTCTTGGCAAGAACATCCTTGGGTCCGGTTTCGATATGGAAATCCATACGCACACCGGAGCCGGAGCTTACATTTGCGGCGAAGAAACAGCTCTTTTGAGTTCGCTAGAAGGCTTCCGCGGGCATCCGCGAATGAAGCCGCCGTTCCCTGCTGTCGAGGGCGTATACGCGTGTCCGACTGTTGTTAATAATGTCGAGACTTTGACTGCGGTTCCGCAGATCCTCGAAATGGGCGGCGTCGCTTGGCGAAATCTTGGTACCGAGAAATCGGGCGGAACCAAGCTTTGGTCGGTCAGCGGACACGTCAAGAAGCCTGGTGTATACGAGCTTCCGATGGGTTATGCCGATCTTGAGAAGTTCATAATGGAAGACTGCGGCGGAATGCTGCGTACTGAATATGGACTGAAAGCGTGCATCCCCGGCGGTTCGAGCGTTTACATTATGAATGCCGGGCAGATAGTCGGGAAGAACGTTCTGATGGATTATGAAGGCCTGGTCGCCGGCGGATCGTCGGTCGGTTCGGGTGGATTCATTGTGATGGACGAGTCAGTCGACGTCGTTGAGTCGACGAAGAACTTGAGCGAGTTCTACAAGCACGAATCGTGCGGATGGTGTACGCCTTGCCGCGAAGGTACGGACTGGCTCGTGAAGATATTCGATCGCATCACATCAGGCGGGGGAAGGAACGAGGACATTCAGCTGATGCTCGATATCTGCGACAACATCGAGGGCAAATCATTTTGCCCGCTTGGTGACGCGGCTGCATGGCCAATCCAGAGTGCGATCAAACAGTTCCCCGATGATTTCAAGAAATGGATCGTGAACGGGGCGAGGTCGAATGGACTAGCCGCAAACGTGTAGGTTTTTGACGATTTAGCTAACTAAGGGTAGGCAGAATGAACAATTTTCGCTTTTTGTCGAGATTGAGTTTTGCGGTAGCTTTTTCGATCGCGATCTCTGTTTCGGTCTTTGGTCAGCTTGTTACTTCCGTCAAGAACGCGACCGTTATCGGGGCCAAGTTCAATGCCCGGACGAACAAGATCTACGGATCTGATTCGCCTGAAGCCTTGCGTGGATCTTTGAATCTTCACAAGGTTACGTACCGATCTAAGGATGCGAACGGACGGAACGCGGTTCTGTCGGGCCTTATCGTGATCCCGGCAGGCGGGGCTCCGAACGGGATCGTCATCTTCAACCACGGCACAACGGTTTATAACAACCATATGCCGTCTCGGTTCAAGGGTGAACAAGACGGCACCGAGCGCGAAACGGCGATGTTGGCATTTGGTTCGGGCGGCTACGCGATCTTGATGCCCGATTATATTGGCCAGGGCGACCACACGGGCGGCCATCCATATCCTGCGAATGTCATTAATGCTCAGGCCGGGATCGATATGATCGGGCCGGCGAGGGCGTTGGCTCGGCGAAACAATGTCGAGGTTGGACAGAATCTTTATGTCACCGGGTATTCCGAGGGTGGCGGCGTAGCGATGGCTCAAGTCCGCGAACTGGAAAAGTCAGGAACGCGGGTGAACGCAGCCGCTCCGGCATCGGGTCCCTATGACCTCAGCGGAGTTACTCGCGAGTTCATGCTCGAGCAGCCGACTGACCAGGCTGGATTCGTTGTTCGGACTTATTTGTTGGGCGACCTTGTTTACTTTCTACACAAGAATAAGGGAGTAAAGATCACGGATTACTTCGAGCCGTCGATGGCGTTTACAATCAATAATTCGTTCGGCGGAAGGATCGCGGACAAGGCGATCATCACGAGGCTTGGGGCAACGGCACTATTAATGGGGGCAAAGAACGACATATTCAATGTCGTTACGCCGCGATTCAAGCAGGTGATGGAAACGATGAACCTTCGCGATCCGGCTGTCAAGCTTTTGAAGGATAACGATTGTTACGATTGGTCACCGAGGACGAGAATGCTGCTGATCAATCTTGATGGAGATACGATCGTCACGCCTCGAAACTCGCAGGTTGCGTTCCAAACGATGCGGCGGCGAGGAGTCGGGCGAGATCAGTTGCGAAGATCGGTCATTCGCGATGCGAATTTGAATCACATTACGGCAGTTCCGTCCGCAATCCTCAGAGCAAGGAACTTTTTCGACCGTGGATACGCGGGCGTTCGCGATATAGAAGAGAATTAGGTAGTATCTAGAGTTTAATTTCGAGAGGTAAATATTATGGGAAAAGGCGATAAACGTACACGTCGTGGAAAGATCTTTGCGGGTTCATACGGTAAATCACGCCCGAAGAGCACCAAGAAGAACACGCCGACCGGTAATGACAAGAAAGACTAGTTATTGTTTGGCCTAAATGTCACAGGAAATCGTAAAAGTCACCATTAACGGAGCAGAGATCGATGCCGAAAAAGGCGCGGTCCTGATCGATGTTTGTCGCGATAACGCGGAGAGCATTCCGTCGTTCTGTTATTACAAAGACCTTGCTCCGCAGGCGTCGTGCCGAATGTGTCTGGTTCGCATCGAGAAGATGCCGAAGCTGCAAACTTCGTGCACGATCAAGGTTACGGACGGAATGGTTGTGACGACCAAGAGCCCTGAGATCGAAAAAGCTCAGCGTTCGATGGGCGAGTTTCTGCTGACAAATCACCCGCTCGATTGTCCGGTCTGCGACCGCGGCGGAGAGTGTGAGCTTCAGGAAGTCATCTTTGATTGGGGCGACGTCGAAGAGCGGTTCACCGAAGAAAAGAACAAAGCCCCTGAGAAATATTTGTCGCCGATGGTCGCAAACGACCCCCAGCGCTGCATTTTGTGCAAACGCTGCACGCGAGTTTGCGACGAATGGATGGGCGAAGACGCGATCGAAGCTGGCAATCGCGGTGCGAACACGGTCATCGGCACATACGGCGGATGGTTGAACTGTTCACAGTGCGGTAACTGTATTGAGGTGTGTCCGACCGGAACACTGCTGGACGGTGTTTATCGTCACGAAACGCGTCCGTGGGAGCTCGACCAGACCGTCTCGACCGATGTTTATTCGTCCGATGGGATGCAGCTTTCGATCGGATCGCGCGGAGGCGAGGTGCATCGCATCGTCGCCCGCGACCGATATGTGAACGGCTTGAACGGGGAGTTTCTGGACGTAAAAGCTAGATTTGCTCACGAGTTCATCAATCACCAAGACCGTATCAAGACGCCGCTTATCCGATATTCGAAAGGCGGAAAGTTGATACCTGCAACGTGGGATGCGGCGATCAAGCTGGTCGCCGACAAGCTTTCGGAATACGGTTCCGATACGGCCGTTGTGGCGAGTCCGCGTCTGACGAATGAATCGATCGGAGCGGTAGGATTTTTCGCCCGCGACGCCGTCAAGACGGAGAAAGTGGGTGTATCGGATCGGCAGAGCATGTCGGCATTCTTTGAAAACCTGAGCGCTCCGCTCGCGACTCATAAGGATATTCGATACGCCAGCACGATCGTTTTGATCGGTGGAGATCCGGAAGAAGAACAGACCTATACAGCGAAGCAGATCCGCCAGGCCGTTCGAAATGGCGGGGCCAAGCTGATCGTCATTAACGAAACGCCGATCCGTCTAACTTCAAAAGCAACTATTTTTGTACATGCCAATCGTGGAACCATCGATGCCTACGCGCTGGCTGCGATCGACCCGGCAAATGACCCGGCTGCGGCGGAGAAACTGGGAGTCGACAGTTTCCTATTCCGGGATGTTCGCGACGCGATCTTTGAAAGCAAGGGCGACGTGATCATTGTTTGCGGATCAGATGTTTCGCCGGCGGCTCAGGCTGTATTGGCGGCGTCCGCCGGGAGCATTTCCGGGGAAGGTCGTCGAGCCCTGCTCCATCCGCTACCGCTTTACAACAATTCAGTAGGTGCTATCGATATTCTTGGCGGCGGAACCGAAGCCGACGCTCTGCGATCGGCGAAGGGCGCTTACGTTGTAGGCAGCTTGCAGGACCCGTCGCTGCTCGCAGGAAAGGATTTTGTTGTCGTTCAGGAATTGTTCGAGACCGATACGACGGCCCACGCTGATGTGGTTTTTCCTGCCGCATCGTTTGCCGAGGTTGACGGAACTTTCACGAACAACGCTGGCAACGTCCAGCGCGTTCGAAAGGCTATCGAGCCGATCCATCAGGCTAAGCCTGACTGGATGATCACGCGAGCGATCGCGGTAGAGATGGGATCTGATCTTGGATTCGAACCATCGGCGACGTCGGCGTTCAAGGCGGTGGCAGATGCTGTTCCGGCTTACAATGGGTTGCGATATCCGGCACTGAAAGATGAGTCGAATCCGGCTCAGGCGAATTACGAGATCGCATCTCGAGATGTCGCGGAGTCGGTAGATTCGCTGCGGAAGGCTTTCGATTTGCTGGAGCCGGCTGACAAGATCACCGATACGCCAAAGGTCGGTTATAAATTGCACCGGCTAACGACGATGACGAGCAAAACCCCGCAGTTCCATCTGCTGGCGAATGGCAACCCAAAGCCGGACAACCTGCTCGTGTCGCCGCTAGTTCAGATCGAACCGAGCGGGGCTAAGCGAGCGGCGGCCGCCGCGGTTGGCATTGGTGATCGAGAGTAAGCTTTTTTGATTCTGTTTAGTTGGTTTTCAAATGGGTCACGCTATGCACCCGGGAAGGACGGGTGCTGCTGCTGACAGTTCTTATGGAAGCTGTTCTAAAAACTGCTTTTCCTTTTATTGTATTCAGTGCCGCGATCCTGGCTGCGTTTCAGGGCGTGCTGATGATCGTTGCCTATACGGTGCTCGCCGAACGTAAAGTTCTGGGGTGGATGCAGGGCCGGATCGGGCCTAACCGTGTAGGGCCGTGGGGTGTTCTGCAGCCGTTCGCCGACCTCCTTAAGTTCATCCTCAAAGAAGATCTCGTCCCGGATAAGTCGACGAAATTCGTCTACTTTTTGGCTCCCCTGGTAGCTCTTAGCTGTGCTCTGCTGCCTATGGTGGTTTATCCGTTTGGACCGCGGATCGCTGACCCACTCGGATGGCTGGTTCCCTATGTAGCGGACTGGCCGACGATAGGACCGGCTGTTGCATGGATCGCCGAACAGGCGATCAACATGCCGCTGACGATCGCAAGGATCGATGTCGGCGTCCTGTTCGTTCTCGCGATCACATCGGTGGGCGTATTCGGCATTGCCCTTGCGGGATGGTCGTCGAACAGTAAGTATTCGCTGATGGGCGGACTTCGATCGTCGGCCCAGATGATCTCGTATGAGCTTGCTATGGGTGCATCGGTCATCGGTGTCGTTATGCTCTCACAGAGTTTAGATCTGAGTGAGATCATCAACGCTCAGATACGCTCGCCATGGAAATGGAACATCATTCCTCAATTCCTTGGATTCGTTGTATTTCTGATAGCGGCCTTTGCTGAAACTAACCGCGTACCGTTCGATCTGCCTGAAGCTGAAACCGAACTGGTTGCAGGTTTCCATACGGAATACTCGGCATTAAAATTCGCACTGTTCTTTATGGCCGAGTACGTGAATATGTTCACGGTTTCGGTGATGTGCGTAACGCTGTTCCTGGGTGGATGGTACGTTCCTGGACTGGGGAAGATCCTTGAGCCGGGTTCGGTCCCCTATGCCTTGGTCAGCCACGTAGCTTTTATCGGGAAGATCTGCGGTTTCCTCTTCCTATACATTTGGGTTCGAGGAACGCTGCCGCGTTTCCGGTTTGACCAATTAATGAATTTTGGATGGAAGTTTCTGCTTCCGCTCGGGATCGCGAACATTATTTTGACGGTCGTAGTCGTGTATTTCTTGAATCGCTAGCTCGGAGTTTATGGCTTCTGACGTTTTATTTTTTATCTTTGCGGGCTTTGCGATCATGTGTGCCATCTCGATGGTCTATTACAAGAATCCGCTCTATAGCGCGATCTCCCTGGTAGGTGTTTTCATCGCACTTTCGTGTCTTTACGTCACGCTCGCGGCTCCGTTCATTGCGGTCGTGCAAATCTTGATCTACGCGGGAGCCATTATGGTTCTCGTTGTGTTCGTGATCATGCTTTTGAATCTCGACGAAGACAGACGCGAGAACCGGCTGGGCTATCTTTACGCCGTCGGCGGCGGTTTGGGGTTGATCTTGCTGGCCCAGACGTTCTTTATCTTCTATGCCGTGATGCGTGCGCCGCAGCAGGTGGTGAACACAGCAGAGACGGCTGGAAAGACGATGAGCATAGGCCAAGCAATGTACACGGAGTACCTTTTGCCGGTCGAGATAGTCGGAATCTTGCTTTTGATGGCGATCGTCGGAGGCGTGGTAATGTCGCGGAGGCTGAATCAGGAACAGATCGCTGCCGTTGTCGACCGCGAACTGGAATTGCGTAATCAGGAAGAAGAAAAGGACGATTTCAGGATCGCATTTTAGTATGGAACCGAGCTTGGCCAGCTATCTGGCGTTATCAGGAATATTGTTCACGATCGGCGCCGTCGGTGTGATCTTTAAGCGCAACGCGATCGGCATGTTCATGTGCATCGAGCTGATGCTCAACTCGGTGAACCTGACGTTCGTCGCATTCTCCCGATACTATGCCGACACTACCGGCCAACTTTTTGTGTTCATGGTAATGGCCGTCGCCGCGTGCGAAGCTGCGGTGGGCCTCGGCATCATAATCGCATTCTTTAGGAACCGAATCTCGGTCGATGTGGATGACGCGAGTTTGTTGAAGAATTAGTTCAGAAGGGAGTCGATGTGCTCAGTGCTGAAATTTTATCGTTTCGCGAGTTCGTGATGCATGAATCGCTGCCGCTTGCGAAGATCCGGACGGCCGTCCTTGAGTTTTTGCAGGGACGCGGCGATGCAGTTCTGTTCGGCGCGCAAGCGGTAAACGCCTGCGTTGATGAGCCGAGAGCGACTCAGGGTGTAGATATTATTTCGAACCGAGCGGCTGCCCCAGCGGAGGAGCTCCGAGACATATCAGTGATCGATTTCGCATCGCCGTGCGGATCCGGGAAGTCGCGAGCGGTAAGGGCTTGCGGCTTTATCAGGTAAGGAAAGAAGGTGATCGCCATCTGGCTGATATCCGGTCGGAAGATGTTTTACCGGACATGCAGGTGATCGAAAATCTGCAGGTTATGTCGCCGGTAGACCTTATTGTTAGCAAGGTCCTTTCTTACGAGGCACGGCGGGAAAAACCGAAATGAGGAACGGACTGGCGCGGCCTCGGGATGCTGCTAAACCGCTTTCCGGAATTGAAGTCGGTTGATGGAAAGGTTTCTTCACTGCTTTCAGAACGTGGTTCGAGCGAATTCGCGATGGATTTTTGGAAGCGTTTGACCGAACAGGATTTCTCGGTCGAAGACGACGACGATCTGAGTTTCTAGAATGATCGAGAACAATCTCTTAAGTATTATCATCTTCGCTCCGCTTGCGGGTGCGGTGATCAACTGGCTGATCGGGGGCAGGCTGCGAAACGAACTGTTTAGTTCCGTCGTAGCCTGTGGATCGATAGCTATCTCGACAGTCGTTGCGTTCATGATCGCCTTGGGTATCGGGACGCCGCACAAGGGTGCTCTTCTCGACCCCGAAGGCCAGCCGATCCTCGATCACATCTGGACATGGGTTAACGTCGGTGGATTCCGTGCGGACTTCGCTCTTGGCATGGACGAACTGTCGGGCATCTATGCCTGTTTCATTACGTTCGTCGGCCTGCTCATTCATATCTTTGCGACTGGGTATATGAAAGGCGACAGCGGGTTCTATCGGTTCTTCGCCTACCTGAACCTTTTCATGTTCGCGATGCTCACGCTCATTCTCGCGGACAATTATCTGCTGATGTTCGTCGGATGGGAAGGCGTTGGACTCTGCTCCTATCTGCTGATCGGATACTACATAAAGAAGGATGAGGCTCGAAAGGCGGCGAAGAAGGCGTTCGTAATGAACCGCATCGGAGACTGGGGTGTGCTGATGGGGATTTTCCTCGTCTTTACGCTGACCGGCTCGATCTCGTTTTTCGACAAGAGTGTTGACGGCGTCGAAGTTCAGAGCGTTTTCACTTACGTCGTTGCCCACATGTCGGCCGATCCGTTTACGTGGGGAGCGATCGTCGCGGGCGGACTGACATCAGTCGGTGTGTTGATGTTCATTGGAGCGACCGGTAAATCGGCACAGATCCCGCTGCTGACATGGCTGCCGGATGCGATGGCCGGCCCGACTCCGGTTTCGGCACTCATTCACGCGGCGACAATGGTTACGGCTGGAGTTTACTTAGTCGTTCGCTCTAACGCGATCTACCAGTTTGCTCCAACTGCGATGTGGATCATCGCTGTCATCGGTGCGGCGACCGCACTATTTGCGGCGACGATCGCGATCGGCCAAAACGACATCAAGAAGGTACTTGCCTACTCGACGGTTTCGCAGCTTGGATTTATGTTCCTTGCGGCGGGTGTCGGTGCTTTCGTCGTGGCGATCTTCCACGTGATGACGCACGCGTTCTTCAAGGCATTGTTGTTCCTTGGCTCCGGTTCGGTCATTCACGGGATGCATCACGAGCAGGACATGCGCAAGATGGGAAATCTTCGCAAGCACATGCCGATCACGTTCATTACAATGGCGGCGGGTTGGCTTGCGATCTGCGGCATCCCGATATTTGCCGGGTTCTTTTCGAAGGACGAGATCCTGTATAAGACCTTTGCTGCAGACAACTATTTCCCCGGCGGGCTCAAGTTTCCGGGTGAAGAGATACTGTGGGGAGTCGCGACGATCACTGCGATCCTGACCGCGATCTATATGACGCGGATGATGATCATGACCTTCTGGGGTAAAGAGCGTTTTCACGACGCACTGCCCGGCGAGGAACATCACGCCGACCATCATGCCAACGACGCACACCACGCGGATGCTCTCGCGGGCGATGACGACGAAGAGCATCATCATGCTCTGCCGCACGACTTCAAGCCGCACGAATCGCCTTGGGTAATGACGGTTCCGCTTATCGTTCTCGCCGTGCTTTCAACCTTCGGCGGATTGGTCGGAATTCCATATGCGATGAGCTCGATCTTCGGCGCCGGTGACGTGAACGTCTTCGAACACACGCTTGAGCCCGTGGTCGCTGAAAAAGAAGAACACGGAGCATCGGAAAAGAAAGAAGTAAAGCACTTCTTCGCCTCCGACACTAAGGCTACGGCCGCCGCCGAATCGCACGATACGCATTCGCCTGAGGTGATCGCGAAAGAACGGAATCTTGCAGCCCTTTCGACGGTTCTTGCTGTGCTTGGTATCGGTATCGGATTTGCGTTGTTCTACAAAACGCCGCTTCGCAAGATGCCGAAGATTCTTGAGGAAAAATGGCGGCTCGACGAGTTCTACAACGGATACATCGTTGACCCGATCACGAAACTTTCGACGGTGGGACTTTGGAAAGGATTTGATGTTGGCTTTATCGACGGCATCGTCAACGGCATTGGAAGTGCGGTAGCCGAGTTCGGCAATCTCGCACGCCGAGTTCAGGTTGGCTTTGTGCGAAGCTATGCAGCCCTCATCCTTCTCGGAGCTCTGGCGGTGATCGGCTACTTTATTTATTACGGTCTAAAGTTAGTTGCGTAGTTTAGAGTTCAAGCTTCAGCTTGTCTCTTAGAAACGGTCAGAACAAGCTGAAGCTTGAACTCTGAACATGTATGGATTTCTTTAACACGAATTTATTGACGATCCTGATCCTGCTTCCGGTTCTGGGGGCGGTTGCGGTCGTGCTACATCAGATGTTCTGGAAACAGGAATCACATCTGAAATGGCTAACGCTCGGCATCACCCTTGTCAACTTTCTGATCTCGATACCGCTTATCTTTGGTACGAAGGCCTCCGGATTTTCCTTTGAGGTCAATAAGCCTTGGATAGCGGCGATCAATTCAAATTATCACGTTGCGATCGACGGACTGAGCCTCTGGCTGGTGATCCTTACGACGTTCATCATGCCGATCGCGGTCTTGTCGACCTGGCATGCGGTAGAGAAACGTGCAACCGCCTTCTTCGCGTTTCTGCTGCTGCTCGAATCGGCGATGATCGGGGTTTTCGTTTCGCTCGATCTGCTTGTTTTCTATCTGTTCTTCGAAGCGTCGCTGGTTCCGATGTTTTTCCTGATCGGGATCTGGGGCGGCGAAAATCGTATCTATGCGGCGGTAAAGTTTTTTATCTTTACGGCACTCGGCAGTTTGCTGATGCTCGCGGCGATCATTGGGCTTTACTACATGCACGCGGAGCAGACCGGCATCGGCACGTTCGATTTCGTAACGCTGATGCGGTCGCTTGAACTGGGCCAACTGACGATCTCTGGAACTGCCGGAACGCTGATGTTCTGGGCGTTCGCACTCGCGTTCGCGATCAAGGTTCCGCTCTTCCCGTTCCATACGTGGCTGCCGGATGCCCATACCGAAGCGCCGACCGCGGGCTCAGTGATACTAGCCGCTGTCCTGCTCAAGATGGGAACCTACGGCCTGATGCGATTTAACTTCACTCTGTTTCCGGATCAGAGCCGCGAATGGGCTTGGCTGTTCATTACACTCGCGATCATCGGCATCATTTATGGCGCTTTGGTCGCAATGGTGCAGCCGGACGTTAAGCGACTTGTTGCGTATTCTTCGGTCGCTCACATGGGATTCGTGATCCTTGGAATGTTCTCGTTCACGGAATGGGGCATGCAGGGAGCGTTGTACCAGATGCTGAACCACGGCGTCTCAACCGGAGCATTGTTTTTGCTCGTAGGGTTCATTTACGAACGCCGCCACACGCGAGCGATATCGGAATTTGGCGGACTCGCTAATGTGATGCCTCTTTACGCTACGCTCTTTGTCTTTACGGCTATGTCCTCGGTCGGCCTTCCGTTCCTTAACGGATTCGTCGGTGAGTTCCTGATCATGATCGGCATGTGGAAATCGACCATCCTCGGCGTGACCACGACAACCAACTGGAACTACATCGCGACGATGCTGGCCGGTACGGGTGTTATCTTCGCTGCCGTGTACCTGCTGTGGATGATCCAGCGTGTCTTTTTCGGCAAGGTCACCAACGAGAAAAACAGAGGATTATTGGACCTTAACTATCGCGAGATCGGGCTGATCGCTCCGCTTCTGTTCTTGATGGTCTTTATGGGAGTTTACCCGCGGCCGTTTCTCGATGCGGCAAAGGACTCTGTAAACGCGATCCAAAAGCGCGTGATGCATCAGGCCGGCGGAGACTTAGACCACGCCGAGGTTAAAACTGTCGACGCGGGAGAATCTCATTAAGTAATGAACACGTTTTTTCTTACAGAGTTGGTAACTCCCGATCCGAATGTCCGCATCATTCTACCCGAACTCGTCGTTGCTTTCACCGGCGTAGTCGTGATGCTGTACGACAGCTTCTTTTCCAAGGATCGGGTTACTTCGGGGATCATCTCGCTTGTTGGTTTGGCGGTTTCGGCCTTTTTTCTAGCCGGCCTGTGGTCATCGGTTCCGCTTGGAACAACTGCGTGGAATGGAATGATCGCCCACGACAACCTTCGTCTCGGTTTTTCGATGGTGTTCCTGATCGTGACCGCGATGACGATATTGATCTCAACGGTTTGGGTTGAGCGTGAGGACGTCCCGGTCGGCGAATACAACGCTCTGCTGATGTTCGCAACCTTCGGCATGATGCTGATGGCGTCGGGCAACGACCTGGTGGTCATCTTCCTCGGACTTGAGACTCTCTCTATCGCAACGTACGTGATGGCCGGCCTCCGACGTGGGGACCTGAAATCGAATGAGTCGGCGATGAAGTATTTCATTCTCGGTTCATTCGCATCTGCATTCCTTCTCTACGGTATGGCGTTGATCTATGGCGCGACAGGTTCGACGAACCTGACGGAGATCGCCGATAAGATCGTCAATCCTAACTTCCCTGCCCTGTTGCTCATTGGCGGAGCAATGATGGTGATCGGGTTTGGATTTAAGATCGCAGCCGCCCCGTTTCATGTGTGGACGCCTGATGTTTACGAGGGTGCCCCGGCTCCGGTCACAGGCTTTATGGCGTCCGGGCCAAAGGCGGCAGCATTCGCCTCCTTCCTTCGCGTTTTCATTCTTGGATTTCCATTCATTGTCGGCGTTTCCGCTTCGAACTATCTCCACGAAACATGGATGACGGTTCTGGCAGTAATGGCGATGCTTTCGATGACAGTCGGCAACGTTGCCGCGATCATGCAGAACAATGTGAAGCGAATGCTGGCGTATTCGTCGATCGCCCACGCTGGATATGCGTTGGTCGGGTTTCTGGGTGCCGGCGCGGCAAATCCGGGATCTCCACAGGATGCGGCGATCGCTTCGGTGGCGTTTTATATGCTCACGTACGCAGTCGCAAATCTAGGAGCATTTGCAGTGATCTCACTGCTTGTTCAAAAGAATGACCGTCGAGCGGATTTTGAAGACTTCAACGGCATTGGATTTAAGTCTCCTGTCTTATCGTTTACGCTTTCGCTCTTCATACTCTCGCTGTTCGGGTTGCCGCTAACCGCCGGGTTCATGGGCAAGGTGCTCGTGTTTCGTCCGGCTCTCGAGGCCGGTTCCACGTTGCTCGTAGTTCTTGTTATCGTTGCCGTGATCAATACCGCGATCTCCGCCTATTACTACTTAAGGATGATCGTCGTGATGTTCTTCAAGGAACGCGTTGCCGAGTGGGTTGAGCCGAAGATGCCTATGGGTTTGGCCGCGGCTCTTTTGATCGCGGTGGTTGGTGTGCTTTATTTAGGCATCTTTGCCGGCGGCGTGATCGAGAAGTTTTCGCAATCCAGATCGGCGTACGGAGCTCAGTTAAAATAGTTGGCTAGATGTATCGTGAAATAGACTTTGAAAACTGGGAACGTCGAGCAACGTTCGAGTTCTTCAGGGAATACAAAGATCCGTTCTTCAATTTGGCCGCGAACCTCGACGTTACGCGGCTTTATCGTTTCTGTAAGGCTCGCGAGATACCGTTTTCGATCGCGGTACTATACTTTTCGCTAGCAACGGCCAATGAGATCCGCGAGTTTCGTTTTCGGATCGTCGGTGAGAAGGTCGTGGAGTTCGATCAGGTCGAGGCGACTCAGACGATCCTTAACGACGACGATACATTCTCGTTCTGCTACTTTCCTATGAAAGATACGTTAGATGCATTCGTATCTTCCGGGATCGAATCGCGTGAAAAGTACCGAGCCTTGCGAACCTTCGACGTTGAAAAGGATCGGATCGACATGATCTATTATTCCGTTATCCCGTGGGTTTCGTTTACGAGCTTCAAGCACGCTAACTCCGGGGACGATCGGCAAAGCGTTCCAAGAATGGTCTTCGGGAAGATGTTCTCCGATGGTGAGCGACGCTTAATGCCATTTTCCGTCGAGGCTCATCACGCGCTGATGGACGGCTATCACGTCGGCCGATATTTCAAGTTGATCCAAGAAAAGCTCGATTCGGTTTAGTCACTAAAATGTTGAATCTTGACGGCCTTAGGGCAAATCTGGGTGAACTTTGGATCCCGGAGATCTATCGAGAGCAGATCCGGCCATTACGAACTCGAAGTTTTGGGATGGATATTGCAGAACGTGAAGGCTCGCCTGAGATCACACATACGCTGCTCGGGATCGAGTTGAAGGTTGGTAAACTCCGAATTTCAACCCCCGATCTGGCAACCGCCCGATATCTCTGCGTTTTTGCACGAATCGGCTGTAGAGAGGTCGCAGTTCCATACGACATCTCTCGGATATCGGGAATCGCTGACACCCTCGAAACCGGGTGGCAACGGATGAATCTGCTGCTGCAGGGCACGACAACGCGAACCAGGAATCTTGCCATCAAAACTGTTCGAGGCGAGATCGCTGATATCGGAGCGGGAGATTTGATGCCCGAATTCAAGACCCCGACACGGCGACAGCCGAAATGACGATTCGCCGACCGTTTCGAGGATGTTATAATGGCGGGATATGTACAGAAGGCCTTAGAAAAATTGATAATGTTGGACGCAGGAACAAAACCAGAAATTCAGGAAGATCTCCCATTTCCGTATAATAAACAGGCGTTTTGCCGATATGAGCCTATCGAAAAACGGGTTGAGCACGCGCGTGTATTGATCGTTAATACGCTGTTGCGGTACGAATCGGATTTGTCTGACCTCGCTCGATCAGAATGGAACGGCACGTCGGAATCGCGTCTCAGGTTCGAGAATAAGGTCTCGGGGATGGCGTGCAACAACATCGCGCAGAATGTGATCCGCCTTGTTCGTCAGCCGAAAACGCTTACAGTTCACCTTTCGGAATTAACCGAAGCAACTAATGATTTTAGGCCAGACGCGATCGTAATGAGCGGCACGTTTAGTGACTTCGATTTTTACAATCAAGAACACCTGGCGAAGTTTGCTCAGTTCATAAAGGTAACAAAGATCCCCGTACTCGCCATCTGCGGATCGCATCAGCTGGTCGCTTATTCGTTCGGTTCTCGCTTGATCACGCTCGACGACAAGGAACTCGCGGAGAAGCGAAAGGATCGCGTGGTCGAATATCAGTACAAGCTTGTAAAGATAACTGATACTTCAGACCCGATCTTCGCAGGAACTCAGGACCAGACGTCGGGTGTTTGGCAAGATTACACTAAAGAAGACGATATCCTTCGCGTGTGGCAGAATCACGGTGTTCAGGTAGAGGGAGTTCCGCAAGGCTTCGAGCTTCTCGCGACGTCCTACCTTTGCAAAAACCAAATGATGGTAAAACGGTCTGATGGCCAGCTTATCTACTGCGTTCAGTTTCACCTTGAAAAGTCGTTTGAGGATTGGTCTAAGAATCCGACGCGCTGGGAACATCCGAATGAATCCCGCGACGGCCGTATTCTGTTTGAAAACTTTCTCAGACTGGCGATCGAGCACGGCGCGAAATAACGTTGTCTTTAACACAAAGAAGCCGGAGCATCTAGGATGTCCCGGCTTTTCTATGTTATTACTTGCGTCTACTTCTCGACGACGCCAAGAACCACGTTGCTAATGGCGTTCAAACTATTCGCCTGGTTGTTCGAGTTGTACCGGATATCAGAATTACCGCCGCCGCGTGTATCCCATTGGGGAGCCCAGAAGTCTGCCCCCGCGGGTGGGTTGAGGTTCCCGGCGACCCGACTATTCTCATATGGAGCAACGATAATATTCCCCTCGATCTCGCCCGTACCGCCGCCATCGCGGAGAATGCCGCCGCCGCCGGTAACCACGATCAATCCGTTAAAGTTGAAATTGCCTTTCAAGGTAAGCTGTCCGGTCACGATCAGTAGCCCACCGCCGCCGCCATTTGGCAAAGGGCCAAGCTCGCAGTCGCCGTCGCAAAACGTTATTCCGGAGCCGTTCGCATTGTCCCCGAAAGTCAGCGGGTTTGCGTTTGTGAAGACCCGCCCCGTTCCTTGTGTATTAGTCGGATCGTAAGTATTCAACGCCGTATCGTAGATGCTCTTGATCGTTGCGTCCATTGTTGCTGGATCCAACATCCAAGGCGGAATTTCACCGCGCACATTGGAGGGTACTCCTTGCACGTTGTTTTGAATGTGTCCGTCCACGGCATCCAGTACGTGTTGAAGATTTGGATCATCATCTCCAAACGGAACATTTGTCGTCACCCCGATCGGCGGGATCACATCAGAAGATCCGGTTGCCTGATCGATTCCGGAATAAAGCATTGCATTGGAAGTTCCCGGATCAAATAGGAAATTTCCGTTTGGGCCAGTTGCATTCCCAACCATCGTAATAGTGGCTGGGGCTCCGAGTCCGCTAAAGTAGTTACTCTGGACTATCGCTTCCAACTCTTTCCTGGCTCCCCGCGGGCCGTATCCGGTAGATTTGACCAAGAGCCGGTCCGGTTCCGGGGCCGAAATGGTACCCGTAATATCGTAAGCCGCACGCCCAGCAGCAACTTCATAACCGAAAGGGCGCGTACCTGTCCCGCGGAAAGTAAACCCGGTCATTTCCAGATCTATTTGACTGCCTCGCAGCGTATACGTTTCTGAATCAAAAATAATTCGCGGAGGTGTGGCGAATGCTCCCGTGTTCTGCAGGATGAAGCCGCGTATTTTTTGTGAGGCGTAATACGGCCGCGTCATGCTCACGGTTATCTCAAACCGGTTTAGTGTAGAGATCTGGGCACCGGTGCCGCTCACTACAACATCTATCCTGCCGTAATTTGTCGCTGCCTCAGACGCTCCGGTGATATCGATAGTGGTGGCGGAGGGCGGCGTGTATGTGATCTGGACGGTGTTCGGTGCCGTGCCGTAAGTGATCCTGTTCGACATCGCGGCATCATGGTCATAAAAGCGTCCGAAAGTGCCGAACGAAACGATCGTACCGGTATTGTCCGGGTCAGACACCGAAAGTGAATATTCGTGATTCTGAGCGGCGCTGTAGACGACGTGTTGTGCACTAGTGTTACCCGCATACGTCATCCACCGGGACAGCCTAGCGTTCGTTACCGTGTCTGCCGGATTATTGGAGGTCACATTTGTAAGCGCTCGAACGTACGTGATCGTGTTCGCCTTGTGATAAGCCGGCTTGGTGGTGTCAAGCAGGGGCGATGGCTTTACCTTGCATCCGGTCGAATCCTCAATAGCTTGCGTACATTTGTACCGCAGCACGTTCACGACCGATTGGATCCCGCTTTCGGCCGCTGCGTATGCCTGTTGCTCAGCGGTAATGTCGGTTACATTTGCCGAGTTCATTGACGTTGAGAGCAGAACTCCCGCGCTCGCCGCTACCAGCAAGAATGACATAAGCAACGCCATTACCATTGCGGCCCCGCGTTCATCGTCACGATTCTTTGTAGTCTTCTTAGTTTCGGTCTTCATACTGATGCTCCGGGAGAAATTGGTTAATACTGCCGCAACATATAGCTGGCATTTCGTAATGTCACCTGCGACTTGTAAGTAACGTCGGAAGGGTTAACCTGACCGACGATCTGTTCGAGCTCGGCCTTTACGGTGATCTCAACCCTACTCGTTGTAGCCGAGGGCGTTGTGGATTCGCTGACAACCCCCGTGGCGGGGTCGTATTGAAAATATTTGAATGAAAGGGAGCTGACTTTATTTACAACCACCGAGGTGGTGGGTGTTTCCTTCGGATCGTAACGCACAATAGATTGCGTCGCCGCGTCTAGGAAGTACATAACGTCTTCCCCGGGCTGATCCGTCAGGCACGCGGTGTCAATAATATTGTTTTCGCAGTTTGTCTTGTCGCCCTGATTCAACATATTAGTACGAATCCGGATCTGATTCTGACCAGAGTCCGCAGTCACGATCCCGTTGTTGGCAACGCGCGTAGCTGCATCGCTGTAAAGTCCGAATCCCGAGTTTGCAACTTCCCTAGAGATCACATTCA
>JBDSLC010000020.1:0-29025 GCA_039916585.1 Pyrinomonadaceae bacterium | reverse complement strand
TACCTGACGAGGTATCGCCTAATCAATGGCGGGCAAATCTCTACGCTGCGGTTGAAAGTGCGATCTCACTAAGCCAGCGTTCGTGGAGCGACCGTGAGCGTGGGCAAACGGATCTGTTTGGCGGCGGTGGTGGCCATCAGGAAGTGGATGTGCAGGAACTCCCGAATGCGAAACCTTGGACGCAGGCGGAAATGTCACAGCATGAGAAAGCCGCGATCGGGTTCTTTCTCTCAGTCCATCCGCTGGACGCTCATCTCGATACGATCGAAGCCCTCGGCGTCAAATGGCTAGCCGACCGCGGCGAGATAACCCCGAACGTCCGACTCAAGATCGTCGGAGTGGTTTCGGCCCTTCAGGTCAGATACAGTAAAAAAGGAAATAGGTTTGCAACCTTCCGTTTTGAGGACAAAACTGGCGGTGTCAAGTGCCTCGTCTGGGCCGAAGCGTACGGGCGATTTTCTTCGATGTTGGCGGACGACGCGTTGCTGATAATCGACGGCCGCGTGGAGGCCGTGGACGGTCAGGAGATAACGCTGATCGTCGAAGAAGTAAAGGATCTTGGGGACGCACGGCCGCGAAGTGCTCGCTCAGTCGCGATCGGCCTTCCGGCGGATGGCAGCGAAGATCTTTTCAATGATATCTATACAACTCTCACCCAAACCCAAGGACGTTGTGATGTGATCCTAAAGCTGCCGGTCGACGATGCTGCCCTCCAGGTGACGCTGGAGTCCCAAATGTTGCGAGTTGAAGGATCTGCGCGATTGCAGCGGCAGTTAGAATCGAAGGGATGTCAGGTAGAGTGGGTCAATTAGTTTATGCCAGAAGTGAATGAGAAAACTCCGATCGAACGCGTACGAACTGCTCGCCATCCGGACCGGCCGTATACGAACGACCTTGTAAAGACAATATTCTCCGATTTTGTGGAGATCCACGGCGATCGGCGATACGCTGACGATCCGGCGATGGTCTGCGGTTTTGCAAAGCTGGGTGAGCATGAGATTTGCGTGATCGGTCAGCAAAAGGGCCGCGATACAAAGGCTCGTCAGATGCGCAATTTCGGAATGCCGAAGCCTGAAGGTTATCGCAAGGCTCTTCGCGTGATGAGACTCGCGGAGAAATTCCATCGGCCGATCATCTGCTTTATCGATACGCCGGGCGCGTATCCAGGAATTGACGCCGAAGAACGCGGTCAGGCAGAAGCAATTGCCTTCAATCTTCGCGAAATGGCGGGAATGCGAATCCCAATAATTGTCGTCGTGCTTGGTGAAGGCGGTTCCGGCGGAGCGCTTGCGATCGGCATTGGGGATCGTGTTTTGATGATGGAGAACGCCGTGTATTCAGTCATTTCGCCGGAGGGTTGTGCGGCTATTCTTTGGAAGGATGCCGCTCAAGCGGACCTAGCGGCGGCGGCTTTGAAACTAACGGCTGATAAGCTGAGTGAATTCGGGCTTATCGACGGGATAGTGCCTGAGAAAAACGAATGGAGCATTGATGCCGACGCCGTCGATGGCGGTCAGCTTTTCACCGGTGTTTCTGACTCGCTCAAGAAAACCCTGCTTGAACATCTGAAAGAGCTGAAAACCAAAACAGGTGATCAGCTCGTTCAAGAAAGGTATAAGAAGTTCCGAGGGATGGGTCGATGGGCGTGAAACGCCCATTCAGCTAAAACGGGATATCGTCATCCGCCGCCGCCGGTGCCGCCGCCGATCCCGCAGACCCGGACGATGAACCAGACGAATTTGCGGGACCTGCGAATTGCGGTGTTTCGTCCTGCTCTCCGCTAAACTCTTCATTCCGCGAGTTAGAGCCGATAAATCGCATATCAGTGCCGTGCACGGCCAACGTATAGCGAGTGTTTCCGTCTCGATCTTGCCATTCTTCCTGGCCTAAACGCCCCTCGATATATACTTGACTTCCTTTCTTCAAGTATTTAGAAGCATTTTCAGCCTGTTTCGCCCAAAGAGTGATCCGAAACCAGGTCGGGACATCATGCCACTCGCCCGCCTTATCTTTCTTGCGCTCGTTGGTAGCCATAGAGAAATCACATACGGCTGAACCTTGAGGTGTGTATCGAAGTTCGGGGTCGCGGCCGAGATTTCCGACCAGAATGATCTTATTGAATGACATATTTAGGAGTTCTCCGAAAGGTTTTGGAAGATTGTATCAAACTTTCCATTAATTCAAAGTCATCGATATAGAAGCAAGCCGCTCGAATGATAAAATCATCCAAGAGCTGTTGAATATCAGATTTTGACGAACATTAACGGATCACAAATTGGTAGACGTTTTCTGTGGGTCGTAGTTCTCTCGTTGTTCGGCATTCTGTCGCCGGGAGTGAATGGCCAGGCCGTTGGGGAGTCTACGGCCTCCACATCCTTCAGCAAGTGCTGGGATATTTCAGCTTCCGTACTTTCAGAGCAAGGTATCTCCGCTGATGATTCCCAATCCTACTATGTTTCTCGAGAGGGCAAGGTCGTCGCGGTCGAGCTGACTTCGGGCGCCGTCGCGTGGACGGCCGAGGTCGGAGGGAAACTTCTCTCTGAATTAGTGTTGGCCAGCGGGAAGATCTATACGATCGCGGCTCCCGTTAGCGAGTCGCAAACAGAAAAGCCGATCCTTCGTGCTTTCAGCTCGAAAACTGGAATTTCGCTTTGGAATATCCCGCTCCCCGCGTCAGGGAAATATTTTTTAGCAGGCGAAGGTCAGGAGCTTGCCGTCGTCTCTTTAGAAGGTGCGCTTTGGTTGATGGACCCCGAATCAGGAAGGATCAAATGGAGTTCGTCGGCAATAGGGCCGATATCCTCACCGCCGAGGATCGAGGGTAGGCGATTGTTGGTTGCCGTCGGCGGCACACGCGTAGAGGAGTTTTCGATCGAGACCGGGAATAAGGTTGCGTCTGCCGAAGTTGATGGTGTTCCAGCTTTTGTCGGAGCCGGAAAGAGTTCCGCGGCGGTTTATTCGGATGATCGCGGAAACGTTCACTCCATCCAGATGAGCGGCGGCAAGAACTGGAAGTTTCGCGCGGGGGGAAGGGTTGTTTACATTCGTGCGGTGAGCGATAACGTCTTGCTTGGGTCCGCGGATAATTTTATCTATTTTATGTCGGTTGAGTACGGCAACCTGTTATGGAAACGCCGGCTCCCGGGACGAGTTGCCAGCGGAGGCCTTATAGGTCGAGATCTCGCCGTTTTCACAGTCATCGGCGATCGCTCCGCTTACATTGTCGAACTTGAAAAAGGTAGGCTGATAGACCGGCTCGACCTAACTGACGAAGATGCCTTCCTTCTTACTCCGATTCGCGCCAACGGGAAATACCTGGTCGCTGCGACCGGGCGCGGCGTTACCGCATTTTCTACCGATTGCGGAAAAGAAAAGAGCGGCAAACAACTGCCGCTCAATGCTTTGTAATTCTATTGGTTCGCAGCTAGTGCGATATCTCAAAGTCGTGCATCATCTCGTAGATGGCATCCTTAACTAACAATTTCTTTTTCTTTAATGTAGATTCTTCGACCTGTTCGTCGTCGTTGGGGTAATTCAAATGGGCAAGTTCGGTGAGTCGTGCTTCGAAAGACTGATGCTGGTTTACTAGATCACGAAAGGCCGAGTTTGTCTTGATCAACTCGTCTCTCACAACATCAGGAGTTGAAAGATCCATAGCGATTTGTTCCTCACTTTGTCAAAAGAGTCTCACCCGCAGTATCAGCGGAAACTAGCAGGCTTAAACTTCACTTTACTCCTCTTCAAAGCGAGAATCAAGCATTCTTGACGGTTCACCAACACCCTCCGCCGTACTCATACGAAGCCTCATAATCACCGCATTTTCAGTCGGATTTCCGTAGAAATTGGGCCGCGTGACCTCGGCTTGAAAGCCGGTTTTCTCGTAAAATCGAACGGCAGCAAGGTTAGACTCTCTAACCTCAAGCCAACAACTCTCAACCCCGTGTTGTGCCAGACGAGAAAATAATTCAGACAGCAGCTGCGAACCGACTCCGTCCCTCCGAACATTCGGAGAAACGGCGATATTATAGATCTCGATGTCGGGAGCGTTTGATGATCCGGGGACTATACGAGCGACTAAAAAGCCTTGAATCGATCCGTCCTTTACTGCCTTCAGCACCAGCGATCCCGGCCTTCCGATCTCGTCGAAGTAGTCCGATTCGGACCATGCATCGATGTTCGTTTCGATCGCCAGGCGTTCGATCGACCGCGCATCGGACCGCTCTGCGGCGCTTATGATGAGAAGGCCTTGTCCTTTCACGGAACTCATCCAAATCTGGGATTTTCTACGTATATTGGACGTAACGTCGACGGCTCTAACCCCGCAATAGCCGCATTCCCGACGTATTTAGCAAGATTTGTGCCTAGGTCGATCACTTGTATGTTGGAACCGGCGAAGAGATCTATAAGGCTCGAGTGAACCAGGAATCTGGAAGGCTCGTTCGACTTGACCTCACTCAGCAATGCTTCGATGTTGACTACTCTAAGTTCCCTTTGTCCCGAGCACGGAGCAATACAAATGTCCGCTTTACCCATAGGCAGAACGATCATGGAATCGTCCGCTGCATAGGCCGCGCATATCGCGGCGTTGAGTGGAAACCCCACATGATCGATCCCCAACCCTCTGCAAAGTCCCATCACGCTAGCGATCCCAATGCGCAAGCCGGTGTAGCTTCCCGGGCCGGTTGAAACTGCAACCTTGAGGAGTTGTTGCTTGGCGATCCCGCCCTCCGCGAGAAGATCAATGATATTCGGTAGTAGGTCTTCGGCCCGAGATACTGAAAGGTTTCCGGATCGCTCGGCTACCAATTCGGAATCCTTGAAGAGGGCGATACTGCCGCCTGCGATCGCGGATTCTACCGCCAAAATGTAATGTTTACGATTCTCTTCCACGAATGGAATAGGTTATACGTCGTCCGACCCCTCTTGCAAACGGGCGCATTTTTTTGAGGATGCTCTTTAGCTGGGCGGGAAGGCGGGATGAATTGTCGATCGCCTTTTCTGTATCGATACTTGCAGCGATAGGATTTGGTGGAACCTTACGACGAAGTTGTTCGATGAGAAGGGACGGCCTGAATAGAACGGTCGAAAGGATGCGTCGCGTATAAGGTCCGAGCCTCCATTCCTTCTCAAGCGTCCGCGAATACCAAGTCGGTAATTGAAACTGCCTAGCCTCTTCCGGAAGCCCAGAAACGTCCAGGTTGAGGTGGATCCGTGCGGTCGCGATGGCTGAGAGCACCCAAGTCTTACGGATCGATCCGTTCGACTCAAGGCATCGCACCCAGTCGAAATCTTCCTTTCGGTTCTTCACCAGATAAAAGATGTCCTGAAGCCTTTCTTTATTGACGCCGCCGTCAGTGAGCCAGTGGACTGCCGTGATCCGTAGATTGTCTTCGTCCGCGAGGACTCGAATAGGAACGCCCTCTATCTCAACTTCGTAGGACTTTTCAAACAGTTGCTGAAACGTAAGTTTGTCAAGATGGCGGGGTCCAAAGTGTGCGTCGATCGCGATCGTCGAAGGAATCGTACTTAGGGTTCCGCTAACCACTTCACCAGGTGACTCGGGAAAGAGGAGATCAATGTCGTTGCTCGCACGAAAATGTCCAGGGTCGTAGAATCTCGCTACTGACCAGCCTTTCAACATTATTGGAAAGCATTCCCTGGAACGGAGTGCGGAGAAGACCAGAATAAGGCGTTTTTCGTCGGCCAGTTTGGACATTTGTCGCCATTTTGCGTGGTCGCCGATATCCATAAATCAAAAGTAGCGGCACCTTAAATGCCGCTACCTGAGAACTTTAAGTGAGAACGCTTACTACGGGGCACAGACGCTTGACCCGTTACAATTGACCGTAGACGAGCAACCGGTCTGGCCCGTACAATCTCCGGGGCCTACGCACGCGCACGATGTAGCAGCCAGTACACTACGAGGAGCCGCCATCGAAGCAATTATCGGCAATGCGATCATTGAAGCGAGTCCGATCTTCCTCAGAACTTCACGACGCGACTGGCCGGCAAACTTAGTTGCAACTTCTTTTTCGAGAAGCTTGTGTTCGTTAAGCTGATCGATAGCAAGCCAGATCAGATCATCCGAAACGGCAGAATCTTTGCCTTCACCGAGGATCACAGCAATTTGCGGCACCGACGTTTTACCGTCGCAGTATTTCCAAACCATTGCCGCCGTTTCGTTTAGGCAATGGGCTTCATTGGTTTCCATATCGAAAACCAGGACCTCGTTCGGGACTTCCTGCACGACAAGTCCGTTAGTTCGAGCAAGCGGGTATTGCGAGTTGTTCATTATCTCCTCCAAAATGAAAACAGTTAAGACCGACTTATTCGCCGGACATTATCGATTCATCAAAATATTCAAGGATCTTAGGAGCTGTCTCACGAGCTTCTCCACGATCCGACTTAGCGATTATGGCACGATTAAATGTTGTATTCAAGACCTTTAATACGAATTCTGTGTTAAAACTGAACGGAATCACTTCTGGTACCGACTCAAGTATCGCGTTTCCAAGCGTCATCCGAGCAGGCCGCCACCGTGAGCCTTCCACATAACTGGTGAAAACCACCATGCCGGCCTCAACCTGATCTACAGTTCGCTTACCCCCAAACTGGACCGGATCCACCGGCGCTGGCGGTTCATTTGCCGACGGCCGAACCCCGAGATCCCGCTCAAATGGATGAACCATTCCGGAACTATCAAGAATGGCGTATTCGTCGGACATGTACCCGGCGCCAAGGCGGAGCAGCTCCGAAACCAGGGTCGTTTTGCCTTGGCGACTGTGACCAGGCAGAATAATCGCTCTACCCTTCCAGGTTACCACGCCTGCATGAACGAAAACCCATTCCTTGGCAAGAGCACCAACATGAGCTCTGATCACGCCGTTCAGGAACCGTTTAAATCCAGAATCGCGTCTAGCCGAGCCTGACGATACGCCATCAAGATCGAATTTGACGTTCCCATTTCCTTCGTCAGCGAAAACGTATCGGGCGGTCGTCGCCGAGCTTTCAGCAGGCCCGAACTGAACGCGCCCAACCAGTGCATTCCGGGCAATTCCAATTACATCTTCAAAGAACTCTTTATTGTCCGCCTCGATAACGACTTCTACGCCGTATGCACTCATCAAGGTGTGATATCGCGGACGAGGAACAATTTCACCTAAACTCATACTTCTGATGAGACTATCTTAACAGCAGCTAGGCGATATCCTGCAAATCTAACACTAGTCTCAACTTACGTCAATCTTTTTTTCCGTGCCCAAATCATCAGCACGACAGGCGAAAATATAAGAATTAGGATCAATGGAGCGGATCCCATTGTACGTGCATATACCACAGCTAATGCTAAAGCGACGGCGGTCAGGCCAAAGAAGCAAGCCACAGCGCGATGAGAGGCTCCGCTAAGAGCGATCTTCTGATATAGATGGTCGCGATGTGCTCTCCAGAACGGCTGCAACCGAAATAATTGCCGAAGTCTCGTGAAAACCGTGTCGAATAGGAAGAGCCACAGCAGGATTATCGTAATTGCGATTGGTGCAGGATAAATCCGTTGAACACCGACCGGATCAATAAGCGGCAGTACCGCGAAGCTGAATCCGAGGAAAGTACTGCCGACATCCCCCATAAAAACCTTTGCCGGCTGCCAATTGAAAATTAGAAATCCCGCGCACGCGCCGACGATGATCGCGCCTAGGTTGGAGTACGTAGTTAATCCGAACGAATATCCTAACAGCATCCACCCGAGGCCGACGCCGACGCCCTGGGCTCCGGCGATGCCGTCGATCCCATCCATGAAATTGAATGCATTGATGGCGCCTACTATAAAGAAGACGCTGATCCACGGGGCCAGCGCGCCAAAATTGAGCGATGAATTGAACCACGGAGCGGAGATCTCATTATAGGAACCCGAGAAAAATACAAAGATCGCAGCTGCCGCGAAGTGTACCGCAAGACGAATCAGCAGAGGAACCGAGAACAGATCGTCCAGGAAACTCACGATCGAGATTGAGATAACTGCGAGCAGGTAAGCTAAATTCGCTTGGGCTCCAAACAGCGCGACATACGTCCCAAGCACCGTCAGCACTATCCCGATCCCAGCTCCACGTATAACCGGTTGTGAATGCGAACTCCTTTCGTTTGGAATGTCGAGAAGCACGGAGTTCCATGCCGCAAGCTTACGAAATATCCAAATGAACGCGAGGCTCGAGAGGAATGTTGAAACTACGAGTCCGATCTCCATCTATCCTTTCGATGATAAATAACAATCGACTTCCCGGCGAACTGCTTCACGAAGGTTCACTTCCGGGCGGAAGCCATTATCGATAAAGGCCTCACCCGAATAAACGGCCTCCGAGAGCCAGGTTTCAAGTGTGCGATGATAGGTGCGTAATTTGGAGAATGCGGCAAGCTGCTTGAAAGCCGAAAGAGCCATATTAGCAATCTCGTGAGGAAGCATCTTCGCAGGTGGTCGCTTTCCAAGGTCTTCAGAAATGAACTCAACTAATTTTTTAACAGTCATCGTTCCGCCGGTTACGTTGAGATAATTAAGGTCTCCTGGTATCGAAAGCCCCGCCAAGACAGCGTTTGCGACATCGTCTACGTGGACGAACGACCGTCGATTTCGACCGTCACCGATCCAAATGAACCGCTTCTGATCGATAGCGCGGATCAGCCTCGCGACATTGCCGCGACTGCCTTCGCCTATGATTGGGACCGGGCGAAGTATTGCTAGACTCATTCCAGATGCGCTGCACACGTCGGTTACAGCCAGTTCCCCTCCGAGTTTGCTCAACGAATAGTCATCGACAGGCTGCGGTGGATAGCTTTCCGTGACCGGCACAGCAGATGCGGATTGGCCATAGATCAGAACGGAACTCAGATGGACGAATCGACCAATTCCTTTTTGGGCGGCAAACTCGGCAACGTTTCTTGTTCCCTCGACATTGATCCGCGAATAGTCCTCTTTTGTGGTTCGCCCGAATCTATGAGCGATCCCGGCACAGTGCACGACCGCGTCGATCTGGCCCACCTCATTCAGCGTGGAAAATGTTTCCCCATCCACAATGTCTATAAGATGATCCGCCCTACCTCCGCCGGCGTTCTTGGAATGCCCGGCGCGGATAACTGCGTGTCCGGCTTCCTCGAGTCGCGCACAAGTTCGGCCTCCGACAAAACCTAAGGCGCCTGTAACCAGAACTTTCATATCCTATTGGAAAAGTTTCCTATAAGAATTAATTGCGGCCTGCGGAGAATACTTCGTCTCGGCCGCATGTCTTGCCCGGTAACCCATCTGATCAAGACGATCACGATCATTCATAGCTTCGAGGATCATCGTAATAAGCGATTGAGGATCGCCTGGGACAGTGTGCCACCCGACTTTCTCTTCGTCGATCAATTGAGCCAATTCCGAACCTTCGTCAGTCAGGGCAATGATCGGTTTCCCTGCCGCTAAAATGTTATAGGTCCGACTCGGCATCGCGGTTCCTAACATTCCGCGTACGAGCGATACTAATCCAACATCGCACGCGTTCAAGAATATGTTTTGTTCTTCCCGGGGGCATTGACCCAGCATGGAAATATTCTCGAGTTTCCGCTCTGCAACTTCGCGTTCCAGCCATGGACGTTTGGCTCCGGACCCGACAAACACAAAGTGGATTCCGACTTCGTTGCGCAGTATGTCCGCCGCTTCGACTATCGTCCGGATATCGGTTGGATGGCCGATGTTTCCAGCGTACATCAGTACGAACTTGTCTCGAACGCCTAGTTCCAGCAGAAGCGAATTAATGCCTTTCGGAGCGGATTCGATAGCTTCTAGATCTGACCAGTTGGGGATCGTAGTGACCGGCACGTCCAATCCGTCGGCTTTGTATGAAACGCGTTCGTTCATATCCCGTCCAACGACCACCAAGCGATTCGCATGTTTATACAACCATCTATTAAGGTGCTCGATCGAATTGTAAAGGAGCGACCCCCGCTTCGTCTTCCCAACGGCGACGAGAATATCGGGGTAGAGATCATGAAGAAGGACGATATATGAAGCCCCTTTGATAAGTGCGGCAAGAGCCGTGGCGTAGGGTAAACTTGGCGGGGCGGTCACGACGAGAACTCGATCACCTCGACGAAAGAGTCGAAGGCATTTAAGGAACATCGAGGATCCAATAGTGATCATATTGATCAGCCGGAAAACCAGAACGTCTTTATCGAGTGTGGTGGACCATACTCGGAAGATGTTCACGTTCATGTATGAATCCTTTGCGGGTGCACGAAGTCCCTTTGAAAGGTAGTTTGGCTGACCACAGATCACGCCAACCTCAAGTTCCTCCGCGAGACCGGTGCCGATCTGCGTGATGTAATGGCCTGTAGCGTTTACCTCCGGATAGTAGAGTTCGCACACGAGCCAGAGCCGTTGTTTTGTCACAGGAGACATCTATGAGACCGAACTCAAGCCCCCACTGGCTCGTACGCTGGAACTATTCGGCCGTTTACTCAAGTAGAATATTCTCGGAGATTCGTAGTCCCAAGGATTATCTTCGAAACGATCTGCGACGTGTTCTTTATTTGATATTCCACCGGCGGCGACCAATTCGATGGCTGCGCGATCGCTATTTCCACGCTTCGCAGAATCATATCCGTATCGGCGCCGCTGATAATATTGCTGCCGCATTCGATGGTCTCCGGTCGCTCGGTCACGTCCCTCACGGTCACGTTCGGGATCCCAAAGATCGAGCACTCCTCCTGCACCGTTCCACTATCGGTCAAAACTGCCAGAGCATTTTTCTCGAGCTTCACGAAATCAAAGAAACCAAGCGGTTCGATCAGTCTCACGTTTGGATCAACGGAAAGCTCCGATTCTCGCAACCTCGCTGCCGTTCTTGGATGACAGCTCACCAAGACCGGTTTTCCGATCTTCTCCGAGATCAACTCGAAACCTCTAAATATCGACGCGAGCCGATCCGGAATATCAACATTCTCGGCTCGATGTATTGTGGCTAGGAAGTACTCGAAAGGCTTCACATCATTGTCCGCAAGAACTCCGCTGCTATCAATATTTGCACCGAAGTTAATCAATACTTCGTTTATCGGATTTCCGGTCACGTAGATCCGCTCCCGCGAGATTCCTTCAGCCACGAGATTTTCCTTGCTACGTTCCGTGTACGGTAATAGGATCGTGCTCGAGTGGTCGATGATCCGGCGATTGATCTCTTCCGGAACGCGATCGTCGAAACATCGATTCCCCGCCTCCATATGCAAAACCGGTATGCGCCTTCGCGCTGCAACAATTGCCGATAGCGCAGAGTTCGTATCCCCCAAGATGAGAACCTTGTCAGGCTTACGTTCAGCTAAAACCGCGTCGACGCCTTTGAGTATCTGGGCGGCCTGGTCGGCGAAACTCTCTGATCGAATACCAAGGTGAACATCCGGCTGCCGCACTTCAAGGTCCCGAATGAAAATGTCACTCAGACTCTTGTCAAAGTTCTGCCCTGTATGCACCGTGGTGTGCTCGCAATGCTGGTCGAGTATCTTCAGAATCAGGCTGAGTCTAATGATCTCCGGGCGAGTACCAAAAATGGTTAAAACTTTCATAAAGAAACAGGTTTTCGCCACTGGTCATATGGCGAGGGGTCGGAAAACATTCTATCAACCAATTCCGCCCAGGGTAACGGTTCGAATCTGGTTAATGAGCGGAATAATGTCGAATCCAGCGAGCGGTCTATTCGAAAATCCGGATGCTCCAGTATCTCGATATCAGAACCTCGCCTATTCCTTACTAAGGTCAATAGATCGAATTTATTTATAGGTTCGGTCGATACGTGGAATAGCCCCTCAAGATCGGGATGCCGTTCAATGATATGCGCGATAAGCTCGGCGAGGATCAGCGTGGGAAACCCGCTAAAGATCGCATTACTATAACCCTTTACGGCAGCCGTCTGAGCGAGGAACCACTCGATCAGACTGTGTGACGTGCTCAGTTCCCGACCGATGATCGACGTTCGGATCGTCAGACAGTTGGTCCCAGAGACCTCGCCCAATTGTTTGCTTCGTCCGTAGAGATCAAGTGCGTCCGGAGCGTCAGCCTCAGAATAATTTCCCCTGCTCCCCGAAAACACGCAGTCGGTACTCAACGTAACGAATCGAAACCCGAGATCAACGGCTAATTCGCCAATGAGATGCGGCAATATAGAGTTGACCGTGAGCGTTTTAACAACGTCCCTGGATGACGGCAATTGCTTGATTATCCCGATCGCGTTTATTACGACGTCGGGCTTCGTCGTCCGTATCGCATTCTCAACCGACGAGAAATCTAATGCGTTCACCTTTTCGAGAGTTCGGGTGCGATCAAAAATACTGTAACGCTCGACCGTATCAAACCCTTCCCGGATCGTGTAGTACGTCTCAAAACGATTCTCGAAAACTTGAGCCAATTTGTGTCCCAACATTCCGTTGGCGCCGAGGATCAGAACTTTCATTTTTTGCTGGCCTGTAATTGATGCATTCTCAAACCTATCCAACAAATCGCTTTGAATCAAACCGTGGTTCACGCCTATAATTTGATTTTGGTCGACCGAATATGAAAAAGGCTCTAATTACGGGTATCAACGGTCAGGATGGAAGCTACCTTGCTGAGTTGTTACTTGAAAAGGACTACCGGGTTTTCGGGATCGTAAAGAGAAACTCGATCACAGAATCACAATTTAGTCGTATCGACCATATTCGGCATGAGACGGAACTCTTTTACGCAGATGTTACGGACCTTGCATCCTTGAATCGTGTGATCGCGAATGTGCGGCCCGACGAGATCTATAATCTAGCTGCTCAGTCGCACGTGCGCGTTTCATTTGATCAGCCGATCCTCACGGCTCAGACCACCGGCATCGGAGCGTTGAACGTGCTCGAGGCTGTTAGACTCAGCCAGCCGAAAGCTAGGGTTTATCAGGCATCTTCGTCGGAAATGTTCGGTAACAGTGTCGATCCCGACGGGTATCAGCGAGAGTCGACGCCTTTCAACCCCGCCTCACCTTACGCCTGTGCGAAGGTGTTCGCGTACCACGCATCTCGAAACTACCGAAATTCGTACGATATGTTTGTTAGTAACGGGATCCTTTTCAATCATGAGAGTCCCCGTCGCGGTACAAATTTTGTGACAAACAAGATCTGTCGCGAGGCTGTTCGCATAAAGTATGGCCTCGCAGACATTATTTCTTTGGGTAATCTTGAGGCCAGAAGAGACTGGGGACACGCGAAAGATTATGTTAAAGCAATGTGGATGATCCTTCAGCAGGACGCTCCCGATGACTTTGTATGCGCAACCGGTGTGACCCATAGCGTTCGCGATGTTGTCGACCACGTACTAACAAGGCTCGACATCGATTGGGAGGGGACAGTGACGATCGACGAACGCCTTAAGCGCCCTGAGGAGGTTCTAAATCTACGAGGTGATTATTCGAAGCTGCGCGAGCAAGCTGGGTGGACGCCAACTTATAGCTTCGAATCGATGCTTGATGAAATGGTCGAATTTTGGTTGGCGGAACTAAAGCCGGCGGCAAAGACCGAGGCCGCTTAGGATCATTTAGCTACCGCCAGGATCTCGGCATAGAGTGCCGCGTATTGTTTTGCTACCGAGTGCGAACTGAATCTTGAGATGTTTTCGATCCCTTGCTCGACCAAATCGGTTCTGAACTCCCGATCTTGAATAATTCTCAACAATCCTTCTCGAATGCTTTCCGGGTCGAACGGATCCACTAGGCACGCACCGTCTCCCGCGGTTTCCTTTAGCGGGCTAATGTTGCTGGTGATCACCGGCGTCCGCATTGCCTGTCCCTCAATGATCGGCAATCCGAATCCTTCGTAGGTAGAACAATAGGCCACGATATCTGCAGAGGCATACTCCTCGCGAACTTCATCATCCGTCAGGTCTTGCACATTTGTGTAGTCGAGATCGTATCCACTCAACAATTTGATCAGCGATTCACTCAGCCTCCCAACGATCCGCAGTTCACATCTAATCCCATTCAGGGCGCGAGCGAGATTGGGAATATTCTTGTTTTCCATCGTCCCTATCTGCAGGATGATGGGCCTGACCTCATTGAACTGCCTACCGGGAGTTTCGACAAAATGGCCGATCAGCGGAAGATCGAGTGCCCTTATTTTTGCGGGCTCACAATTTGAATGGACAATGATCTCGTCTCTGACCTTGCTCGATATTGCGGTGATATACCGCAGTCTTTTCACAGGTAGATCTAGATACAGCTTTTTGAGGACATACCGGCGGAGACCTTTCGAGCGATGAATGAAACCGACGTCCATTATCGAAAGCACCGTGTTCCTAGGAGAGAAAATAAGTCCGAGGTAGTTGATATGGCCAGTAACGTGATAGATGTCGGCGGGCCGCTTTCTGAAGAACAGGAGATTACGGATCGTATCCAGAATTCGAGGGCCGTACGGTACCTGCTGAAATTCCGTCTCAATATCTGATGGCAAAGCTGCCGCGATCTCGCGGAAAGCCTTTTCGATACTTACGAATTCGCTTGGTTTACGTTCGACGTAGAGTAATCGGTAACTCATCCCTTCGATGCAGTCACAGCCTGCCGCCGCATCTCTTTCGCGAGAAGATCGACGGTGACCGCGTTCGCGCCGATTCTTCCGACTGAGATGCCGGCGGCCGTGTTCGCGAGGAGGACCGCCGAGCGTAGATCAAAGCCCGCTGCCATCGCGATACCTAAAGTTGCGATCACCGTGTCGCCGGCTCCGGTAACGTCGAAAACCTGATGGGCGGCGGCGTCTATGTGGAACACTCCATCCTTCTCGAAAAGCGTCATCCCGTGTTCCCCTTCCGTTATCAGGACATTCTCGAATTGCCCAAGCCTGATCAGCTTTTCTCCCGCGAGATTGACGAGGTCATCGGCAGTTTCATCCAAGCTGCAGGCCTCGGCTGCTTCACGCCGGTTGGGTGTCAAGATCGTCGCTCCGGCATACTTTGCGAAATGTTTCCCCTTTGGATCAACAAGTACGGCCTTTTTTGCTACATGAGATTTCTCGATCAGGTATGATAGGACGCCATCGGAGAGGGTACCCTTTGCATAATCCGAAATGATCACGAGATCCGATTCAGTTAGATATTTCGCGATCAGCTCTCGGACGCTGTCCGATTCTTCTTCACCTATCGGCCGGGCGTCCTCCTGGTCGATTCGCACGACCTGTTGATGGTGGGCGACGATACGCGTCTTTACCGTTGTACGCCTTGATGCAACGGTCAAAAGGCCCTCGGTCGTCACTCCGCTAGCATTCAGCGAATCTTTCAGTTGATCACATTCAACATCGTCGCCGCAGCAACCGATCAAAAATGGCATTCCGCCGAGCGCGGCGACATTGACCGCTACGTTTGCAGCTCCGCCCGGTGCTGCGGATGTCTTGTTCAGTCGAACGATCGGCACCGGAGCTTCAGGTGAGATCCGGTCGACACTCCCCCACCAGTAACGATCGAGCATCACGTCGCCTACGACTAAAACTCGGGCATTGCTGAAGCGGCTGATGTCCATTGTGTTCTACTGAAATGCTTCATCTACCAATTCGCACCAGATGTGGGCGATCGTGATGTGAAACTCCTGAACTCTTGCCGTTCTTGTCGACGGAATTAAAATACTCGAGTCCGCCAGCGATGCTAGTTTTTTGCCGGTTCCGCCGGTCAAACCAATGACCGTGCATCCCTTTCGCCGTGCTTCCATCACTGCCGCAATTACATTCGAAGAGCTACCGCTCGTGCTGATAGCGATCAGGCAGTCTCCTTTTACCGCCAATCCTTCCACCTGTCTCGCGAACACCCTGTCGAATCCATAGTCGTTTCCGATCGCCGTGAGAGCTGAGGTATCGGTCGTCAGTGCGACGGAGGGCAGGGATCGACGTTCGGTCTCGTATCTTCCAACGAATTCTGCTGCCAGGTGCTGAGCGTCTGCAGCGCTTCCACCGTTTCCACAAACCAACACCTTATTACCTGTCTTAAAAGTGTTAATAATGAGCTCTGCGCTCTCTCGTATTGCGTCGGTTAGGTTGGCTATCACAGCCTCGAGAGTTTCCCGATGTTCGTTCAAGGAACGAGTTATCGGCTCGCCAGGCCTTCCGTCGGCGGGAGGCGAACTGCTCAAGTCTTGCATCGACTCGATCACATTCGTCGAAGAATAGCCCGCGAGCAGGGGTATAGAGACCACATCGCCGCCACGATCTTTAACGAATTGGCCCCCAACGATCTCGTCGATCCGCCAGTCTCCGCCTTTTACGAGAACGTCGGGCGAAATCTCCCTGATCAACTCTTCCGGGGTCTGCTGATCGAATATTACGACCTCATCTACAGAACGCAGGTTGAGAAGCATCGATCTACGGTCCGCTTCTGCAAAGATCGGTCTAGAGGTGCCTTTTATCGCTCGGACAGAACGGTCGCTGTTGATACCCACGATCAGCTTATCCCCCAGTGCTCGAGCTTGTCTAAGCAGGGCAATATGTCCGGGATGCAGGACGTCGAAACAGCCATTTGTAAAAACTTTCTTTGCCATCGGACAAAACGCACAACCTGACGAAACATCCTAAACGAAACAACTTCAATGGCGATAGTGTACCGACTTCTAATGTACAAAGGTAGGACTAGCCAAAGCCCATCGATCCTTCGTAGCGGCGTGGTCTTCACACAGGATCTTTGAACGAGCATCTAGCGATGATGCCGTCGCATAGCTGCGGGAAAACCCTCACAGCTGCATCATTAAACACAGTAAACAGAAAGCGAAGATGCTTTCGGTGTTCGGGTCCCAGATCATAAAAAAGAAATTCGCCGACATCAAAGTTATGCCTTCGAAGCAGCAGACCGAGAGTCGAGAACGAATAATAGGCTACGTGGTCCGGGTGGACGGGCTCATTCTCACCCCGCTTTCCCTTTAAAGAGTAAAGCGCATATCGAAGTGCGCCGTAAGCGTTGATCGTAGTCAAAATAAGTACCGAATCATGGCGAAGGTAACGCTTTACTCCTTCGAGAAACAGGCCCGGGTTGTTCAGATGCTCGATCACTTCGCCCGCGACAACAACATCGAAGGTTCTATTCAATGAACATTCGCTAAGATCTTCAAGGTTGCCAAGGAAAAGATCTGAGTATCCGCTAGCACGTAATTCAGCTAGTCCTTTCTCGTCTGCATCAATTCCGAAAAGCGACGAACTACGCTTTGCGATGGTCGAATGCAGAAGGGTTCCATCTTTGATCGAGGCCTGAGTATAAGGCCAATTCGTACATCCAAGATGGAGGACCTCTTTGCCCTCACATTGCGAAAGGATATATTCAACCCGCTGTACCGGTTTTGACTTCTTCATTCAACTTTGAACCTTCGATAGAGCTTCTTCAACGCTTTGAATTTCTCACATCCCATCGAAGCATCGACGATAAGACTCGATACAGATCGATGCTGCCACCCGCTCGTCAAAATGATCGAGAACGAAGGAACTTCCCGACTTCCCAAGTCGCTCTCGCAATTGGGCGTCCCGTCTCATTCTTAAAATACTTTCTGCAAGAGCTGCCCCGTCTCCCGCTTCTATCAACAGCCCCGTTTCTTCGTGAATTATAGCCTCAGGGATGGCGTACACGTTTGTCGAGATCGATGGAAGTTCCAGAGCCATCGCTTCAAGCAGTGCGATCGGGAGTCCCTCAATGAAACTCGGTAGCGCGAAGGTGTCGCCAATGCGAAAGAACTTCAGGATCGACTGCCGATCCATTCCGATCGAACTTGACAGCACCGGAATGAAACGATTTCCAATACCATAAGATTCGATTCGCTCTCTGTCTTTTTCAGACGGTTTCTCGGGCATGACCCAGACAAAAACGACATCCGACTCAGCGTCACAAACCTCCTTCGCGGCATCTAGAAGTGTCCAGCGTCCCTTACGATCAATAAACTGTCCAACGGAAAGTACTACAAAGTCTTCCGGTCCGACCCCGACTCGATCTCTGACGGCCTGTTTGTCGAATTCCACGGCCCGTGCAGTGGCGATCTGTTCGGGGTCGACAGAAGTGTAGGTAATTCGAATGTCTTTCCAAAACTGCAGCGTTACCCACTCTTTAAGACTCTCTTTACAATCCCGATTCGACGCAAAAATATGGAATCGCGGAAGTCTCGAAACGATTCTAAGTCTAACTTTCCAAATGGGAACTCTCCAAGAAGGGGTATCCAATCGAAAATTATGGAGAGTACTGAAAACGTTGGCTTGTCTAAGAGAGAGGACAAGTAAAAGAAGCCATGATTGCCATGGAGAGGTTTCGATATGCAGTACACTCTCGCTAAGATCGAATTTCCGGAGGTAGTTCAGCGTTGCGATCTCAGCGCGTATCCGAGCGAACTGGCGTTTGAGCTTACCGAGGAGCGTTGCTTCGGGTTGGGGGTCGAAGTGATTGTTGAGAAATTCATATCGGATGTTTAACTGATCAAGAAAGGCAAGTAAGTCCGGTTTTGAGTTTCGCGGGAGAGCTACGACAACATCCCACTCCTCTCTCGCCAGTTTCATGATCGCAAATAGGTATATCTGGGCCCCTCCCCAATTAGTGTAGGTCCAGAGAAATATCAACTTTCTTTTCTTACTTTCTGTCGAGGACATATTGAGCGAAAACCTCGGAAAGTGGTGGTTCTGGCGCAGCTTGTTTCGTCGCAGCGGAGCGGGACTGATTCAAGAGGGATTTTGTGACATATACGAACCATGCGGTCACACCTTTCAGCACTGAGGGTCCCCCACTGATGTGTGAAAGAAACAACCTGGTCAGATTAGAAGGGTGTTTTAGATCAAGAACCAGATTCTTAACTACTTGAAATGGATCACCCTCTCGGAGGTGACGGCGAAACTCGTTCGGTTGGCAGAATACTCGAGATCGAGGATCAATGATCAAACGATAACCCCCCCTTTTAAGCCGAGGCGTGAACTCTGCATCTCCAAAATTCGGGAATCGGCGCGAATCCATAAATCCACATTCTGCAAATGCCGAAGCGGGATACAAAACACAGTTGCCGACAATTAAATCTACTTCCCAAGCAGTAGGGGGGACCGTCCATACAGTCTGTTCGCGCCAATGTTTCCATCCTCCGTCGACGGTGCTCCACACCGGAGCCGTCTGGAACAGTTTATGTGGTTCATCCCAAAGCAATAGGAGAGGTCCGACAACACTGCGAGGATGCCGTTCAGCAGTTTCAACCAAATAGGTCAAAAACTGCGGGTCAAAGACCGAATCATCGTTAATCGCCAGAACATAATCAGGATGATGATCTAAGGCCGCTCGAATGGCCACGTTTGTGCCCTCGGTATACCACAGTACCCCATTACCCTGAATGACCGTGACATGCGGAAATTCTGATCGAATCGCCTCGTAAGATCCGTCGGAGGATCCGTCATCCACAATATAAAGAGCGAGCTCGATCACTTCCTGATCGAGGCGACCAAGACTCCGCAGGCATTGAAGCGTTATTTCGCGTCGATTATGAATCGGCGCAACGACTGCCACTTTCGTTCTCATTAAACTCCGTGGGCACCGAGCTGGCCGTCTTCAGCATCGGTCCACAGGTCTCTTAGCCTTCTCGTCGCAGAATCATGATCATGCCCGACTCCCGCACCGCGATATTCGATCCTTGTGGAACCCTCGAGGCCTTTTCGCAACAACCGCCACAGGTCAAAAAGCTTGACAGTCGCCCACTGATTCTCAAAATCGCTTTCCTTAAGACCTGCGAACACTGGATCCGGCGTTGTGATCACGACCGTTTGAGCTTGGAGTAAACAATCTGCCAACGAATCCAAAACCAGGAAGCTCCAGGCATGCTCCGAAAGGGACATCTCTGCCGACATAGGATCAAAAGCAACTACTCTGAACCCCCTTTGAGCAAGATGTTCGGCGATCTGCACGCCCTGAGATTCTTCCGTGACGTGAGAAAAAGCCTTGTATGCTAATCCAAGCACGGCAATCGTCGAACCAGGTCGAACTTCAGTCGCGATCGTGTTAGCGATGGTCTCAGCCATTGAACGGTTAACTGCGTCAGTAGTTTCGGCCAATTCCGAAGGTACACCGAGTGCTCGAGCAAGATACGAAAGGGCGACATTGTCACGGGGAAAGCATGGTCCGCCGTAACCAGCCGCACCCGTAAGATATTTCCTACCGATCCTGCTATCCATGCCGATCGCTGAGGTGACAACATCAACGTCGCCGCCCGGAAGCCTTTCGCAGATCGATGCAATCATATTCGCGAACGTGATCTTCGTAGTAACGAATGTGTTAATCGATATCTTCGTTAATTCGGCGTTCTCGAGCGACATCCGGGCCGAAGGTGCCCCATTCTCAAGTACCCTCTCGTAGATAGACTCAAGCATCGTTCCCGACCGCTCATCAAGCTCCCCAATAAGCGTGAAATCGGGATTTAGAAAATCTCGGATTATGCTTCCAAGAGCTATGAATTCCGGGCTGTAACATACACCGAAATCACGTCCAGCCTGCTTACCGGACTCGCGTTCGAGTATCGGAACGAGAGCCTGTCTCGTGGACCCTGGAAGCACTGTGCTTGTAAGGACGACGTTGTGGTAACCGGCCTTCTTCTTAAGAGCTTTACCGATCTCTTTGAAAGCCCATTCGGCATACTGCAGGGAAAAGGAACCATTCTTGTCACTCGGTGTCGGGACGATGACAAACGACATGTCCGAGTTCAAGACAGCATCTTCGTGAGACAACGTCGCTCTTAGCCGGTGCCTGTGCTTTGAGATGGTCTCCTCAAGCCGCGTTTCCTGAACCGGGGCGCGGCTAGAATTTATAAGGTCGACGGATCGATGGCTCACATCTACGCCGACAACGTCGAAGCCGCGGGACGCAAACGCCGCCATCATACTAGCTCCTAACTTCCCTAGACCAATGATGGAAATACTTCCTGACACAGGTGTAACCCCCCCTCAATCATTACTTAACATGTGCGACGAAACAAAGATGCCAGCCCACGCGACGCTCGAGCCAGCGAAATACCGTTTTCGGTAGAATCCGAAAGTACCATACGTATTCGTATTCATACTTAACGTATTGCTGTATTCGATATGGAAAAATATGGTCCACGAAAATATTATCGATCTCAAAGCCGTCGCCGACGAGATCTCTAGCGGTCCGTTGTGAGTAGGAGTACGTGATTGGGCAACCCGTCTGCGCCTCAGAATGTTTTGCGATGATCTCGTCAAGTTTCCAGAAGCGCCCTCGCTCTAATAAAACCATCCACAGAACTTTCCAAGAATATCGGTAGTAGACCATCACCTTCAGCACTGTGCCCGCGTGGCTAAAATTCTCGCGTAGATGAGAGATGATAGCTTCCGGGCGCGGCGCGTGATGTATAACCCCAAATGAATAGATCAAATCGAACTTTTCCGGTGGGATCGATTCAGTAAGATTTTCGGCGTCTGCGACGATGAAACGTATTTCGTCAGAAAATCCGAACACCTCGGCGCGTCGCTTTGCGAGAGCAAGAGATTCTGTAGAGAGATCGACTGCCGTGACAAGAGCTCCGGCACGAGCGAAATTGATAGTGTCGGTTCCAATGCCGCAGCCAATTTCGAGAACCTTCTTGCCGCGCCAGCGTTCGAATTCAGCGAAATCAGGAATGTGTGGCTCGACGAAATATTTACGAGCCTCCACCTCATCGAAATACTTTCTTGTACCGATCTCGGCCGTAGAATGTCGGATGTTGCAGGGGCGAGCGTTCCAGTAGTCTCTGACGTCATCTATCGGTACAGTGGCAAAATCCTTGGTCATAGACTAGGCCTCGGCGACCGACGCATAACTCGAGTTCGCCTTCGCAACCTGCTTTTCAATCCACAAGTAGGTATGTGCGAGTCCCTGTTCGAGAGTTACTTTGGGCTCCCAGCCCAAGACTTTTCGTATAGCTGTATTGTCGGAGTTTCGACCTCGTACTCCCATCGGCCCATTTATGTGTTTCTTTACGATCTTCACCCCGGCGATCTCAGCAATAACGTCGGCTAGTTCGTTGATCGAGATCATTCGATCCTGGCCCAAATTTAAAGGTTCCGAAAAATCCGAGCACATCAGACGAGAAAGACCTTCAATGCAATCGTCGACATAGCAAAATGATCGCGTCTGCTCGCCATCGCCCCAGATCTCGATCTCATTATCACCCGTAAGTTTTGCCACGGCGATCTTTCGGCAAAGGGCCGCCGGTGCTTTTTCGCGGCCGCCTTTCCAGGTTCCCTTTTCGCCGAAAATATTATGAAAACGAACGACTCTGGTATCGAGTCCATAATCGATACGGTAATGCTGGCACAACCGCTCTGAGATCAATTTCTCCCAGCCGTATGCGTCCTGGGGCGCCGCGGGATAGGCGTCCGATTCCCGCAAGGGATTTACGTCGGCGTTGGTCTGAAGGTGTTCGGGGTATATGCAGGCGGAACTTGTATACAGATAGCGCCCTACCTTGTGAATCCGTGCTGCCTCGATCGTGTTCAGATTGATCAAAGAGTTGTTGTAGAGGATCTCAGCATGATGCGACGAGATGAAACCCATGCCGCCCATATCGGCCGCAAGAGCATATACTTCCTCAACCCCTTCGACTGCGGCTAGGGCATCATCGCGAAGGCGAAGATCAAGAATTTCAAATTCGTCGGCAACCGATTCGTCGAACTCGGGAACCTTCAGGTCTACACCTCGGACCCAATAGCCTTTTTTCTTCAGATATGCGGTCAAATGGCTTCCGATGAAGCCGCCCGCACCGGTAACAAGCACCTTTTTTGAGCTGGTCATAAACTATTGAGGCCGGTCAGAACCATCATATCCTTCGCGGTGATAATAGCTTTGATAGTAGTAATAGTTCTCTTTGGATTTAAAATCTACATTGTTGAGAACGATACCCAAGATCTTTGCACCGACGTCTTGAATAAGCTGCCGGGCCTTACGCACAACCTGTCGCGAACTTCTTCCGGAATGAACGACAAGAATAACTCCGTCCACTATCGACGCGATCAAGACTCCGTCGGTGAACGACGTAATTGGCGGGGAGTCGACTACCACATGATCAAAATGTTTGTGGAAAAGCTTCAATAGCTTAGCCATCTGATCTGACCCGATCAATTCAGCCGGATTTGGCGGAATTGGACCAGATGTCATCACACTAACCTTGGTTTTCTCATCAAACTGGATCGCGTCCAGAACCTCCTGTTCGTTCAACTCACTTGAAAGAACTGAACTCAAGCCTGCAAGGTTCTTGATCCCAAACACAGAATGCACCCGGGGGCGCCGCATGTCGGCATCAATAATAAGGACTCTTGCACCCGTTTGCGCAAGACTGATCGCGGTGTTTGTAGCGGTAGTCGTTTTACCTTCCGACGGAAGACTTGACGTTATCAGCAGCGATTTAGGGGCGTGACCCGCGGTGGAGAGAAGGATCGATGTCCGTAGCTGGCGGTAGGCCTCAGCCAACGACGAGCGAGAGTCCGCGTGGATCAGCAACTCAGAGTTCGCGATACTGTCCGAATCCTCACCATTGGCTCCGACAAGCAAAAGTTTACGCCGAGGCATCGACTCCAAAGTAGGGATCGCGGCAAGAGCCGGAAGCTGCAGAAAGCTTTCAACCTCGTCTGTCGAACTCAATGTGTCGTCAAGATATTCGAGGAACAGTGCGAGTCCCATGCCGAACAGTGTCGAAAGCAGCAACGCCGCCAAAACGGTAGAAACACGTCTCGGCGAGACCGGATCCGGATCGGGAATAGCGTAATCCGCAACACTGATGTTGTTATCCGATCCCTGAGAAGCAACATCGTTTCCGCTCTGCTGTTTCCGAAGGTTATCCAAAAACCCTTTGTTGGTCTCAATATTTTGCTCCAACAGCTTTATCTGTACCGCTCCCGTATTCTGGCCCTGCGCGAGATTGAACTGCTCGTTATACGCTGAACGCACCTTATCTTCACGATCCTTGCTTTGCTGAAAATCAGTTCTCAGAGTATCGAGCAAAACTTGGGTGCTGCGTTTACGAAAATCGTCCAGCTCGTTGCGATTCTTCTGGACCTCGCTGGCGATAGAGCCTTCGAGGCTGGTGATCTGGGTATCGATCTCCTTGACCTCCGGTGCAGTTTCCTTGAAGTCCTCTAGTAACCTTGCACGTTCAGCTCGAAGTGTGGATATCTTTTTCTGCGTTTCGTTTCGTAGGTCTCGAAGGCTGCTCTCCTGCTCCGTAATGTAGCGAGCCATTCGATCTTCAGTAAGAGCCTTCGCGTTATCCGGTGATCTTAGTACCGAGTTGTACTTCGCTTCGGCAAGCTTTCGTGCATTCTCGGCTTCCAGCAGATCCTTGTTAAGCCCCTGGAGCCTGTCAAGAACTATCGTCTGGTCCCCGTCGGTCTTCAAAATTCCAGCAGTCTGCTGCAGTTCCACGAGCTTTATTTCATCGTTTCGGATCTCCGATTGTAGATCCGAGATTCGCTGCTGAAGAAAGTCGTTGGTCTTTCTGCTTGTACCCGAACGCTTTTCGGAATTAGCGTTCACAAACGTCTGGCCGATGCTATTAACTACAAAAGCCGCAAATACCGGATCGGTGTGACGATACGCCACCTCAATAAGTCTCGTGTCCTTGAATGTCGCTCGCGACTCCCGAACCGGGTCTATCGTTAGGTTTGTTTTGATCTGATCGACAAACGGAGCCAGACGTAAGGCTTCCGCAACCTCATCCGAATTGGCGATCTCGCCCTCCGGCGGAGACATTGATTTCGGCTCGCTGGCGAGACCGATCGATCTCAATAGTCCCTGCCACGCTGAACCCTCATTAGCCCCTTTCTGAAATTCCTTGTTCGTATCGAGATTGTGTTCCTTAACAACGCGCCGCAGGAGAGCTTCGCTGCTGAGCAGCTGTAACTGGGTATTAAAGTATGCGGGATCAGGGTTCGAAACCACGCGTTGGCGGTCGTTGGTGATCAGGTCCGGATTAGTTTGCTCGAGATCAACCTGTATTCGAGCTTTTGCCTGATAGATACTTGGCTTTCGAGCCATGTAAATCGCTACCAACGTCGTCGCGATTACGACCACCGCGATCACAAGCCACAGCCTTTTACGGATCGACCGCCAATAGTCGACGAACTGATACCCGTCCGCAGCATAGAGGTCGCGGTAACCGGGGTATCGCCCCGTCTGAGGCGATATCTGCGGTTCGAACGCTCGCTCGATCTCGGCCGGTTCGCCGCTTGGAAGGCTGCGGATGATCTCTCGACTCTCTCTCATGGATGAACTACGGAAATCTGTAAAAAATTGACGGAATCCCTTGGGTCAGGGAGCGTCCTATCCCCTGGAAGATGCTTTTGGCCGTATCCTCGCTGACGGCAACAATGTCATTCGGTTCGAGAAATGGATCGTTTGCTTCCCTCTTTGAGATCTTCCCAAGATCGAAAAGAAGCTCCTCTTTTTCCATCGTCCCACTCTTCTGCCTAAGAACCCGAATCTTATCTTTTTTTGCAGCGGGCCGGAGGCCCTCCGCCGAAGCGATCGCCTGCATCAGAGTGATAGGCTCCTTGAACTTGACCTGCCCCTGTTTCATCACGTTTCCGTAAACATAAACGCTGTCGGCCTCAAGTACGGACACAATATCACCCGGTCTCACCTCGGGATTTTCACGTGCCTCAAGAACATCTTTGATCTTGAAGTCGGCATATACAACATCGACTGCATCTTTTGCGGAATGTCCGTCATTACAGGTCGATGTACTGCCCGTGCGAGCCAAGATAAGGCGGGAACCTGCATCCCGCGTCGGTCCGCCGGCAAGCGAGAGAAGCTCGAGTAATCTGATCCTCTTACTCACAATATATTGTGCTGGCTTCTCTACAGCTCCGATAACCGCAAACGCTTGGGACCTTTGCTCCGCAACGATCACCTTTACTTCGGGGTTCCGCAGGTAATCTTTCTTGTATGCCTCAGCTATATCGCTCGCCAGTTCGCCCTCAGTCTTACAAACTGCGACGACAGGGTCCGGCAATCTGAAAAGGCTGATCGTCCCATTAGGATTGACGTCAACCGTTTGCGTTAGTTCGGGACGACGGAAGACCTGGACTGTCACGCGGTCCTGAAAGCCGATCCGATAGCGCTCCTGTCCCGGAATAATCCCCGTACCTTGCGAATAAACGGAAGAAGCAAAGATCGCGACCAACACCGAAAGCAATAGACTTAGAGCGAAACGTCTTTCTAGACCGTTTCTTTGGGACACTTTTTGATACATCTTGTCCGTACCTATGATCAGAATTGGCGAGACCCGCGGGAACCGGTCTGTTCCTGTCCGAGACAGCGAAAACGACTTTCTAGCAACTCCCAATTTTACCAGAAGCGACTTGGCATTTGAAAACCCTGAGCTTTGAAAGTTTTCGCCGCTTCGCTACACTTGGATGTTTGCTCCCCATCACCAATGGAAAACGTCACGCCGATGCTTCGGCAATATCTAGAGATCAAGAAAAACCATCCCGGAACGATACTCTTTTTCCGGCTAGGCGATTTCTATGAAATGTTCAACGAGGACGCCATTGTCGGCGCCCGCGAACTCGAAATAACCCTCACCGCTCGGCAGAAAGACTCTCCAAATCCGCTACCAATGTGCGGCGTACCGCATCACGCGGCGGCCGGATACATCGCTAAACTCGTAAAGAAGGGGTATCGAGTCGCGATCTGTGACCAGGCAGAGCCGGCCGTTAAAGGCGTCAAGCTGGTCAAACGCGAGGTAGTCCGCGTCATCACTCCCGGAACCGCAGTAGACTCCCAACTGACGGAATCTCGCGAATCCAACTATCTAGCCGCCGTTTCCGGCACCGGCGATCTATTCGGCGTCGCCTTTCTCGAACTCTCGACAGGCTCATTCCAGGCGACCGAATTCGACGGCGCAAACTCATGGCAGAGGATCGTCGAACAGATCGAGAGCTTTGCTCCGCGCGAGCTCCTGTTTTCCAACGATGTTGGGGCCCGGGTTAAAGGTCTTTTCCCAACGAAAGATTCCCTACCGTTGTTAGCCACTTCCGCCATAACGCCCAACAACACGGGCCCGACATTGACCGAGGTCGCGGAAGACCTTTCACCCAGCGAAGCGGCGTCTTTATTGACCGACCACTTCAAGACCCGCGACCTCGACGGATTCGGCTTTCAAGGCCGACACGAAGCCCTTCGCTCCGCCGCCTTCTGCCTTGATTATGCCAAACGGACGCAAAAAGCTTCCGCCGAGCACATTTCCGAGATCAATCATTACGACTCGTCGGAGTTTATGATCCTAGATGCCGTCACGCTACGGAATCTGGACCTCGTGGATGGTCGCTCAGACAACAATAAACACACATTACTTAAAGTAATTGATGAGACAACAACCTCGATGGGAGGCCGCTTATTGCGTGCCTGGCTCATTCGCCCTTCGATCAAGCGGAGCGAGATCCAAACACGCCAGGCGGCCGTAACTGAATTATCTGACTCCATTCTCCGCGAGAAACTGCGCTTCCTGATGAAAGAGGTCTCCGACCTCGAGCGCCTCGTCGGCCGCGTCAATCTCGGCAATGTAAGTCCGCGTGATCTTCTCGCACTTCGCCGCTCCGTCAGTCAGGTTCCCGACATCAACAGTCATCTCGTCGATAGCCGGTCACTTCTTTTGCAAGTACTCGCCGAAAATATGTTCGATCTGCCCGAGTTGGGCGATTTGATCGACCGGGCAATTGGCGACGAACCGCCGGTGAATCTCGCCGACGGCGGCGTGATCAAGGACGGCTTCAATCGGGAGTTGGACGACCTCCGGCAGATATCCCGTTCCGGCAAACAGACCATCGCCGCCTTCGAAGAGTCTGAACGTCAACGATCCGGCATCCCAACTCTGAAGGTACGATTCAATAACGTTTTCGGATATTACATCGAGATCTCGAAAGCCCAACTCGCTCGCGTCCCCGAAGATTATGAGCGTCGCCAAACCCTTGCGAACGCCGAACGATTCACCACGCCGCAGTTAAAGGAATGGGAGCATAAGGTCCTCGGAGCCGAGGAAAAGATAGTTCAGCTGGAAACGGAATTGTTCGAGCAGGTTCGCCAGGCCGCCAAAGCCGAGACCCAGCGGCTTCAGTCTACTGCCCGTGCGATCGCAACACTCGACGCTCTAGCTTCGCTTGCTGAAACCGCGGCGAAACGAAACTACGTCTGCCCGACGCTCCACGACGGTGACGAGATCGAGATAAAGAACGGCCGTCATCCCGTGGTGGAAGCTTTCATAGGCGATTCATTCGTCCCTAACGACTCATATCTCAACAATTCCACCGACCGCCTTTTGATCGTGACCGGTGCAAACATGGGCGGTAAATCGACGATCCTCCGCCAGATCGCGCTGATCCAAGTGCTCGCGCAGATCGGATCGTTCGTGCCGGCCGCGTCCGCGAGGTTGCCAATCGTCGACCGCGTCTGGACTCGCGTAGGTGCATCGGACGACCTCGCATCTGGCCGCTCAACGTTTATGGTTGAGATGACCGAGACGGCGGCGATATTGCGCAACTCTACGGCACGCAGCCTGATCCTCCTCGACGAGATCGGCCGCGGCACCTCGACGTTTGACGGCCTATCGATTGCTTGGGCCGTGGCTGAACATCTCCACAATTCGCCCGACCACGCCGCAAAAACTCTCTTCGCGACCCACTATCACGAACTAACCGAACTCGCCGAACATCTACCGGGTGCGAAGAATTATCAAATCACCGCCTCGGAAACGGACGGCGATGTCGTGTTCCTCCACAAACTCGCAAAAGGAAAGGCGTCGAAATCATACGGCATTGCGGTCGCTAAATTGGCCGGTCTGCCCGGCGGCGTCGTTGAGCGGGCTAAGGAAGTTCTGGAAAAGCTCGAGCGGTACGAGCTAGCCGTATTTGCCGACGAAGGCCGCAAGGGGTTGGCGATGGCGGCAGGCAAGAATATGGCGTCGCAATTCTCACTGTTCGCGATCTCAAACGAGTCTGCGATTGACGAGTTGCGAACGACCGAGATCGATTCGCTCT
>JBDSLC010000019.1:0-11275 GCA_039916585.1 Pyrinomonadaceae bacterium | reverse complement strand
GACGGGATCCTCATCCGCAATATCAATAAACCCCGTTCGAATTGGGACGCCGCATTCAAGGCACTTAGCGAGCGTGACGACGACCTGCCACGTGATCGCATTTCTACCGGCTTCGAAAAGAAAGATTGGCAATGGTGAACCGCTTCGACGTATTTCTCATCAACCTGGACGATCGGCCATCTGACGATCCGAAAAATACGCGTCCGGCTGTCGTCATCTCGCCGGACGAATTAAATAGAAACGTCGAAACCGCGATCGTCGCTCCTCTCTCGGCGACCAAGACTCTATATCCGACCCGTATACCCGTTAACTTCCTTAATGAAACCCGCTACGTAGTTCTGGACCAGGTTCAGACCGTTGACCGAGACCGCCTTGTAAAAAAGATAGGACAGATCGAGAACTCTTCGGGAAAAGAGGTCTTGGCGAAGCTGAGCGAATTGTTCGCCGAATAGGCAAAGTAATGGCGGACTCGTGTGAGCCCGCCAAAAGTCTCGACTCGCCTTTGCTTAGGAAGCTACGCGAATTACCGTATATGTCCGGCTGGTCGGGATCGTGACATCTGCATCCTCAACAGTTATGAATAGGCCGAAATCGGTCAAAGCTGTTTCGCTCTTGATCTCACCCTCTTCGCGCTTGCCGCTGTTGATTATCTGACCGACTTTCACGTATTCGCCCGTAGGAGATACCGTCCATAGAACGAACTTCTTACCCGACGGCACCTTTTTCATATCGTCAAAGTGCATTCGGATCTTCGTTGTCCCGTCTTCGCGGTCAATGTACGCTTTGCCCTCAAGGCCTGAAAGCTCGCCGTCGAACTTCATCTTTATCTCGCGTTCCGTGTCCGGAAAGGTCGAGATCTTGAGAAGCGGCACGTCATACTTGAATCGAACATCGCCCGCGACCTCAGCAGTTCGAGTTTCACTTACCCGCTTTGGAACAATTGCGTATCCGGTCGGGATGGTGCTGCTGAATACCGTATTGGTCGGCGAAAGTGCCGTCAGTCCGTCCATGGGTGAAACTGCAAGCATGAACTGATTCAACGGCGTGGAAAATTCTGCTTTAGCCACTCCATTAGTCACGGTCACCGGACCAAGATGCGTAACGACGCCGGCAGGATCGATCGCATATGCGTGATAGCCGGTTACCGTAGCCGGAAGATCGCTCATATCGAAATAGACCTTCGTTCCGTCAGCCGAACGAATCACGCGAGCGATGCCTTTTGCTGACCCTAACGCTGCCGACGGCGTCAAATTTACAACGACTTCCTTGCCTACGGGATACTCGATCACCGTATACGAACCGTCAGCGTTGACGATCACTTCTTTCTTTGTCTCTTGTGCAAACGCCGAGCCGGCGGTTAGAGCAACCAACGCGGCGGCGCTCAATAATCCTTTCTTAAACATAAGCCCATACCCTCCAAATTAGTATGAATGTGAGGCACGAATGGAGGTTTCACCCATCTAGGCGCAAGGCTTATGCCAAGGTCCCTAAGTTGTTGATCGCAAACGTCGAATGCGTAGCCGTCCATGGCCGGCGGGCTAATAGGTGTATGACTCCGAAGCGCATAGGGCTATGCAGCTTTGAACTTGGCTCTTTCCCAAAGCGAGTCCATTTCCTCAAGCGACGACGAATCAAGCGACTTGCCTGCTTGCTTCAGTTCTTCCTCTATGAACTTGAATCGTGAACGAAATTTGCGGTTGGTTTTCTTCAGGGCGGTTTCAGGTTCTACGTCGAGGTGGCGGGCGAGATTCACGACAGCAAATAGCAGGTCTCCGATCTCCTCAGAAATATCTTCGGCCTTACCTTCGTCGATCGCCTTCTTTAGTTCGTCGGTTTCCTCAGCGACCTTGTCGAAGATCGGAGCCGTGTTTGGCCAATCAAATCCGACCTTTGACGCCTTCTTTGTAACCTTCAACGCCTCCAGCAAGCCGGGGAAATGCACCGGAACTTCGTCTAAGATCGATTCGCGAACCTTCTCCTCTTTGCCCGATGCCTTTCTTTCATTGGCCTTCAGCGTGTCCCAGTTATCCAGAACGTCCTTTGCCTTTTCCAGTTTCTCGTCACCAAAAACATGCGGATGACGAAGGATCAGCTTCTGCGAAACCCCTGCCGCAACGTCCTCGATATCAAATTCACCGCGCTCCTTCCCGATCGTCGAATGAAACACTACTTGCAGAAGAAGATCGCCCAATTCTTCCTTCAGATGCGTGACATCACCGGTCGCCTCTGCCTCATGGATCGCGTCAAATGTTTCGTACGCTTCTTCCAGCAAATATTGAGAGAGCGACGCATAAGTCTGCTCCGCATCCCAGGGGCATCCGCCGGGTGCGCGAAGCCGCTCCATTACGGCGATGAGTTCATCAAACTTTTCGGACATAAGAGTATTTAAGGCTAGGATGCCGGCGAAGTCTAGGAGGTCTGAATACTAATTGCCGGACACAATTGCCGCTATCGGCCTGCAATTGACCCGTTTGGCGCTATCGGCACAATCGTCAGAAATGCCTGAAAATCGCCGCAAAAAGCGCGTTTCAAACTGGCAAATCGCGGTTGCAGGCGTCCCTTTTTTTACGACAAACCCGGCTCCGGCGCGTTTCAGACGTCTTAGTTGTGCAACTGCGATTTGCACTAATTTCGACCGCGATTCCCGGAGATGCTAAAATCTTTCAAACATTATGATCGGACGAGATGAAAGTAACGAAGAGGTCAGCCTGCGGGTTGTTGACCGCCGAAAGTTTAATTCCGACGGCTCGTTGAAAGACGGTGTCGTACTCGAGCCGGAGCCGAAGAAACCGGAGCCGGCGGCGGTAGAGGCTCCTGCTCCGAAGCCGGCGGAAGCTCAGGTGGAGGCGGCTTTATCGCCCGAAGGAGAAGTCGATCCGTACGAAGGTGCCTATCTGGACGACGAGCCCGGCGATGAGGCCGAGGAAATGCCTGGTGCGCAGGACCCTGCAAGCTTCGTCAACTTTCTCTCGACTCTCGCAACCAACGCGGCTGCAGCCCTCGGAGCTGTCCCGCATCCCGCGACCGGCAAGCGTTCGCTCGACCTCGATTCCGGCAAGTTCTGGATCGACGTCCTCGCGATGCTTAGCGACAAGACAAAGGGCAACCTCCACGAAAAAGAGGCCCGCCTGCTCGAAGGCCTGCTCGCCGATCTGCGTATGCAGTACGTCACGATGGTCCGTGCGACGGAAGAAAAGCTGAAAGCACAGGCCGCCCAGAAGTTCTCCGGCGCAGACATCCTTGGGAAAAAGTAGTTTACCGAGTTGACTGAGTTTCCTGAGTTTTTGCATTTCGATCTGATGCCGAGTTTCAAGAGGTTTGAAGACATAGTTGCCTGGCAGAAGGCTCGCTCCATCACGCAGCGGATATACTCGTTGTCTAATCGCGGTGACTTCGCGAAGGATTTTAGCCTTCGCGATCAAATGAAACGGGCCAGCGTCTGGATCATGGCGAACATCGCTGAGGGACACGGCCGTCGCACCGGTCCTGAGTTCGCGAACTTCCTAAACATCGCCCGGGGTTCTGCGGTAGAACTCCAGTCGCACTTGTATGTTGCTTTGGATTTGTCCTACATCTCAGAAATCGAATTTCAGGAAGTGTACGCTCAGCTCGAAGAAGTCTCCAAGATGACGATTTCGCTAGCTCAGTACTTACGAAAAAACTCGGCAAACTCAGCAAACTCGGTCAACCCATGAAACTGACCTTCCTCGGAACAGGAACATCCACCGGCGTACCGTCTATCGCGTGCGACTGTGAGACGTGCGTTTCCGAGGATCCGCGGGATAAGCGGCTGCGGGTGTCGATACTGATCGAGCACGGCGACAAGACAATACTTGTTGATACCTCCAGCGACTTTCGCCAGCAAGCGTTGCGGGCAAACATCCGCCGGCTTGATGCCGTGCTGATAACGCATTGTCACGTCGATCACGTCTTCGGCCTCGACGATATCCGCCCGCTGAATTTCCGATACGGAGCAATGCCGATCTTCGCCAACGAGATCGCGTGGATCGACCTCCGCAGGATATTCCAGTACATCTTTCAGCCAACCCATTTCGGCGGCGGTCTACCGCAATTGATCCCGCACACGGTCGTTCACAATTCGCCCTTCTGCATAGGCGAAGAGATCGAGGTGACGCCGCTTGAGGTGATCCACGGAAAACTCCCGGTCGTCGCATACCGCTTCAACGATTTCGCCTACGCCACCGACCTGAAGACCATCCCGCCCGATTCGATGGACGGTCTACGCAACCTTGACGTGCTCGTGCTCGACTGTGTGCGCCTAAAGCCGCATTCGACCCATCTCCATCTCGACGAAGCCCTCAGAATAATCGAAGACCTGAAACCGAAACGTGCATACCTCACGCACCTCAACCACGACATCCTCCACGCCCGCGATTCGAATCTGCTGCCGGAGAACGTTGAGTTAGCGTATGATGGCTTGGCGATCGAGTGAAGTTGAGATGAATGAGACCGAGATCAAGAACTACCTGGTCGCTCACGTCCAGCCATGGAAGGACGCACAGCTCGGTAATTCCTACCGAGCATCCGCCTATTTTAGGGATGGGACATACCTTCCATGTGTCATGTTCGCAAACCCAAGCAAGCTTGTTGAACTTGCAATGCGTCGTTTTGCTGAAACATCGAGCGATGAGTTTCAGTATCGGATGGTGGTGGAAGCGTTCGTTGCTAATAAATCGACAATTCCGATCTATGACATTGCTCGGGTAGAGGTTTCTCCGTACGCTTGGCCCGAGGAAATCCTGAAGCAAATCCACGGCGAAACGACGATGGGATGGACTTCATTTACAGCTAAGATGAAGAACGGAAAAGTCTTTCCATTCGGGACTCCATTTAACTTTGAATTCTTCGACCTACCAGAGAACTACTCCTATCAAGATATCGTTGAGATTCATAGCGGAATGATCGTTAACGAGCACGGGGAGGAAACACCATTCGAGCACGACTGGTCACGTGAGTGTTATCGTGACAAACCGTTCGTCAATTGTTATTCCTACTCCCTGCCGATCTAGCGAAACTTGCGTTTATGAGAACTCTGTTTCGAAAAGCAGAAGGAACCGACCTGTCCTCAGTCGTCCGCATGCTCGCCGCCGACTTCCTCGGCTCGCAGCGAGAGCGGTACGAAGATCCGCTGCCGGAGAGTTACATCAACGCGTTCCGCGAGATCGACGCAGATCCGAACAACGAACCGATCGTCGCCGAACTCGACGGCGAGGTAGTCGGCACGCTGCAGCTAACTTACACACCTTCGATCAGCTTTCAGGGCGGCAAGCGGTGCACGGTCGAATCGGTCCGGGTGGATAAAAAATATCGCGGGCAGGGCATCGGCCGAGAGTTGATGTTTTGGGCGATCGGGAGAGCTAAAGAGAAGGGCTGTATATCAATGCAACTCACGACGAACATCGATCGCGTCAACGCTCATCGTTTCTACGAGGGTCTCGGATTTTCGAAGTCGCACGTGGGAATGAAAATGAAATTGTAGCCAGCAAGTTTGGAGTTCCAGCTTCAGCTTGCCCGCGTAGATTCACAAGTATCTTGTGGCAACGGAGGCCACCAAAAGGTGGAACTCCAAACTCCGGTTTTCCACTTGTGTAAATGGTGATTCTCCCGAATTCACGACAAATTCGACCCTGCACCATCAAAATTTCCACACAAATTTCCACCAATTTTCCACAACCGTGCCACACTCAGCTACCACAAGATATTGTGTTTAAGCGGGTTACGCCGACGTTACGAATAAATTGACGCAAAACATTACAGTGGGCGCGCTAAATGGTGAAATAGCGTGACTTAGAGATTTGTTCAAAAACCACTAGGTTTTGTGTTGACAAAGGCTAGGTGACACAATATAGTCTATATCCACTGCAGGAGAATGCCTTTATATTTGCGCTGAGGACCCGCCTGCATCCCGAATAAAGACCGAGTTTTACCCAAGCGACCGCCGTCAACATATTGTGGATGCGGTTCGGGAGCCTTTCTCTCTTCAAAAAAGAAAGTTGGGCAGAATCGGTCGACGTAAGATTAAGGAGACACGCAAAAACAGCATGGATAACGGACTCACCGCCGCCGCACGTCAAACGGAAGAAACCACCCAGACAACGATGCGCGTTACAAAGCGCAACGGCAACCATGAGCCGGTCGATATCAACAAGATCGTCCGGGCTATTTCCCGCTGTACGCCGCATCTTCCCAACGTGGATGTGATGCGGATCGCCACCAAAACCATCAGTGGACTGTACGACGGCGCCACTACCCAGGAACTCGACAAACTCTCGATACAGACGGCCGCAAGCCTGATCTTCGAAGAGCCCGAGTATTCCAAGCTGGCCGCGCGTCTCCTTAACCAATATGTCGAGAAAGAGGTCCGCACGCTTGAGATCCACTCCTTCTCGCAATCGATCGCATTCGGATACAAAGAGGGCCTGATCAACGATCGCCTGGCTGCCTTTGTTTCCGCTAACAGCCGCAAACTCAACGATGCTATCGACCAGAGCCGCAACGATCTTTTCGAATTTTTCGGTATCCGCACTGTGTACGATCGATATCTTCTGAAGAATCCGGTGACCCGCGAGGTCATCGAGAGCCCGCAGTTCTTCTGGATGCGCGTGGCTTGCGGCCTTTCTGAAACACCGTCCGAGGCGGTCGAACTTTATAATCTTTTCTCGTCGCTCGAATATGTTCCATCGACGCCGACGCTGTTTAACTCCGGCACGTCGCACGAGCAACTGTCATCCTGCTTCCTGCTCGACTCGCCGCAGGACAGCCTAGAGAGTATTTATAAGAAGTATTCGGATGTGGCGATGCTCTCGAAATTCTCGGGCGGCATCGGCATCGCCTATCATCGCGTACGTTCGCGCGGATCGCTCATTAAAGGAACCAACGGCCACTCGAACGGCATCGTGCCGTGGCTGAAGACACTTGATTCGAGCGTGGCTGCGGTAAATCAGGGCGGCAAGCGTAAGGGGGCCGCGTGCGTTTATCTCGAAACGTGGCACGCCGACATCGAAGATTTCCTCGAACTCCGAGACAACACCGGCGACGACGCTCGGCGTACGCACAACCTGAACATCGCGAACTGGATCCCCGATCTCTTTATGAAACGGGTCGAGACGGATGGCGATTGGTCGCTGTTCGATCCTTCAAAAGTTCCGCATTTCCCCGACATCTACGGCACCGAGTTCGAGATCGCGTACACCGAAGCCGAGGCGGAAGGAAAGTTTGTCAAGCAGGTAAAGGCACGCGATCTTTACGCCCGAATGATGCGTACGCTCGCTCAGACCGGTAACGGCTGGATGACATTTAAGGACGCGTGCAATCTCAAGGCAAACCAGACCGGCCGGCCCGAAAACGTCGTTCATCTTTCGAATCTTTGCACCGAGATCGTCGAAGTGACATCGGATAGCGAGACTGCCGTATGCAACCTCGGCTCTATCAACGTCGCACGATACGTGAAAGACGGCGCCGTCGATTACGACAAGCTGCGCCGCAACGTGAAGCTAGCCGTACGCCAGCTCGACCGCGTCATCGACCTCAACTATTACGCCATCCAAAGCACCGCCGATTCTAACAATCGCTGGCGCAACATCGGCCTCGGCGTGATGGGACTGCAAGACGTATTTTTCCAACTTCGATTGGTGTTTGATTCGGACGAGGCTCGTGCGATATCGGCGAAGATCCAGGAAGAGATCTACTTCGGAGCCCTAGATGCATCGTGCGATCTGGCGAAGGTTAAAGGCCCGCACCCGGCATTTGCTGAGACGAAAGCCGCCCAAGGTATTTTCCAATTCGATCTCTGGGGCGTTACGCCCGGGGAAACGGAACGCTGGGACGCTCTTCGCGAGAAAGTGAAAGCTCACGGCCTTCGCAACAGTTTGATGATCGCCATCGCACCGACTGCGACGATCGCCGCGATTGCCGGCAGTTACGAGTGCATCGAGCCGCAGGTTTCTAACCTATTCAAACGCGAGACTCTGTCCGGAGATTTCATTCAGATCAACAAGTATCTCGTGAAAGAACTGAGTGCGATCGGTCTGTGGAACGATGAGATCCGCACCAAGATCAAGCTTAGCGAAGGTTCGATCCAGGATATCGCCGCGATTCCGGCCGACATCCGAGAGATCTACCGAACCGCGTGGGAAGTGCCGATGCGTTCGCTCGTCGACATGGCCGCCGACCGAGGCGCCTACATCGACCAGAGCGGGTCGCTGAACCTCTTCATGGAGAGCCCGTCGATCGGCAAGCTGTCGTCGATGTATATGTACTGTTGGCAGAAGGGCCTTAAGACGACCTACTATTTACGTTCGCGTCCGGCGACAAAGATCGCGCAGGTTACGGCGGCCGAAAATAAGGAACCCGAAGTTCAGGCCTACTCGGACACCGAGGCAGTTATGTGTTCACTCGAGAACCCCGATGCGTGCGAGGCTTGTCAATAAAGTAAGAGTGACGCCTTCCGGCGTTTCTGACGTAGCGAAAGATCAAGAAGAACGCCTGCAGGCGTCACTCTTACACAAAAATTATGCTATTGGATCCCGGTTTTAACCTCACACTTCGCCCGATGAAATATCCGGACTTCTACGAGATGTACCGGAATGCGATCAAGAACACGTGGACTGTTGAGGAAGTCGATTTCTCGATGGACGTCAACGATCTGCGGTCGAAGATGACCCCTGCGGAACGGCATCTGATCAACCGGCTGGTGGCGTTCTTTGCCACCGGCGATTCGATCGTGTCGAACAACCTCGTGCTGAATCTTTACAAGCACATAAATTCACCCGAGGCCCGGATGTACCTGTCGCGTCAGCTTTACGAAGAGGCCCTGCACGTGCAGTTTTACCTCACGCTGCTCGACACATACATCCCCGACCACGCCGAACGCGAGCAAGCTTTCGCAGCGGTCGAGCAGATCCCGTCGATCAAGAAAAAGGCTGAGTTCTGTCTCAAGTGGATCGATTCGATAAACGATCTCGACAGCCTTAACTCTAAGGAAGATCGCAAGCGGTTTCTGCTCAATCTGATCTGCTTCGCATCCTGCATCGAAGGGCTGTTCTTCTTCGCCGCGTTCTCATACGTTTATTTCCTGCGTTCGATAGGCCTGCTGCACGGCCTCGCATCGGGTACGAATTGGGTTTTTCGCGACGAATCCGCTCACATGGCATTCGCGTTCGATGTAGTAAACAAAGTGCGTAGCGAAGAGCCTGACCTGTTCGATGCGGAACTAACGCGGGACATCGCCACGATGCTTGATGAAGCTGTCGAGTGCGAATTGCAATTTGCGGATGATGTGCTGAGCATGGGCGTCGCCGGTCTCTCGATCGCCGATATGCGTCAGTACTTAGAGTTCATCGCCGACCAGCGTCTTGCGATGCTCGGACTGCCGAAGATCTATAAATCGAAGAATCCGTTCTCGTTCATGGATCTCCAGGACGTCCAGGAACTCACAAACTTCTTCGAACGCCGCGTTTCGGCTTACCAAGTCTCCGTAGCAGGAGAGGTCAGCTTCGGCGAGGCATTCTGAGCTCGAAAATCGCTCGTTATAAAGGCGTCCGCTTAAGAAGGTTAAGCCTTTCTGAGCGGATGCTTTATTGGTAACGAACATTAGTGAGGTCAGATCGAGGTGACGGCTGAATCGGGACGTCAAAGCTATTGCGACACTGTAAATGCGATTGGGAAAATAAGCGGCGAGACCCGCGATTGTTATGTCAACGCTTCGCCGCCGAAGTCCCCCATGCCCCCAACGAGAGATCAACCATCTGATCTCTTCCAAATAAGAAGCAAGGTCGTCGTGTGGAAGGCAGCAATGAGCAAGTTGCTGACCACTACCGCATTTTGGAAAGTTCCGACTGTCAGCGGCGTAGTCAGCTTGTATATGACTTGTACAAGCAGAAGGACGGCGATCATTTTCGAATTCCTGCCAACGAGTAAAAGCATCGATGCTGCAGCTATTGCCAAGTAGACGGAAAGCAGAATGCCGCGTGCTGCCGTCGCATCACCGTATGCTTCGTTCGCCCAAGACGCGCTTGAAATTATGCCAAAACACACCGGAACTAGGACTGCAATATTTAGAACGAGCGAGACGGTCATCATCAACTGCATGGTCGACTATTCGGCGGGTGAAGAGGGCTAGATTCACGCCCGTGGCTGCGACCGCTGCGTCGCGTTGACCAAGTCAGATCGAGAGATCGACGTCGCCTTCTAGAATCTGCTGCTCGAGGTGTGGCCGCTCGCCGGGTTTCCACAGTTTGGCGACGTGTGCGACGCGGTAGCGCAAGGGACCGCCATCGGGTCTCTCGCTGCGCGTGACGGGGCGAGGGATGCAGACGAACTCGGTCCGCATCTCGCCCGCACTAAGGCGTACCGTTGCGTAGCCGTGACCGCCGAGATCGAGGAACTCGAGCTGCGGCGCGAGCTGCGGGTTTGAGAGGGCGATTGCTCGTTTCATATCGAAGGTTTTCGCATATTCGAGGGCAGAGCGGACACCGTGAAGCAGCAGCATATTGTTAGTCCAGGCAGGCTTGCCACCGCTGGGGCGGTCGGCGAGAAACAGGGCTCGCAAGGGGTGATCTTTGCGTAAGCCATGCTCGAGCGCCTCCATCGCACCCGGGCTGATGAGCGACCCACCCACAAAACTCAGCCCGACCGGTTCGAACTTTCGCGGCGGGAGCTCGGCGGCAGCATAGCCCGCCCAGAAGGCGTGGCGGTCGCCGGCGACGATCGCAAAGCCGGTGATCTTCGCATCACGCACGAGGTCGTAGATCTCTTTGCGTTCGGCATAGGCGGCGCCGTAATCGTCGGTCCTGCCTATCCCGTAAGTGTCCGCCGGCCACGCATTCTTAACCATACCGGAAGGCAAGTTTTGCAGGTCGACGCGATTGTCGAGCGCTCCGAGCGAGTTGCCCCAGATCTTCCACGTCCCCTTTGACTTGCGCAGCTGGTCCTTGAACCATGCCTTCTGCTCGACGCCTAGGATCGTTCGCGGCTGCTTGTCTTTGCTTGGGTTGGGAATTTGCACGTCGCGGAATTGGAGTTCGGCGGGCGGCTTTCCGCCGTTGTGCGTTTTACCTGCATCGAGCGCGATCATCGCTTCCTCCGAAAAGTAGCCCCGGAACGATGGGTCGTAGATCTTCCCGACGCCCTCGGCGTCAGAAGCATCATCGCCGGCGAAGCTGCGGTTGTCGGTGAGAATGACGTCGAGGTGCTTGCCGTAGCGGAACGATCTGTAAGCGATAAGGCTGCGGATAGCGGCGAGGTTGTTCGGCTC
>JBDSLC010000018.1:0-13635 GCA_039916585.1 Pyrinomonadaceae bacterium | reverse complement strand
AAGGATGCCCGGTCGACTCGGTAGTAACCGAAGATGCGTTTTGGTACCTGACCGAGAGAAAGGGAATTGACGCGCCTTTGGTACCGCCTCCGCTAAAGAATAAAGGCAAATACATTCTCAGTCTGAGCAAGATGTGCGAATGGCTCGGCGAAAAGTGCGAGGAAGCTGGTATAAACGTCTTTCCGGAGTTTCCCGCGAGCGAGGTCCTATACGATGAAAACGATCGCGTCATCGGTATCCGGACCGGCGACAAAGGCATCGACAAAGACGGTCACCCAAAGGACAATTTCGAGCCAGGCGTCGATCTTCTAGCGAAGGTCACGGTTCTTGGCGAAGGCTCGCGTGGATCGCTGGCGAAGCAGTTGATGGGCCGGCTTGGACTGATGAAAGGAAAGGAACCGCAGGTATTCTCGATCGGCGTAAAGGAACTTTGGGAGATTCCGGTTGGGAACTTTGATCAGGGTAAGGTGGTCCATACACTCGGTTTTCCGTCAGACACGCAGACGTACGGCGGGGGTTGGATCTATGGAATGAAGGACAATGTGATAAGCATCGGGTATGTCACAGGTTTGGATTACAAGGATCCAAACATCGACCCGCATGCAGAGTTTCAGAAGTTCAAGACGCACCCGAAAGTCGCCGCGGTCCTGAACGGCGGCAGGATGATCAAGTATGGCGCGAAGTCGATCAACACGAGCGGATATTGGACGATGCCGAAGCTGTATGCTGACGGTGTATTGCTGGTCGGCGACACCGCATCATTTTTGAACGGTCAGCGGATCAAGGGTATCCATACGGCGATGAAGTCAGGGATGCTTGCGGCAGAAACGATCGTCGACGCACTGGCACACGGTGATACTTCGTCTCATCATTTGAAACATTTCGAGGAGAAAGTCAACCTTAGCTGGATCTACGATGAACTACATCCCGTGCGAAATTTCCACGCTTCTTTTCAAAGCGGACGCTGGTCTGCCCTAATAAACAGCGGCCTTCAGTTTGTTACCAAGGGACTCGCCTGGGGGTTCCTTCCTAAAGAACATCATATTGCCGGCCACGAACGGATGGAACAGCAGGCAAATAATTCTGGAGCAATGTTGCCGTCGGACCATCTTAAACTGGACCGGTATAAAAGCGTACCATTTGACAAGGAATTAACCTTCGACAAGGTTACCGATGTCTATCATGCGGGTGTAGGTCATAACGAAGATCAGCCATCCCACCTGCACGTGCTTGATCCGGAGATATGCGCGACGCGATGTGCGGAGGAATATGGGAATCCATGTCAAAGATTTTGTCCGGCGGCCGTTTACGAGATGGAAGAGCGAAATGGACGAAAAGAGTTGAAGGTCAATTTCTCTAACTGCGTTCATTGCAAGACGTGTGATATTGCAGACCCGTACCAAATAATAAATTGGGTAACACCTGAAGGCGGTGGCGGTCCGGACTATAAAGGAATGTAGACGATTATCGCTTTGATCGTTGGGTAAGCGTCTCGGAATCTCGGGACGTTTTTTCGTTTGGCATTGTCCTTGCAGATAGATCACGTTGTAGCGACTTAAACGTACGGTCGACGTACAGTCAATACACGGGAGGATAATAAAATGGCAATATTCAATAATGATGAAGTGAAGGGTAAATGGGAGCAGACGAAGGGAGCAGTCAAGGACAAAGTGGGCGAAGTGACCGGTGATTCAGAACTCGAAGCCGAAGGAGAAGCACAGAGAGCAGGAGGGGAAGCCCGAGAAGGGTGGGGAAAAGTGAAACGCAAAGTTTCAGACACTATCGAAGACGTGGCCGATGCAGTAAACCGCTAAAATACTGTCGACCTACTTGATCAGCAACAAGTGCGTCTAGGCGGCATGTTTCTATGGATCACAATTTCCTTAAGAATTCGCGCCCGAGAAGACAGGCGTCGAAGGTAGATTGACAATGAAAAAAGCCGTCCTGGATCAGGGCGGCTTTTTGTCAATGAAAGTGATCTAGTTTTCGAGGATTTTGAAGTTTACCTTCTTTTCCTCAAGCTCGCGCATAGCGACCCGCGTAGCCTTATGCTTGCGCAAATCCATATCCGTGCGCGAAATAGCTCCACGCTGCAGTTGTTTGCTTCGCTGAGCCGCAAGCAAGATCATGCGATACTTTGAATCGATCGTTGGCGGATCGATGGTTTCATCGATCTCGTCTGTGTCCAATGCTTCTACTGGTTCTTGAGCCATACGCTGCGAAATCTCCTAGAATCAAACGTTCGACCGCTCGAAACTATCTAGGATACCCTTTATCGACGCTGATTGTCTATCTCTCAGTTGGCGTTGGGCAAGGATGACCGAGGCGAGTTTGCCTGCTGCGGCATGCACCTCGTCATTTACGATAACGTACTTGAAGAGGGAATATCGCGAGACCTCGTAGTGAGAGTTTCTAAGACGAACATCAAGATCGTTTGATTCTTCCGTGGCTCGCGCCGTCAATCGCGCTCGCAGAGTCTCGTACGACGGTGGCAGGATGAAGATACTTACTGCGCCTGGAATCTGGTCCATTACGGCTTCCGCACCTTGAACATCGATCTCGAGAATCACGTCACGGCCGCTATCCGTGATCCGTTCGACTTGCGATCTCGACGTTCCGTACAGATTCCCATGCACCTCGGCGTATTCAAGAAATCCGCCTTGCTCGATCTCGTTTTGGAAAGTATCTTTGCTTACAAAACGATAGTGACGCCCATCCTCTTCACCGAACCTTGGCCCACGGGTCGTCAGGGAAACTGAATACCCGAGATCGGGAACTAGCTCAAGAACTCCCTTGATGAGAGTTCCTTTTCCTCCTCCCGAAGGGGAACTGATAATGATGAGATTTCCCTTCATTACTCGATATTTTGTACTTGCTCACGAATCTTTTCAATGTCGCTCTTGATCTGCAAAGCATTTTCCTTGACGGTCATATTTGAGGTCTTTGAGGTGATCGTGTTTGCTTCGCGATTCAGCTCCTGGGTAAGGAAATCAAGACGTTTTCCAACCTCATTGTCTTCGGCCGCGATAGAGCGGAAGTGGCCAAGGTGAGTTCGCAGGCGAGTTATCTCCTCAGAAATGTCCGCGCGATCCGATAGATATGAGATCTCCTGCGCGAGCCTTCCTTGATCGAGGTCAATCTGTGACTCGCTCTTGGCAAGCATATCGCCGATCCGTTTTGTCAGCCGGAGTCGATACTCTTCAGCGACGTTTGCCGATTCTGATTCAATGGTGGGGAGTCGGGTATCGATCCCATCAATGAGCGAACCAAGCTCGGCTTTAAGAAGCTCTCCTTCCTTCTCACGCATTTTTTCCAGGTCTTCCAGTGCCGCGGCCAAGGCGGACTCGATCCCGGCAAGAAAGGTTGGATCCAGATCATCTTTTTTCGGCACGACGACGTTCGGCAGACGGGCAATCACATTCAGATCGGGCTCTCCGCTGAGGCTGAATTCTTCTTGCATCTGCTTCATCGCGGCCAGGTAGCCCGCAATCATAGGTCGGTTCAGCTCGTAAGTGACCTCAGCGCTTTTGTCGTACTGAATATTGACCTCGACGCGGCCGCGGGAAAGACGTTCTCCGATCAGATGCTTCAGCCGCGTTTCGAGCTGTTGTAATTCGCCGGAGAGTCGCAGATTAACGTCCAGAAAGCGATTATTCACCGTTTTCAGTTCAACGTTCACGGAAAAATTGTCACCAGACGCTGAGCCGCGTCCAAAGCCTGTCATTGATCTCATAATGTTACGTTCTGCGAAACCTCTTCGTCACCGGCGAACTGCAGTTCATATAGCCGCCTGTATCTTCCGTTCGCCACGAGCAGTTCCGCGTGTGTTCCGGTTTCAGACACCTGCCCGCGATCCATAACGACGATCTTGTCCGCTTTTCGAATAGTGGAGAGTCGATGAGCGATAACTATCGACGTTCGGTTCTTCATCAGGTTCTCAAGAGCTTGCTGAACAAGCATTTCGGACTCCGTGTCGAGAGCTGAGGTCGCCTCGTCCAATATTAGAAGCGGAGCGTTAACGAGTACGGCGCGGGCGATCGCGATTCGCTGCCGCTGTCCACCGGAAAGCAGTGTACCGCGTTCTCCCACCATCATGTCGTATCCATTGGGAAGTTCGTCGATAAAGTCGTCGGCAAAGGCGATACGGGCCGCTTCTCGAATCTCCTCGTCGGAAGCGTCGGGGTTTCCGTACGAGATGTTGTATCTAACCGTATCGTTGAACAGAACCGTCTCTTGCGTAACCAATGCGATCTGCCGATGAACGCTCCCAATTTTGGCACTTCGGAGGTCGGTTCCGTCCCAAAGGATGGCCCCGTCGCTCGGGTCGTAGAGACGCTGCACCAACTTGATAAGGCTTGACTTGCCGCTTCCGCTCTCGCCTACAAGGGCAACGACCGAGCCCTTTTCGACTACGAGCGAAACATCGTTCAGGATCTTACGATCGTCATTCTGGTAAGCGAACGAAACATTCTGAAGTTCGACTCTCTGGGTCAGTGGCTTTAGCTCAACGGCATTCGCCCGTTCTGGAAGGACGTCGTTTTCGTCCAGAACGTCCCAAACGTCTTTCGCTGCAGCGAATGCTTTGCTGATCTCATTGTGCTGACGCGAGATCTTCCGCATCGGGTCATAGCTGCGGAAAAGGAAATACATGAATGCCCCGAACTGTGCAGTATCGAGGCGCCCGTCATTAATTTCCCTAAGGCCGAAGTAAAGAAGCACCAGCAGAGCTACAAAGCCTACTGTTTCGATCGTGGGCGGCGAGATGGCGGCAAGGCGTCCCGAGCGCAGGTTGGCTTTCGCAATTATTCTGGCCACACGTGAAAATCGCTCGTTCTCGCGGTCCTCGGCTCGATATGCTTTGACGATAGTCTGATTCGAGAGGGTTTCCTGGGCCGTGTCGGTCAGCAACTTATTGCCTTCAAACGATTGATCAGCGTATCGCCGTAAGCCTTTGCTGAACCTGGTGGTTAAAAAGGCGATAATGGGCCCGATCACTATTGCTCCAAGCATCAGTCGCCAGTTCAAATAAAATGCAGCGCTCAGAAGAAAGACGAGGATCAGGAATTCTCTTAGTACGTCGCGGAGGTTCGCAGACACGGCCTGCTCAATGGCCGAGCAGCTAACTACGATTCGAGATACGAGATAGTTTGTCCGATGCCTTTCGAAGAATGAGGCTGGTTGACGCAGAAGATGGTCGTACAACTGTCTTCGAAGATCGAAGACCGCGGCCTGTCCGATCTTCGCCATCAGATACGAAGAAAAATATTCTGCGATGCCCTTACAGATCGTGAAGCTGAGTAAAAGTCCGGAGATCACAAGCCAAGCCCGATACCAGTCGTCTCTAGGAACGAGGCTATTCAGGTCGAAGAGTGTCTGGGTATCGCCTGCGGCCGGTGGAAGAAACTGATCGAAAATTGGTACGAGGAGGGCTCCGGTCGCTGTTTCAAACGCCGCGACCAAGACCATAGCGATAATTGCTACGGTAAACTTTAGCCAATGGGGCCTGACGTACTTAAGTAATCGTTTGAAGTCCTGCATTTACGCGAAAGGATAAATATAGTGTACGCATTGCGGGTATGTCCAAAAGGGCCAATGTTTGCAACCTCGCAACGCGCTGTGGCATCTTTTTCTCTAGCGCCAGTCTCTCGGAGAAAATATGTACAATATACCTGTATCCAAGATAGCCTCGACGTTCGTCTTTTTACTTCTGTTTAGTTTTGCCGCTCTGGGACAGGTCGATGTCCCTCGTCGGACAACCGCTATCACTTATCCGCTCGATGAGCAGGTGATGGTAAATTTCCGCGGGACGACTCGATATCCGCGGATGAAGGGCGAGGCTAAGGTCAAGCGAACCAGCCGCAACGGGACCGAGGTAGAACTCAGCGTCTCGAAGATGCCGCGACCGTTTGAGCTTGGACGCGGATACGCGACCTATGTTCTGTGGGCGGTTTCTCCGGACGGTCAGGTCGCTAACCTTGGCGAGATCAAGCGTCGCGGATTCTGGGAGTTCGATTCGAAGATCAGCGTCACGACGCCCCTTCAGAATTTCGCTTTGATCATTACGGCCGAGCCGCACTTCCTGGTCGCGAGGCCTAGCCAGGAGATCATGCTGGAGAACCTTAACCCATACACGGTGAGCGGCCGCAAGATCGAGACAACGCCTTCCGTGCAGTATTTTGGCAACTCGAGTGACTTCTTCCGTGACACGCGGACACCGGAAATTGCTGAGATCGATTATTCGAAAACGCCGTCCACAATCCTGCAGGCGAAGCAGGCGGTCGCTCTCGCAAGGTACGCGGGAGCTGATCGAGATGCGACGGAGGATCTTCGCGAGGCTGAGTCACTTATGACCAACGCCGAAGAATCATGGAAGGCCGGCCGTAAGGAAGAAGAGGTCGACATCACAGCGCGAAAAGCTATCAGCACGGCGGTCAAGGCCGAGGGTACTGCGATGGTCCGCAAGCAGGCTCGTGAACAACGGAATGAACAGGCCCGGAACGATGCGGAGGTTCGCAAGATAGAGGACCGACTGGCGGCAGCCCTTTCTGATATCGAGGATCTCAAACGGCAGTTGGCCGACGAGACTCGCGCCCGAGAATTGGCTCAGCGTGACGTTGGCAATTTCTCTATGCAGGCTCGCGAAGCTAAGGCGGAGAACGGCCGGCTTCGAGAGGATCTGGGCAAGGCTCGGCTCGAGGCCGAGACGGCGAACGCTCGCGTGACGGCGATCGAACAGGCCGGGCGCACGGCTGAGGAACAGCGCCAAAGGGACGCTCGGGCCGAAGCTTTGAGGGCGAATGAGGCTGGGTTGATGGCTGCACTTCGTAAATTCGGTACGGTTACCAAGACCGAACGAGGGATCGTTCTAACGCTTGCCGAGACCTATTGGAGCGGCCCGCGATCGACGAGTTTTGCTCCGGTCGCGAACGCCAGGCTCACGTCGCTCGGTGAGTTGCTGGTATCCAACACTGATTACCGCGTCCAGATAGAATCGCACACCGATGCGACCGGAGATCCTAATGAGCTATCGTCGCTGACCGATCAGCGATCAAAGGCGATCGCCGAACGGCTGAGTCAGCTCGGCGTTTCGGATTCGAGGATAGAGCCGCGTGGACTCGGGGGTACGCTGCCGGTCGCGCCGAACACTACCAATGCCTCGAAGGCGCGGAACCGCCGGGTGCAGATGATCCTGATCCCATCGATCTAGATCTAGGCAAATCACGAAGATGGCTGTCCGATCTGGGGCAGCGATTTTCATTTTTGAGACCCAATGACCAACTTTAAAATATTAATTTTGAAATGCAGTTTCCGAACTGCCTGAGCAAGACGAATCATTAGATGCTTAGAATCGAGGTGATGAGGACGAAAGGGAATGTGGCACGTGCCATAATTTAAAGGATGAAGGATAAAGGCCGGATTTAAGCAATTTTATCCTTTATCCCTTATCCTTTCGACGTGGGTACGTACCACATTCCTTTTGGGATGGGGAAAAACACGCCGGAGCGGGCTGAGAGGGCTGAACATCCTGAGCAGACTAAAAAGTAGGGATTTGCACGCGCTGCATCGCGTGTTTTGGTCGGATCTTTAGGTGAAATTCTGCCTGCATTGCGTCAAGCACCCCGACTCGCAAGCGCCTCCGACGCCCACCGGTATCTCCGATGCCGACGGTCGCTCCGGAGGTCGCTATATGGTGCCCCGAGGACGACTCCGAAGGGCTCCGGGCAAGACGACGACAGGATCGGGTGCCCAGGCGCTGGAGCAGACACTGTTTTTCTAGTCGAAGTTCATTCGCTTCATAAGGCTAATGAAACGCGGTGAGGACCGGAGGTCATTCCACTTTGGATCTACTTTTAGAAATGCCATTTTCGGGTCGTGTTCGGTGAGACCTTTTTCGAGCCAGTCCAGGGCTTTTTCGGGTTCGCCGAGCCCGAGGTGGGCAAGTGCGATGTGGGTGGGAGGCATACCACGTGTCGCGGCAAGCTGCATCATTTCCTGGAGAATCTTTTCTGCTTCTTCGCGGTTCCCCATTTTCGCCAATGCATAGCTTTCCATCGCCATCGAATACGTGGATGCTGACGAAAGTTCCCGTGCCTTTCGCGCTTCCGCGATGGCTTCCGCATACCTCGCCTTATCAGCGTATACCAGAGAGAGAAACAAATGGGTCATCCAAAAGTTCGGTGCAAGGTCGGTCGTCTTTTGCAGCCGTTCGAGCGCTTCACCGTGCTTGCCGGCCTGGAAAAGGAACTGGCCTTCCAAAGCACCGACAAACGGGAACAGAGGATCTAGCTCGCGTGCGATCTTAACTTCGCTAAGAGCTTCCTGATGTCTTCCAAGATTAGACAGAAGATGTGCGTAGGATACGTGAGCGTTGACGTCGTTGGGATTGAGCTCAATGGCGCGCTGAAACTGTTTTTCGGAACTTGCCCAGTCCCATTCACCCCAGAAAAGTGTCATTCCCAAGGTCGCGTGGCCCGCGGATAGCGAGTCATCGATCTCGATGGAACGATTAGCGGCAGCCTTAGACTTCGCGAATGATTCGACGGGGGTCACCTCGCTTCCGATCCCGAGCGATCGGTACGCATCGGCGATACCAGCGTAGGCGAGGGCGTAGTTCGGGTCGAGGTCGATCGCCTGTTGGAAATACGCGATGCCTTGTCGGATATCATCGGGCAGCAATTTAAATACGTGGAAACGTCCGCGAAGATAAAGTTGGTATGCCTCAACATTCCCTGTGTAGCGCTTACTGAGCTGTGCGGTGTCCGATGGGGTAAGCTTTATCCTTAGGTTGCGGGCGACGGCCTGAGAGATCTCGTTCTGTGCTGCGATGACGTCTGTCAGTGTGGTTACATATTGATTTCCCCAAATTTGCGAGTCATCTACAGCATTTATCAAACGGACGTTGATCACCAATTTATCGCCGAGCTGCCTTATGTCTCCCGTGACGAGCGTGTCGGCATTCAAGCGGGCGGCGATAGCCCGCGTGTCCGACTGATCCGACTTGAAACGGAAGGTGGAATTGCGCGACATAACCTTCAGCCCTGAGAGCTGCGAAAGGTTATTTATGATGCTCTCGCTGACGCCGTCTGCGAGGAAGTCGGCGGTTGGGTCGCCGCTGGCATTGGTGAATGGTAGAACCGCGAGAGACCGGCGGCCGGTCGTGATAGAGTCTTGTCGTGCCGCGTAAAAGTAGTATGCGGCCCCCATCGCCACGACAGCCAGCACCCCTAAGGCGATCCATCTAAACAGGCCATGCCTGCCCGCTGAAGTGCTTTCGAGCCTTGTATCAGGATCATGCAACTCGTCGGTACCGGTATTGAGGATCTCGGTGCGAATATTAGTGGCGTCCGGTCGACCATCTCCGAACTTATTGTGAAACGCGAACGCCTCCCTCGCTGCCCGGAGGTCCTGAAGAAGATCTTCAGCGGTCTCATATCGGTCCTTTTTGTTTTTTCGAAGAGCTTTCGAAACTATTCGCGGCAGCTCGTCAGAGACGGCTGACGGCTGGAGTTCAAGCGCCGGCGGCTCGGCGTTGATCACGTTCGCAAACGTTTCCGAAAGCGTTGGCCCTTGAAATGGAGTTCTGCCAGCGAGTAATTCGTATAGGACAACGCCGAGGCTGAATATGTCAGTTCGCTCATCGACGGCTTCACCTTTGGCCTGCTCCGGTGACATATAGCTGACCGTGCCCATTATCACGCCTTGGGCGGTCTGGTCTTGAGTCGCCCCATCATGTCCGGGAGCAAGCAAGCCCTTGTCCGGCGTCATAAGCTTTGCCAATCCAAAGTCCAGGACCTTAACGTAACCGTCGGGACGAACAACAATATTCTCCGGTTTGATATCGCGATGGACGATGCCGGCTCCGTGGGCGGCGGCAAGAGCTTCGGCGATCTGTATGACGATGTCGATCGCCGTGGCCGACGTCAATTCATTGCCGCCGATCAGGTCACGAAGCGTCCGCCCCTCAACATACTCGCTCACGATAAAGTTGGCATCGTCGTCCACGTTTATTTCGTGGATGACGAGAATGTTCGGGTGGTTCAGCGAGGAAGCTGCCTTCGCTTCGCGTATGAAGCGTTGAAGATGCGAATCGTTACTGCCAAACCGTTCGTTGAGGATCTTGATCGCGACTCGCCTATCAAGCTTTTCATCGGCGGCAAGATAAACCTCGCCCATTCCGCCAACGCCGATCTGCCGAAGGATCTTATAGTGAGCGAAGCGGTCGCCGGCCTGCAGCATTCCTTTGGGTTCAAGAATGTCGCTGGCAATGTGGGCGGCTGCCGGCTTCTCAAGAAATTGTTCCGCGTCTTCGGAAGACGACAAGAGCCTTTCAACTTCGGCACGAAGCTCGGGGTCCGATCCGCACTCACGGTCGAGAAAATGGAGACGTTCGGCGGGTTCCATGTCAGCCGACGCGTCAAACAATGCCTTTACACTTTTCCACTTCTCAGGGTTCATTTATTCAGTTCCTGAAACAGCCACGCTTTGGCAGATCGCCAATCGTTCTTTATTGTCGCAGGCGAAAGTCCGAGCGCTTCCGCTGTTTCTTCGACGCTTAGACCGCTGAAGAATCGGAGTTCTACGATCCGGGATTGCCTGACGTCGAATTCGGCCAGTCTGGTGAGGGCTTCATCGAGAGCGACAAGATCGACGGTTTCTCCTTTGGAGGAGACCGCGAACTCGGCCGCTTCGATGGGCAGATCTTCTGCGTCACCACCACGCTTCTCGCGGTGCCGTGTCCTTGCATGATCGACCAGGATCCGCCGCATAGCCTGCGACGCAATTCCAAAGAAATGGGCTCGATTCTGCCAGGTAACCTCGCGTTGGCCGATCAACTTCAGGTAAGTCTCGTGGATGAGCGCGGTTGGTTAGAGCGTGTGGCCGACGCGTTCACGGCGGAGATACGCTGCGGCTTGTCGGTGGAGTTCGGCATAGACGATCGGCATCATCGCTTCGAGAGCATCCTCGTTGCCTGAACTCCACTCCCGCAGCCAAAGGGTTATCTGATGCTGCTGATCGACCGATGGGTCCATATGTTCGGGTACTTTACCGGCGATGAATCTTTAGCTTCGAGGAAACTTAATGATTATTTCATTAAACGCCGGAAATCGTCCAAAAAAGTTTAGCCCTGGTCTTCATCTCCGTCGCGTTAATCATTGAAGGCCAAAAACGGCCGGAAAATTTAACCACACAGAGGACATACAAGATGAAAAACAATCTTCGAAAATATTTTCGCTTCTCGCTGGCTACGGCCGCGTTGATCATAGCCGCGATGGCGCAGAATACTGTACAGGCCCAGAAGCAATCAGCAGACAGAATCGTAGGTGCATGGGAAACTACAGTGACGCCGACGAATTGCGTTACCGGTGAACCGCTAGGCGGGTCGTTTCCCGGAGTTGTTACTTTCAACGAAGGTGGGACGGTGGCCGAGTTTGGGGCTAACCCGGCGACACCTTATCGAACGCCGGGACACGGGATCTGGGTAAGCAATGGAGGTGACAATTACGCGATGAAATTCTCATTCATTCCGTTGACTCCTACCGGAGTTCCTGTCGGTCGGCTAAGAGTGACGCAGACCCTGAATCTTCCGAAGTTCAGCGACGAATCAAGCACAAGCGGCGGATTTGTTCTCACTAGCTTCGCCGGCGTTGTGATCGGTTCCGGCTGTTCGACCAGCACCGCGGTACGCATTAGCCTTTAGATTCGCCGTTGTGGGCGGACTGCCCTGAAATAGTTCCCGCCAACTAGTCAAGTCACGCAAACCGGGTCGGCCACATCTCAATCATGCCAGAGAAAGCTCGATTGAAATGTGGCCGGCTTCGGCAGTTTAGGAAGTGGGAAATGGAGGTTCGTTACTTCTCCATTTTTCAGCATCGCCGAAGAAAGAGCTTAACTTGACATGTTTAAGAATCCAGACATAATGAGCGGCACCGGATCGACGAATAGATCACCGCTGTAGCGCTGGGATAAGGCCCTTTTTGAAGGGACGCAGCTATCCGGTAGCCTGGGAGCGCCGATCAGCCGTGCGTGGACCATTGATGGATCTCTTGCCCGGTTCAAGGGACCCCGTTCGGGAGACAACGGCTATGCGAACGATTCACGGGACGCGCTCCGCACTGGGAGCTGCACTCTTCCTCTCGTCGACATTCTTCACCTCATACAGCGGCGCCCAGACCAACGATAAGGAAAAGATACGTCCTTATAAGGTCAGCATACCGATGGCTGAGGTCGCGGATATGCGCCGGCGGATCGCGGCGACGCGTTGGCCGGATAAGAAACGGTGGCAGATAGATCGCAGGGAGCAAGGTCGGAAGAGCTCAAGGGCCTGATGCAGTATTGGGGAACCGGTTACGACTGGCGAAAGGCCGAGGCGCAGCTGAATTCTTATCCGCAGTTCATCACGAATGTGAACGGCGTCGACATTCACTTTATACACGTACGCTCTAAGAATCCGAACGCTCTGCCGGTGATCATCTCGCACGGTTGGCCGGGATCGGTATTTGAACAGATCAAACTCATCGGGCCGCTCACCGATCCGGTGAAGTACGGGGGGCGGGCTGAAGAATCTTTTGACGTGGTGATCCCTTCATTGCCGGGATATGGCTTCTCCGGCCATCCGACAGAGGCGGGTTGGGGTTCGGAGCGCATAGGACGGGCGTGGGATGTTTTGATGAAGCGGCTCGGCTATACGAAATATGTCGCTCAGGGCGGAGATTGGGGAGCGGCGATAGTTCAGGCGATGGCCCGCCAGGCTCCGACAGGGCTGCTTGCAATTCACACCAACTTTCCCGCGACGATTCCGAACGACGTGGGTGCCGCGATAGGCGGAGGGCCCGTACCCGCGGGGTTATCCGAACAGGAACGCGCTGTTCTCGATTCGCTGAAAATTTACGGTCAGAAGGGCGGAAGGGCGTACGTGAATATGATGGGTGCACGGCCGCAGGCGGTGGGGAATGGGATGACGGATTCGCCGGTCGCCCTCGCGTCTTTTATGCTCGTGCATCCGGGATTCGCCGATTGGTCGTACGGGGCGGATCCGAAGCAAACGCCAACGAGGGATGAGGTTTTGGATAACTTTTCACTCTATTGGTTGACGAACACCTCGACATCCGCGGCCCGGCTTTATTGGGAAGGCCGCGACCTGAATCTGGTAAGGGTTCGCTGATGACGGACAAGATAGCTATCCCCGTTGCGGTTACCGTGTTTCCTCAAGAGGTCTATCGAGCGCCTGAGACATGGTCGCGAAAGGCCTATGGCAACCTCGTATATTTTCACGAAGCCGACCGCGGCGGACACTTTGCCGCGTGGGAATATCCGGACCTGTTCGCGACCGAGATGCGAGCCGCGTTCAAGTCGATAAGGTAGAGTCACAGGAGATAAACATTATGAAAAAGTCGGCTATGATAGCGATCGTTTTGTGCGCCTTTGCAGGCGTGACGTGGCAATTGGTCGAGGCTCTGCAGACTGGAATAAAGCGGACGGATCTGCAGAGGCGTGACCTGAGTACTCCCGGCCGCGAGGTGATTCAGGTCCGCGTTGATCTGGCTCCGGGTGCGGCGTTTCCTAAGCATTCGCACCCCGGGGAGGAGGTGATCTACGTGATCGACGGCACGTTCGAATATGAGATCGACGGCAAGA
>JBDSLC010000017.1:0-16475 GCA_039916585.1 Pyrinomonadaceae bacterium | reverse complement strand
CTCGACTCCCGATGCGGGTTCACCGTTGAAGAGCACCTTCCCCTGAACATTAGCCTTTCCAGATTCGGGAGTTGCTTTCGCCGTTCCATCCTCGGAGTCGACGTAATCGGCATCGCTTTTTTCAGTGGCCGGCGTCGCCTTCGTTTTCGTATTCGCATTAGCGACCGTCTTGGAAGCATTCGTCGAGTTTGAAATGGCTCCGGAACATCCAACGAATAGAGCTGAACTTGTTAACAATAGGCAAAGATATCTTTTCATCTGATCTCCTAGAAGGTACTAAATTCTAGCCGCAAAGCACCGAACCGCCGTTGACGTTCATTATCTCGCCTGTTGTGTGCCGCGACCAATCTGATAGCAGGAAACAGATCGCGAGTGCGACATCGTCGGTTGTTGCGACCCGCTGAAGCGGGATCGAGCGGACGACGGAGTTATAGTACTCCGGATCGTCAAACGCTGGCCGCACCATTGCGGTCTCGATCCAACCTGGTGCAACGGAATTGACGCGGATCTTAGGACAAAGTTCGGTCGCGAGTGCTTTTGTGAAGGAGATCATCCCACCTTTCGACGCGGAATAATTAGAGTAATTTGCCTCTCCGCGTTGTCCTGAGGTGGACGACACCATCACGATGGAGGCAGAATCTCGTTTCTTCATCGCCGGAACGCACGCCTTCGTCATTGCCCAGGCGGATTTCAGGTTCGTGTTGATGACCTTGTTCCACACTTCCTCGGTCATATCCTCAATCGCGGCACCTTCCCACACGCCGGCGTTGCACACGAGCAGATCGATCTGACCAAATTCTTCGAGCGTCTGCTTCGCGATCTCATGCGCCGCCGCAAACTCGGACACATCACCTTGAACGGCGATCGCTCGCACGCCTTTTTCGACGCACATCCTCACGGTCTCGGCCGCTTCGCCGATGTTCGACAGATAATTGACAACGACGTTGGAGCCGCCCTCCGCCAGGCGAAGCGCCGTAGCACGCCCTACTCCGCGGGACGCTCCAGTGACGATCGCGGTTTTACCGGCGAATAGGTTCGCGGGCAAACCTATCGGGACAACATTCTGACTCATGGCAGACATTTTGCCATGAAGCCGCGGTCTGCGTAAAATCCAGCAATTTTGCTCACCCGGCTGATCTCTTGGTCAAGCTTACAGAATGAAAGGGCTCCGCAAAGGAGTATCTATGATGCTGCTTCTTCGTTATCTATTCGTGTCTTCATGAGCTGGGCGAATAAGAGGGTGATCGGCAAGCTCAAGAGCATTGCCCAGCCGAAGGTCCTATATCCAATAAAAATAGCGGCGATGTTATAGACAACGGCCGACATTATGCCGGAAGACAAGATCGCAGCGATAACCTTTAGATATCTCACGTCGCTAAGGCGTCCCAATCCGAATAACACCATGAACGAGAAGATGACCATTGCCGCCATCGACTGTACCCAAGGGTCATTTGGCCCGATCCCACTGACGACGGAGAGCGAAAGCATCATTAGTACGAAGTGGATCGCCGTCGCTCCGGGCAAGAAGATAAAGATCCACTTTATGGAAGCCAATAGGGTGTCCATCTTATCGGCGGCACCTTCACGATCGAGTAAAGCCGTGTAGTCAGCCGTAGTAAGCGTAGAACTACCGACCTCGTCGAAAATTGATACTGGGATGTGCAGTGTCTGCTCGTCTGTGGTTGTGGGTCTCATATCGTGGGATTGGGGTAAGCGAAATGGCAGCGAGTTCCTTTTCATGGAACCTTTACATTGTACTGGATTTTTGAACCACCTTTCAATAGATTTGTTGTATGCACGACACTAATCTCCTGGAAGATCAGCCGATCGCCTGGACGCCCACGCCGGACTTTATCGAACGGGCACGGTTGACGAAGTTTATGAACCAGGTCGGCGTTTCGACCTGGGACGAACTTTATGCCTACTCGATCCGGGATGCGGAGAAGTTTACGGAGGAGGTTCTGAAGTTCCTCGACATTAAGTTCGACCCGCCGTACGGAAAACTTCTCGATGCATCGAGCGGTCCCGAGATGCCGATATGGCTCGACGCTGCCGGGCTGAACATAACTGAAATGTGTCTCGACCGCTGGCAGACGGACGAGATGATAGATCGGCCAGCTCTGATCGCCGAGAGCGAGGACGACGAACCGCAGGAGCTTACTTACGGAGAGCTTCTGCAGGAGGTCGAAGAGGTTTCGGAGGGATTGCGTCTGCTGGGATTTGAGCAGGGCGATGCGATCGGGATCCATCTGCCGATGATGGTCGAAACCGTCGTCGCTCTGCTCGCGGTCAACCGGATCGGGGCTATTGCCGTGCCAGTATTTTCGGGATACGGAGTTGAAGCTATAGCGTCCCGCCTGAATGCGGTCAAAGCGAAGGCTCTATTCACGTGCGAAGGGTTCAGCAGACGCGGGAAGATCTTCGATGCTTTTCAGATAGCACAAGAGGCGGTCGCGACCTGCCCGACCGTTAAGAAGCTAATTGTCGTGGAAAGAATGATCGGCGACGAGTGGACTCCGGACGAGCGAGCGGCGGATCACGAAAAGGCGATCTTTTACCACGAACTTGTCGACCTCGCATACGAATCGCCGCGCGACGAGTGGCCGGCCGAGGAAACCTCTGCCGAAGACCCGCTGATTATCCTTTACACCTCAGGCACGACCGGCAAACCGAAGGGGATCGCTCATACGCACGCGAGTTTTCCGATCAAGGCGGCGCAGGATATGGCGTTTGGAACGGACGTTGGTAAGGGCACGCGGATCTCTTGGTACACGGACATCGGCTGGATGATGGGGCCGTGGCTGATCTACGGAACCCTCATCAACGGCGCGACGATCTGCATCTACGACGGCGCCCCCGATTACCCGACGCCCGACCGAATGTGGGAATTTTGCGCGAAACACAAGGTTGAGGTACTTGGTATTTCCCCGACACTTATCCGGTCGTTAGCCGCTGCCGAGACTGGAACCCGCCTGCATGAGAGTGAAACGCGAACGGGCGCTGAACTATTAACAACTGAGGGCAATGACAACGCTACGCCGCCGAGCGGCGTGGCAGGCGGGACGCCTGCGGTCCAGTCGAACAGGGCGCCGTTCGAGCGTTATGATCTTTCCTCGCTTCGCATCTTTGCATCGACGGGTGAGCCTTGGAATCCGGCGCCTTGGTGGTGGTTGTTTGAGAAGGTGGGGAATTCGAAACTGCCGATCATCAATTACTCGGGCGGGACGGAAATCGCGGGTGGGATATTGATGGGGAATCCGCTGCTGCCGATCAAGCCTTGTTCGTTTCCGGCTCCGTGTCCGGGGATGGACGTGGATATTCTGGATGAGGACGGAAATTCCGTCGAGCCCGGCAAGGTCGGCGAACTCGTGATCAAGCAGCCGTGGATCGGGATGGCTCGCGGATTTTGGCAGGAGAAGGAGCGCTATCTCGACACCTATTGGCGGCGATTCAAAGACATCTGGGTCCACGGCGATTTCGCCATGCGTGACAAAGACGGCCACTGGTTCATCCTCGGCCGCAGCGACGACACGCTCAAGGTCGCCGGCAAACGAGTCGGCCCGGCAGAGGTTGAATCGCTCCTCGTTGCCCATCCGCTGGTCACCGAAGCCGCCGTCATCGGCGTCCCGGACGAGGTGAAAGGCACGGCGATGGTCGCGTTTGTAGTGCTGGCTGGAGAGCAAGCATCCTTGCTTGCTAATGACCAAGAGGCAAGCAGAATGCTTGCCCTCCAGTCCGAGCTGAAAGCTCTCGTCGCCAAAGACATGGGTAAGCCACTCGCTCCGTCAAAAATCCATTTTGTTTCGTTATTACCGAAGACTCGGAATGCGAAGGTGATGCGGCGCGTTATCCGTTCGGCGTATCTCGGAGAGGATCCGGGTGATCTGTCGTCACTCGAAAATCCAGCTGCGGTTGAGGAGATCGCGAATGTTAAACGATGAGTCAAATCTACAGTATCGGGCACGGGCGGCATGCGTTCGATTATTTTCTTGGGTTGCTGACGCAGTACGAGATCGAGTTTTTGTGCGACGTGCGGAGTGTGGCGAGGTCGCGGTGGCCCCAGTTTAATGGTGGGGTGTTGCGGGAGTTGCTGGCGGAGAATGGGATCGGGTATGAGCATCTGCCTGAGACTGGTGGCAAGTCGAAACCTGATCCGGCGGATCTCGCTCGCGGCGTCGACCGGATCATCGAGATCGCGTCGGAGGTGCGGACAGTGATGATGTGCTCGGAATCTCAGCCGCTGTCGGCTCACAAAACTCCAAGGGCAAACTGTCACCGAGTGGGAATGCTCGCTCCGATGCTGAGGGGAAAGGGCATCACAACAATCATTCACATTCTGCCGGACGGCCGGTCCATCGAGCTCGACGAATCAGCCGTGCCTTCCATTTGGTAGAACTACCGCCGAAGAGCGTCGAGGAGCTTTTCGTGGATGCCGCCGAATGCGCCGTTGGACATTATCGCAACGACGTCGCCGTCCTTGAGTCCGGGTGGGAGACTTTCGATGATCGCGTCAGCATCCGGCAGCGTTTCGGCGTGTTTGCCGGTGGCACCGATGTTGGCGACTAGGCGTTGAACGTTCATCACATCACCGTAGGTCTTCGCGTCCTCAACGTTGAATACCCCGGCGATTATCACGTGGTCGGCGTGGACAAAGGCGTCCTTGTATCGATCTTCGAAGATCGATAGTCGCGACGATCGCGAGCGCGGTTCGAAGACCGCTATCAGCCGGTTGTTGGCATACCGTTGCCGTAATGCTCGAAGAGTTTCGTCAACGGCCGTCGGGTGATGGGCGAAGTCGTCGATAACCGTCACGCCGCGCTCGACTCCTCGGACCTCCATACGCCGTTTCACCGATTTAAACGTATCGAACGCCTCCTGCATTTTCTCCTTCGGGATTCCCCAAGCATCGGCGGCAATGATCACGGCAAGGCAATTTCGAATATTGAAATCGCCGATCATATGGGTCGTAAACTCGCCCCAGAGTTCATCGGCGCAGTAGACGCTGAACCGCGTCTTATCCTTGTCGAGCAAGATATCGCGGGCTTGCCACTTGGCGTCAGGGCCCACACCAAACGTCTCGACCGTCGTATGGAGCTTCCCGCTCATTTGTTCGAGCACCTCGACAACGACCGGCGAATCCACCCCGCAGATCAGCTTGCCGTTGCCGGGCACCAGATTCATCAGCCTTGAGAACTGCCACTTGATCGCATCGATATCTTTATAGATGTCGGCGTGGTCAAACTCGATGTTGTTGACGATCGCGATCTCGGGCAAGTACGACATAAACTTGGGCTTTTTGTCGAAGAAAGCCGTGTCGTATTCGTCGCCCTCGATCACGAAATAATCGCTGTCGGTTACGCGGAAGCTCTGGCCGAAATTCTGCACAACTCCGCCGACTAGAAAGGTCGGATCGAGCCCGCCGACCTCGCAGATCCACGCGGCGATGCTCGTCGTTGTAGTTTTGCCGTGAGTTCCCGCGACGACCAATGACCTGCGCCCGCGGATGAATTCCTCGCGTACGACTTCAGCTTGTGAGCCGTAGACGAGCTTGCGGTTCATCACCTCTTCAAGCTCCGGATTGCCACGCATTATTGTGTTACCGACGACCGTAATATCCCGCGGAAGGTCCGTATTCTCGGCCTTGTAGCCGGTCATTATCTTGATGCCAAGCTCCTCAAGCTGAGTCGACATCGGCGGATAGACGTTCTGGTCCGAGCCCGTGACCTTGTGTCCGCGAGCTTGAAGCATTCCCGCGAGCGACGCCATTGCCGTCCCACAAATTCCGATCAAGTGATAGTGCATGCTACGGAGATTTTAGTGCAGGCCAAGGATGTTCGCGAACGTAGAGCCGCAAATTTATCCCGCATTCATCTAATTTGTCGTAAAATTCGCGTATGCGGGTACTCCTTGTCGAAGACGATATGCGGATCGCATCCTTTGTCGCCAAGGGGCTTCGCGAGAACGCGTACGCGGTTGATACCGCAAAGGACGGTGACGAGGCAAGCTACATGGCGTCGCTAAGTCCTTACGATATCTTCATCCTCGACGTGAACCTTCCCTTTAAGAACGGCTTCGAAGTTTGCTCGGAACTGCGAGAGAACGGGAACTCTAAGCCCATTCTCATGCTAACCGCTCGGGACGCCGTAAATGACCGCATCTCGGGCCTCGATACAGGGGCTGACGATTATCTGGTCAAACCGTTCGAGTTTCGCGAGCTGCTAGCTAGACTTCGAGCCCTGCTGCGTCGGAACACGGAAGTGCGGGCGCCGAAAATATGTATCGCAGATCTAGAGATCGACACGGTCTCGCAGACAGTTCGCCGAGCAGACAACGCCGTGGAACTAACTACTAAAGAATATTCGCTGATCGAGTTTCTCGCCGTAAATAAGGGTAGAGTTGTGGGCCGGGAGGAGATCTCAGAGCACGTGTGGAACGACGGATTCGATCCCTTTTCCAATCTTATCGAGGTCTATATCAAGAGACTGCGTCGAAAACTTGACGACGGCTATCCGACGCAATTGATACACACACGAAGGGGATCCGGCTACATCCTGAACGATGTATAGGTCTATCAGGGTCAAACTTACTCTGTGGTATGTCTGCATCCTCGGTCTTGTTTTTGCGGCCCTGGCGGTCGGAACGTATCTCGTCTTCGTGCGTGCAATGCGGGAAGAAACCCGAAATAATCTAGTGGAGATGCGGACCGACTTCACTGCCCTTGTTTATCGTCTCCACTCCGAACTTCCACACAATTCGCCGCCGGAAACACCGATCACAGATGCTTTGAAGGAATTCAATTTCCGGGATTATAGATTCGCCGTCTACTCAAACCAGGATCAACTGATCGGCAAGACTCTGGACGGGGATCCGCCGCCCGACTCGCTGGCCGCGGTAGATGAAAACAGATTGAAGCAGATCTCGATCAACGGTGAGCGGTACGGCTTGTACGTAAGTCCGCTCCCGCTGAACGGGAAGATGTACAAGCTGCTTGTCCTCTACTCACTCGCGGACCAGTCCGCCGTTGAAACACGGATATCCACGAGCTTTCTGGTCGGCATACCTATCTTGCTTATTCTTGCCGGCCTAGGGGGGTATCTTCTGGCTCGGCAGGGCCTGAAACCGATCGCGGTAATGGGAGAGCAGGCTAAAAGGATCGGCGCGAAGAACCTTCACGAACGGCTGCCCATTGCGAACTCGGGCGATGAGATCGGAAATCTGGCCACCTTGTTCAATCAACTTCTCGACCGGCTGGATCAAGAGTTTGAACGTCAGCGCCGATTTATGGCCGACGCCTCTCACGAACTCAGGACGCCCCTTGCGATCGTCCGCGGAGAATCGGAAGTGGCACTCCAGAAGGAGATCCGCAGCGATGCGGAATATCGAGAATCGCTGCGAGTCGTTAATGATGAAGCAAAAAGGCTCTCGAAAATAGTTGAAGATTTGTTTACCCTCGCAAGAGTCGATTCAGGCAATATCAAGGCAAACTTTCGCGAGCTTTATGTCGACGAAATAGTGGATGAGTGTGTAAGACGCGTTCGTACGCTGGCGGACAAGAGGAGGATCGACGTTACTTTCACGAGCGAAGAGCTTGTGACCCACGGTGACGAAGCCCTGCTGCAGCAGATGTTCCTGAATCTCCTCGACAATGCCCTGAAATATAACCACGAGGGCGGGCACATCAGTGTCACAGGGAAAGGCAAGAGTGTGACCGTTTCGAACACCGGCCCGGAGATACCCGAAGAACTAAAGGGTATGATCTTCGAACGTTTTTACCGCATCAACAAGGCCCACTCCAGGCAAGCCGAGTCGTTCACCAGCGGTGCCGGACTTGGCCTTTCGATCGCTCGCTGGATAGCCGGAATTCATCAGGCTGACCTTCGCTTGACGCGGTCTGAAGCCGGTGAAAATGTTTTTTCCGTAACCTTCCCGAGTTAATCTTCTGTTCATTTTTGCTTCGGTATTCTCACTATGAACTCGCTGAGTTGAGCGGGGAAAAACCAAGAGGAGAAACCAATGAAACACGAAAATAGATTACTCGGAAAGATCGCATTACTATCAGTTATGCTCGTCGCGCTTGTAGGCATCTCCGCGGGAAGTGCTTACGCCTCGGACCATAAGGCCAAGAAACCGGCACCAGCCCCAACAATGAAGAAAGCAGCCGCCCCAGCCACCACAGAAAAGGCGAAGACGGCTAAAAAAAAAAGACGTCACGCTCGAAGAAGCACGGTCAAAAGCACTAAGAAGAGTTAAGGGTTCGATAGCGAGCGAAGAACTTAAGACCGAGCATGGTAAAAGTGTCTATGAATTCCAAATACGTGACTCAAAGGGCAAGTCGAGAAACGTTTGGATCGAGCAGGCCAACGGAAAGATCGTTCGCGGAGGAAGAAAATGGTACTAAACGTCAATAACGAACAAAGGGAGAATGACATAGACCTGGCCCGCCTCTAAGGCCGCAACAAAGGCCGGCAATGGGAAAGCATAGGTTCCCATCGCCGGCCTTCCCCAATCTGTTACTGTTGCCCGATGAGTTCCACAACAAGCTCGTTCGCTCCGTATACTTTTCTCAAAGCTTCGATGATACCGGCTGAATGAACCCCAACGGCCCGGGAACCCTCCGCCTCATCGATATACCAATACCGATTGGAAAGCTTTTGATTATTGCTATCGAAATTCAGTCCCACGACCTCGCCGTTGCGGTTGACGACCGGAGATCCCGAATTGCCACCGATCGTATCAGCCGTATATACGAAATTGAGAGGCGTCGAAAGATCTATCCGGTCACGGGCCCCTTTAATGCTTGCCGAAAGTTGAAACGGCTCGCTCTCGTTAAAGCTGAGCGCCCGGTCATACAGTCCAAAAAAGGTTGTCTTGTATGGAATCAGGGTCGTGTCTTCCTCATATCCCTTGATAACGCCGTACGCGATCCGAAGCTGAGAATTTGCATCGGGAGGCATCGATCGTCCATAAACTGCAAACCGCGCCTGAGCGATCTTTGTTCCGTTCGAGGTCTCGACGTTCAGGATGCTTTTTTCATTCCACTCGCGAAGGGCTCGGATTACCGGTTCAACACGCTTGGCGAGCGCGATCATTGGGTCGCTGGTATCGAAATCGCTGCCGTTTCCCGTCAAAAAAGTCTTACGATAGGCGGGATCAATCAGCCTTGTTTCACGTATCGCTCGCCTTACGGCCTCCGCAGGCTCGGCCTCACCGAGGGCAGCTTTGATAAAAGGATCGTTGCCTCCAAGCACCCGACGGGCTTCCTCCATCCAATAAGTGAGGGCCGCCACCTCCATATCGAGATAGATCGGCGCAGGGGATATCAGCGACGATCGAAAAGCTTCCAGGCGCGAATCGCGGAACTCCGGATAACGCTGGTTATCCGGCTTTGTAGTTTCGATATGATAGGTGACGATCTGCTGCGCGATCATCGCGAGTCGAGAGGATCCGAGGCTTGAGAAAGCCAGTTGGTTCGCCTTTCCCGGAAGCTCCGTGTACGCCTTGGCGATCGCCGTCCAAGCAGGAGCATAAAGTTTGTCGAGGTCAGGCTTGGCGGCAAGCTTGTCTTTCAGCTCTTTCTCTTCCGCCTCTTTCCGAGTGAAGTTCCGCGGGTTGAGCAACCCGTTTTGCTGTCCCTCAAGACGTTTCAAAGAGTTAGCCAGAGAACGCATTCCCGGGTTCGCCTGACGAGCCTGTTCGGCTCCCTCTTTCGCATATTCCTCAAGTGCCTTTCGGCGAGTCTTCCAGATCTTTTCCTGAAGCGGATTGCCTACATCCCGTTGGTACGCGAGTTGAGCCACGGTCAGAAGTCTCGCTGTTGAGCCCGGAAAGCCGGATACGACCACGAACTCATTCTCAGGTGCGCCCGTCCCCGACCATTTTAGGTAGTTCGGCGTGGCGGCCGGTTTGTCGTTTTCGTAGACCCGGAGAAATGTGAAATCGAGGTCGAAACGCGGATACACAAAATTGTCGTAGTCGCCGCCGAAGAATGCGGCTTGCTCCTCAGGTGCCATTACGAGCCGGACGTCCGTGTAGCGTTTGAAGCGATAAAGCCAGTATTCGCCGCCGCTGTAGAGGGACACGACCTCGCATCGAAGACCTGCGGGACAACGCTTTTCGATCGCCGCGATCTCCGCCGTACGCTTCCCGGCCATCTCCCAGTCATTTGTTCCAGCTTTCGCAGCGTTGTGAACCCGGTCCGTTACATTGTCATAAGATTCAAGAATAGAGACATTGCCATCGGGAACCTTAAGTTCTTCCGCCTGAGTTTTTGCATAATATCCGTTCTTAAGCAGATCCCGTTCCTTACTCGAAAGCCGTTCGATAAAGCCGGAGGCGACGTGATGATTGGTCGCTATCAGTCCGTTCGGCGAGACGAAAACGCCGGAGGCTCCCGGGAACTTAACTGACGCTAGTCGCAGTTTATCCATCCATTCCTTGGACGGCTCGAAGTTGTACTTCTCCTTCCATTGTTTTAGCGGCGGATTGTCGAACGTCCACATACCGTCATCGGCGCGGACAGGAAGCCACAGAACCAGGAGATTAACGAGTAATAGCGCGGCGAATATTCTTCTCATAGATTGGCATCGGCAGTCGGCGAGCCGGTTTGGGCCGATTTTGTAGGAATTCAAAGGACGGAGTATATCAAAGTACGCCCGATAAAAACCCGCTCCATTCTGAATGATTGTAAACTGATTTACCATTATCATTGCTCCGTATGCCGAGAATATTTGCAGCCTTTACACTGACGGTTCTTTTACTGGCTCAGCCAGCCCGGTGGCTGTGTTTCGAGACCGACCAATACAACCTGCCGCCAACTCGGCTCGCGGACATCGGCCCAGAAGTTTACGAATACACTCTCGATAGCGTCAGCAAAGCGATCCAAAAGGTTAACGCCGAGATCACAACGACACAAGAATGCCTCGATAGCACTTCGTGCAAAAGTGAGTCGGATGATCGAAAGAGGCTCACATACCTTAGGTCAGAAGCCGCGGTCTCGCGAGCGATATTCGATCGGCTTGGCTTCGGAATAATCGCATTTGCCAAGGCGGGTGATTGGATCAATTCTCACAAATTTCGGGCCCAGCCGGCGAGATATAAGACAAGCTTTCGCGACTCGATCTTTGTCACGATCCCGACCGACTATTTCACGATCAGCCCTACCGTCAACATTTGTGGCACTTACCTCGGCACCGACAAGATCGCTCATTTCTTTCAGCAGGGATATCAATATTACAGGTTAGCGGGACGGCAGATCGCCAAAGGATCATCGATCAAAGCTGCCCGGGCAAAGGCGGTTTCGTGGGGCCGCATGACGGAAAATACGTACTACGGAACGCTTGTCGGCGGCGTTTTCTCGAACGCGGATCTGTCTGCGAATCTGGTGGGAATGAAATTTTACGAAGGACTTACAAGATCGATCCGGGTCGGAAGCCTTGATCGGCCTCCGACCCTGATATTGAAAAATGGAGTTTGGAAGTTGAATGCTTCGGGCTCTTCTGAAGACATCCTCCTACGGCCTTTCATTTCTGATCACTTAAATGAGGCCTTGAATCCGTCGCTCTACATCCCCGGCCTTCGTTCGTCGATCCGCGGAATTGTGAAAAAGAAAAGTTGCCCGCAGTGGCGTGCGGCTTTTCCGACAAATTCGGCCGATGATTTCCGAACTCTGACAGAATCGTTGGCGACTTGGAACGGCGAAGATTACGGCCACAAGGCAAGCACGAAATTCGTCACGATCGATAACACCTGCTACTGATCAGGCTAACACGCCACGAAGCTTCTCCATCGCTCCTTCGAGGACATGGTCTTCGCGGGCGATGCAGATGCGTACGAATGGATCCCACAGATCGGTATCGGCAAATGCAGAGCCTGGGGTCATTCCTACGCCGGCGTCGCGCATCAGCATTTCGTTGAAAGCGATGGCGTCGTTGTGGCCCTCGGGGATGCGGGCCCAGATGTAGAACGCGGAACCGGAATCGTAGAGGTCGAATCCGAGTTCCTTCAGGCCGCTGCCGAACGAAAGGCGTTTCGCGTCAAACTTGTCACGTAGCTTGGTGTAGTAATCGCCGTCAGCCATCAGCACTTTCGCGAGGGCGGCCTGCAGTGGCGTCGCCGGACATACGTAGATCACGTTCGCGGCGTTGTTGATCGGGGCGATCAGTTCGCCCGCGCCGTACGCGTAGCCGAGCCGCCAGCCTGAAATGTTCCACGACTTCGAGAACGAGTTGACGGTGATGGTCCGCTCGCGCATTTCGGGCAGTGACGCGATCGGCGTGTGCGGCTTCTCGCCGGTTACGTAATGTTCGTAAACCTCGTCGGAAATCACTAGGAGGTCGAGTTCCTTAGCTACATCCGCGACCGCTTCGAGCTCGGTTTGTGACATCACCTTACCGCTCGGATTCGCCGGCGAGCAAACGATGATCGCCTTCAGTGGATACTCCATGCGGTCCTTAAGTTCTTTGGCTCGTGCAAGCAGCGCACCTTTTTCAAAGTGCAGATTCTCGTCAAGCTCGAATGTCTCAGTCTTGCCGCCGAACTCTTCCAGAATGCGGCGGTGATAGGGATAGTAGGGCTCAAAAACGAGCGCCGACTTCCCCCTCAGATACGCTTGCGTGATTCCGATCAACGCTCCGGTTCCGCCGTTGGTCACCATCACTTCGAAGGGCCGTGCATCCACGTCGATCTCGATATTATTATATCTCTTTATCTTCTCAGCAACCGCCTTCCGCAGCGTCTCGTCGCCCTCGCTTCCACCGTAATGATTGCGACTCGCGGCGATAATATCAGCCGCCTCCTTCGCCAACTGCGGATCGATCGGCAGTTCCGACTGCCCCTGAACCAGGTTCCCGCTCGGCGGCACAAGACGCGTGATCGCACGGATATCCGGCTTCACTTTCTTCACTTTTGCTTCGGTCATAAGCGGCTAGGATACCAAGTTATTACTCGATTGGCACACGAGGCTTGCTCACGTGGTCGTTCCCCTTAACCCAAAACCGCCACGGCAGATCGGCGTCCTCGCCGGCGTAGTCGATTCCTATTCGCTTGCCGACGGCGATCTCGTCATCTTTGAATGATCGGTGATCTTCAATCCATATTCGATCGCCTTCGACCAGGTCCTCGCCGTTGAATGAGCGATCGATCCCGACTGCGATGCAGAGCTTACCGGGGCCGGAGGTGAGATTAGTGTCTTTCATAGACCCTCGGCGTTCGCGTATCTTCTCGATACCTTCGACGGGCTCGATTGCCCGAATCAGCAGGACGTGCGGATGATCGAAAGGGCCCAGGGTGAAATTGAGCTGAAAGTACATCCCATAAATAAAGAAAACGTACGCGTGTCCACCGGGTCCGTAGGTAACCTCGTTCCGCGGCGTCCGACGACCGCCGTAGCTGTGCGCGGCTCTATCGGTAACGCCGCAATAGGCTTCGACCTCGACGATCAGTCCAGACACTCGTTTGCCATTCTCATCGGGAACCACCAACAATTTGCCCAGTATCTGCCTAGCCGCCGAGATCGTATCCTCTGTCTCAAAGAATCTTTGCCCAACTCTGGATTTCGGAACGCTTATTGCCATCTGTCTTGCGTATACCCGGAAACGTTCGCAAACGATACACAGTCGTATTTCACGCGAACTCAACTCATAGCATAGGAGAAAGATAATGAACGTAAAAGAAGTAATGACCGCCGATCCCGCTTGCTGCACCTCAGATATGAGCCTTCAGGAAGCTGCAAAGCTGATGGTGGATAACGATTGCGGGTGCATCCCGATCGTCGACAACATTGATTCTAAAAAGCCGGTCGGCATGATCACTGACCGAGACATCACGATCCGCACCGTCGCAGAGGGAAAGAATCCTCTCGAATTAAGAGTGTCCGATGCAATGACGGCCAACGCGATCACCGTAACGGCGCAAACCTCGCTGGAAGAGTGCTGCAACCTTATGGAGTCGAATCAAGTCCGCCGTGTTGCGGTGGTCGATGAGAATGGCTCTTGCTGCGGCATCATCGCCCAGGCCGACATCGCCGTTAATGGTGATCAGCGAAAGACTGCCGAAGTAGTTCAGGAAGTTTCCAGATCGACGGCCGCATAGGTGATTACAATTGCGGGCGATTTGTTACAATTCCTAGGAATGTTCAGATCGCTCGCAATCGCACTTTTAGTCCTCTCGACCTATGCCGCCGGCCAGTCCGCCGACACACTCGCGACGGCGACGGGTCGTACGTTTACGTCAGCCGATCTCTCGCCCGAGGTGCAGGGGCAATTCTTAAACCAGAAGAAGGCCCTCGAAGATGCACGCACTCAATTCCTCGGCCAGATGATTGCCGAGGAACTGCTCGATACGGAGGCGAAATCTGTCGGATCGACGCGCCAGAAGCTGATCGCTGCGCAGAGAGCTAAGATTTCCGAACCCACAGCGGCCCAGATCAAGGCGATCTACGACGCAAATCAGGGGGCACTCGGAACACGTACTCTTGCCGACGTCCGGAACGATATTGTGTCCTTCCTTCAACGTGAGTCGGAACAGAAAGCGATCGGCGATTACATCGCGTCGCTACAAACGAAATATAAGTTTGCGGCGGGCAAGAGCGTGAACGCGCCCGATCTGAAACCGCCGGATGTCGTGGCAACGCTCAACGGCAAACAGATCTCGGCCCAACAGTTTGAAGAAAAGAACCGGCTATCCCTTAACGAATTTCTCCATCTCACCTACGAAAGCGTTCGAAGCGACCTTGAGATCGCGATACTAAATGCATTGATCGCCGAAGAAGGGAAGGCAAAGAACGTCGAACCGGGTGCGATAATAGCCGCCGAAGTGACGGATAAGCTTCGTGAATTTTCCGAGGAGGAAAGGGAACGGCTCGAATCAGCGTTGATGGATCGGCTGTTCGCGAAGTACGAGGTCAAGATCCTACTCAAGGAGCCGGAGATCATTTCGCAGACGATCGCGACCGTCGGAGACCCTTCGATCGGGCCGGCAACGGCTCCGGTAACCGTAGTGATGTTCAGCGATTTTCAGTGTCCTGCCTGTTCGAGAACGCATCCGGTATTAAAACGCGTGATGGCGGAATTTCCCGGCAAAGTTCGACTCGTTGTACGCGACTATCCGCTGGAGAACATCCACGCCAACGCGTTCAATGCCGCTCTCGCCGCGAACGCCGCCGCTAGGCAAGGTAAATTCACCGAATACGCCGAGAAGCTTTATACAAAACAGGACTCGCTGGACAGGGCGTCACTCATAAAATTCGCCATCGAACTTGGTTTGAATGCAAAACAGTTTGAGATAGACTTTACCGACGCTGCGGCGGCCGCCGAGATCAAGCAGGACCAAGCTGACGGCGATCTGCACGGCGTTAACAGTACGCCGACAGTATTCGTCAACGGCGTTAAGGTTCACAGCCTTGTGGCTTCCGCGTTTCGACGGGCGATCGAACGTGCATTGGCAAAATAGTTATGCGTTTTTATCTGATCTTTTTACTTGCAGTAGCTTCGTTCTCTTGTGGCAACACCCCTAATGTGAATACGCCGCCTAAACTTCCGACTAACTCGACTAAGGCTGCCCCGGCTCCGGTTTACGACTTCCAGATCGTGAAGGAATATCCGCACGACCCAGCCGCGTTCACACAGGGACTTGAATATCACGACGGGTTCCTGTACGAGGGCACAGGCGGCAGTCGCAGCAATCCGGTTCAGCCCAATGACGCGAAGATCTATTCGTCGCTACGCAAGGTCGATTACACGTCCGGAAAGGTACTGCAGAAACACGATCTGCCAAACGAATTCTTCGGCGAAGGAATTAGCATCGTCGGTGACAAGATATTTCAAATAACTTGGCACGAAGGCACGGCATTTGTTTACAACTTGAGCGATCTAAAACTCGAGAAAGAGCTGCGTTATTCCGGTCAGGGTTGGGGACTTACCAACGACGGAACCAATCTTTTCATGAGCGACGGTACGCATGTGATTCGCGTGATCAACCCGGACGATTTCAAGACCGTCCGAACCATCGTAGTCAATGACGAATCGGGCAAGCCGATAATGCAGCTCAACGAGCTCGAGATGGTCAACGGGGAGATATGGGCGAATATCTGGCAGACCGGCTGGATCATCCGCATAGACCCGCAGACCGGCAAACTTCTTGGCCGCGTCGATATCAACAAGCTCGCTGACGATGTCAAAGCGAAAGAGGATGATGCTGACGTGCTAAACGGCATCGCCTACGACAAGGCCAATGACAGGCTGTTCATTACCGGAAAGCTTTGGAAAAAACTGTACGAGATCAAGGTATCCGTTCGATGAGCCGCCAGCATGAAAAATTTATGGGCCGTGCGATCGAACTCGCCCAAGCCGGCGTCGACGATCTGGGAGGGCCGTTCGGATGCGTGATCGTTAAAGATGGTGAGATCGTCGGTGAGGGCACGAACCGCGTCACCGCAACACTCGACCCGACCGCCCATGCCGAGGTCGTCGCGATCCGCG
>JBDSLC010000016.1:0-7264 GCA_039916585.1 Pyrinomonadaceae bacterium | reverse complement strand
TACATTTACATGCTCGGATGGATGGCAGCCGGACTTTTAAGCTCAGCGTCGGCCTTGCCCGCGCTTTATTTTGCGATCCGGGAAAAGACCAACCTTTTATGGTGGTTGATTGTGTTCGTTAATCTATCGCCGGGCATATGGTTTTTCTTAATTCTCCCGCACTTTGCCCCAGACCCTAACGCAACTCAGTGAGTTCATGACTGAATATCAAACATACGAACACGACGTACTCGTCATCGGTGCCGGTGGAGCTGGATTACGTGCGGCGATCGAATCATCGGCGGCGGGCGTTAGCGTCGGGCTGATCTGCAAATCGCTGCTGGGCAAAGCTCACACGGTGATGGCGGAGGGCGGGATGGCGGCGGCGATGGGCCATAACGACGATCGCGACAACTGGAAGGTCCATTTTTCCGACACGATGCGCGGCGGCCAGTATGTCAATAACTGGCGAATGGCCGAGCTTCACGCCAAAGAGGCGCCGGACCGCGTCCGCGAACTCGAGGGCTGGGGAGCGGTGTTCGACCGGACAAAGGATGGCCGCATCAACCAGCGAAATTTTGGCGGCCATCGCTATCCGCGGCTCGCACACGTCGGCGATCGTACCGGACTAGAGCTCATCCGCACGTTACAAGATCACGGAATCCATCAAGGCATCGACGTCCACATGGAAGTGACGGTGATCTCGCTGCTCAAAGACGGCGATCGCGTCGTTGGTGTGTTCGCATACGAGCGCGAGCACGGCCGCTTCCGCGTCTTCAAAGCAAAGGCCGTGATCCTCGCGACCGGAGGTGTTGGACGGGCTTACAAGATCACATCGAACAGTTGGGAAGGAACGGGCGACGGCCACGCGCGTGCGTACCACGCGGGTGCCGAGCTGATCGACATGGAGTTCATCCAGTTTCATCCGACCGGCATGGTCTGGCCGCCGAGCGTCCGCGGCATTCTTGTAACAGAGGGCGTCCGCGGCGAGGGCGGCGTGCTGAAGAACAGCGAAGGCAAGCGGTTCATGTTCGACGACATCCCGGCGAACTATAAAGATCAGACCGCCGACAACGAAGAAGAAGGCTGGCGGTACGTAACCGGCGATAAGAACGCTCGCCGCCCGCCCGAGCTGCTCACCCGCGACCACGTCGCCCGATGCATCAACCGCGAAGTAAAAGCCGGCCGCGGAACTCCGCACGGCGGCGTCTATCTCGACATCGCGTGGATAAAGGAAAAGATCAAGGACGCGCCGGAACACATCAAACGCAAGCTGCCGTCGATGTATCACCAGTTCATCCAGCTCGCAAATCTGGACATTACCACGACGCCGATGGAGGTCGGGCCGACCACGCACTACATCATGGGCGGGATTCGCGTCGATGCAGATACTCAGGCTTCGACCCTGCCGGGTCTGTACGCCGCGGGAGAATGCGCGTCCGGCATCAACGGCGCGAATCGGCTCGGCGGCAACTCTCTTTCTGATCTGATCGTCTTCGGTAAACGTGCTGGTGAATTTGCCGCGCAGTTTGCGAAAGAGAACGGACACGGCTCGATCGATAGTGCCTTGATCGATTCGGAAGCAAAACGAGCTCTCGAACCATTCGATCGAGAAGGCGGCGAGAATCCGTTCGTCATTCAGAACGATCTTCAGGATATGATGCAGAAACTCGTCGGCATCGTGCGGCTGGAAGACGAGATGAAGGAAGCTCTCGACGGGCTCGACAAATTGAAGGAGCGAACCTCGAAGTCGTCAGTCACCGGCAACATCGATTTCAACCCCGGCTGGCATACCGCGCTCGATCTGCGAAATCTGCTGACCGTCAGCGAGGCGATCACCCGCTCCGCCATCGAACGCAAAGAAAGCCGCGGCGGGCAGTTTCGCGACGATTACCCAGAAAAAGATCCCGAGTTCGCCAAGTTCAACGTCGCCGTAAAAGAAGTGGACGGGCAAATGCAAATTTCTCACGAGGCGATCCCCGAAATGCCCCTAGAGTTGAGGGCTGTGATCGAGGAGATGGGTTAGCTGGTTCGGCTCTTGTTTAGTGCTTTTTCGTGTGTTTAGTGTATTTTGTGGTTCGTCTTCTTAATGGCGACCTGATCTTTAAGGAAGAGACGTACGAGATCGTCGGAGCGGCGATGGACGTTTACTACACGATGGGGGTGGGATTTCTCGAGCCCGTCTCTCAGGAAGCTTTGGCGATCGAGTTTTCAAGGCGAGGGATTACATTTGAAAGGGAAAAGAAGCTCGAACTTTACCACAAAGGCACGAAGCTAAATAAGACCTACTCGCCGGATTTTGTATGCTTCGATGACATTGTACTTGAGTTAAAAGTCGTGCCGCAGATCACTGGAAGCCATGCCGCCCAGTTGATCAATTACCTAAAGGTTATGCAGAAGCGATTGGGACTGTTAATGAACTTTGGTGGTACGCCTAAGCTTGATTGGAAGCGCTATGTCATTTGAAAACCGCTACCACTAATTACCCGAAACTGCACGAAAAGAACACGAAAAAAGGTCGTAAATGGCATCAGCAACATTCACAATCAGACGCGGCGGACGCGAGGGCGGGGAGATGGTCGCGTACAAGACCGAGGTGACCGAGGGGATGGTCGTGCTCGACGCGGTGCATCAGATCCAGGCGGAATCGGCACCGGATCTTGCATGCCGTTGGAACTGCAAAGCCGGCAAGTGCGGATCGTGCTCGGCGGAGATCAACGGTTTGCCGAAGCTTATGTGCATGACACGGCTCGACACGATCGACATCACCCAGCCCGTAACCATTGACCCGATGCGCGCGGTCCCGCCGATCAAAGATCTGATCGCGGACATCTCTTGGAATTACGAGGTCAAGAAGCGCATCAAGAAGTTCAAACCACGGACGCCCGACGCTGAGGACGGCACGTGGCGAATGCAGCAGTCAGACGTCGACCGCGTACAGGAATTTCGCAAGTGTATCGAGTGCTATCTCTGCCAGGACGTCTGCCATGTACTGCGCGACCACGTAAAACACGACGAGTTCATCGGCCCGCGTTTTCTTGTATATACAGCAGCACTGGAGATGCATCCGCTCGACACCGAGAACCGAGTCGATGAGCTAAAAGACGAGTTCGGCATCGGCTATTGCAACATCACCAAATGCTGTACGAAAGTCTGCCCCGAACACATCACGATCACCGACAACGCGATCATCCCATTGAAAGAACGCGTGGTCGATGAGCATTATGATCCGCTGAAAAGGCTTATAAAGATCTTTCGAAAGAAATGAAGTTTTCTAAAGAAATTTGGGCGGAAAAACGTAAACGTGGGATCGGCCGCTATTTGCTCATCGATGGGATCTTGATGATCGGCGGGCCGTTCGCAGTGGTTATGCAGATCGTCGGAGTTTTTGTTTTTCGCGACGAGGGGCAGTCGATCGGCCAGTATTTCACCTCAACAAAGACCTGGTTCACCTTTCTTTTGCACGGTCTATTGTTCGGCGGAATCATGGGTCTGCTCAATTGGTATCGCAGCGAAGTTGCGTTCAGGGCAACCGAAAGCGGAGAAGGTATTTAGAGATATGTTCGAACTCAAACCAATATCGACCGAAGCAATTCCCGCGGCGCTTGAAAAGGCTAATCGTTACCGCTTGCTGAACGAACCTAGTGCGGCGGAGAGCATTTATCTCGACATCCTCGCGGTTGAGCCGGACAATCAAGAGGCGATCAAGAATCTTGTCCTCGCGATGAGCGATCGCTTCGGCAAGGACTATGCCGTGGGGGACACGCACATTAACGAGTATGTCACGAAACTCAGCGACGAATATCAACGCGTCTACTACACTGGCATCGTCTACGAACGCCGTGCGAAAGCGACGCTTGCCAAAGGTGGGCTTCAGGCTTACGAGCTGTTTGTTCAGGCGATGGAATGGTTCGAGAAGGCCGACGCAATGGCGGGCGACGACAACGAAGAATCGAAACTTCGCTGGAATGGATGTGCCCGCATCATCAATCGCAACAAACTTCAGCCCCACGTGATGGGTGCCAGCGACACACTCGAATAGCGTGTGCTAAACTTTGTCGCATCGAACTTTTTCTATACTAAAAGGAGAGCAAACATGGCGGGGAAATTTGAGATCAAAACCGGGAAGACCGGGAGATTCAGCTTCAATCTGAAGGCTTCGAACGGTCAGGTAATTCTCTCTAGCGAGAATTATGATTCACGAAAAGGCGCCGAGGGCGGCATAGCGTCGGTCAAGAAGAATGTGGGAAATGATGCCCGATTTGAACGCAAAACGGCGAAGGATGGCTCGGCATTCTTTGTTCTGAAAGCCGCAAACGGCGAACCGATCGGCAAAAGCGAGATGTACAAGACGAAAGCCTCGATGGAAAGCGGCATCAAGTCCGTCGGCAAAAACGCCCCGGATGCTCCCGTCGTGGATGCATAGTCTGCGCTTAAGTAAGGGTCTTGCGAATTGGTTGGGGCCGGTGGAATTTGTATCTTTTCTTTATTTCTTCTTTTCTTATTTCGTGGTTCAGTTATGCCAACCACGAAATAAGAAAATAGGAAAAAGAAAGCGAAGATCTGACCGAGAAAAAGAGTCGGCAGCTCCACGTTTATAATCCTGTAATGAGCATGACGCGCACACACCTCGGCATCGAGGTGCTTAAAGAAGAAAAGCTCACGATGCTCGACGGCCAACGGATCGGGCTCGTGTGTAATCCCGCATCAGTCTTCCCCGATTTCCGCCACGACGCCGACATTTTCTTCGAGCATCCCGACATCAACCTCACCGCGCTCTTCGGCCCGCAGCACGGCATTCGCGGGGATGTTCAGTACAACATGATCGAGACGCCACACGTTCGCGATCCGCGAACCGGGCTGATGGTCTATTCGCTGTATAGCGAAACGCGTGTGCCGACTGAGGACATGTGCGACGAGATCGACACGTTCGTCGTGGACCTGCAGGACGTCGGCTGCCGCATCTATACCTACACCTACACGATGGCGTACTGCATGCAGGCTGCGGCAAAATACGGCAAACGCGTCATCGTCTGCGACCGCCCGAACCCGATCAACGGCGTTACGGTCGAGGGCAACGTAACCGAGAAAGAATTCACGTCGTTCGTCGGCCAGTTCGAACTCCCGACGCGCCCCGGTATGACGATCGGCGAAATGGCGAAGATGTTCAACGAACACTGGAACATCGGCTGCGATCTCGAGGTCGTTGAAATGACCGGATGGAACCGCGAGATGTGGCATGAGGATACGGGCTTGCCATGGGTCCTCCCTTCGCCAAACATTCCGACCATCGATACCTGCGCCGTTTTCCCCGCAACCGTCCATCTCGAAGGTACCGAACTCTCCGAGGGCCGCGGCACGACGATGCCCTTCGAGCTAAACGGTGCAGCGTACATCGACCCTTACGCCTGGGCCGCCGAGCTTCGCAAGTTCAACTTTCCCGGCGTCGCCTTCCGCGAATGCTGGTTCCAGCCGTGGTTATCCGAGTTCGCCGGTGAAACCTGCGGCGGGGTCCAACTCCACGTCACCGATCGAGCTGCCTTCACCCCCGTCATCGTCGGCATCGCCATGGTCAAAACCGCCTACGACCTCTACCCCGACCAATTCCAATGGCGCCAGAACGAATACGAATACGAATTCGGCAAAAATCCCTTCGACGTTGTCTGCGGCACCGATAAGATCCGAAAGGGAATCGAGTCGGGCGAAAGTTTGGCGGAGATCGAGGCGGGATGGCAAGACAGTTTGTCGGAGTTTAAGATCCTCCGAAAGAATTACCTTGTCTATTGACGAGCCTTCGTCATGGCAGCTAAAACTTTCTCGCCCCGCGGAGACAAACGATATCCGACTTCCAAACTCTCAGTGAGTCCCAACGCTTTCAGTTTTCGAACCCATGGTTTGAAATCGGCTTGTGAGATGCCGAGGTAATTCGCGAGGAGGCCGGAATAGGTGGCGGGCATTGAGTCGATGACTTCCAGATACGACCGCGTCCATTCTCCGCGTTTGCTGGTGCGATCCATCTTGTCGAGCTTGGCGATGATATCGGCAAGCTCATCGGACGAAAGATCGTCACTTGAACGGAGGGCGATCCGCGGGTCTTCGCCTTTCCAGTAAACACGGATGCGGTAGATCGGATCGTCGCGATACGTGAGATTCTCGAGGAGATCGTTGACTGATGCATAGCCAGCCTCGCGAGCTTCGAGGTCGGTTATCTCATGAGAGTCGACGCGATCGACGGCATCGATCCCGACCACGCCGCCCTGCGTCATCTGTGTCCCGCCCGCTTTCGCACCCGGCCGCGACCAGCGCCGGAAAATGACGGTGATCTCTCCCGTCCTGATCTTTTCGATCACTTCGTCCTTGATAAGCATGGGCTAGCCGCCGCTCACGGCGTTGAAAATGTGGATCTCTTTGTCGCGGACCTTGGTCGCAAGGCCGTCCGCTCGCTTAACGTCGCGTCCGCCTTCGAAAACGTTGACGTGCTGCCTTATCTCGCCTTGCTCATTCAGGATGCGGTCGCGAAGAGCGGGGAACCTCGCCCATAGCGATTCGAGCACTTCGCCGACAGCAGAATGATCTCGCTCCAGCGAAACCTCGGTCACGCCTCCGGTGAAGTCTTTCAGATGTCCGCTGAGATATACGGTAACCATCACAGCTGATAAGCCTTAACACAACTGATTTCGGGCAGGGACCCTTCGATCAGCTTCCACGAATCGCCGTCGTCCGCCGAGCCGAACAGCTTGCCGTTCTTCGTACCGAAGAAAATGTTGTTGCCAACGCTCGCTACCGAATCGCGCAATATCACTTCGTACGCGTTCTTTTGCGGCAAGCCTTTCGTAAGCGGCTGCCACGATTTTCCTTCGTCACGGCTGCGATAAACCCGCAGCTTTCCGTCGCAAGTATATCGCTGCGCGTCAGCCTGCAGCGGCACGATAAAGACGGACCCGGCATCGCTCACCGTCAACCCGAAACCAAAATTCGACGGCAATCCATCCTCGATCTCCTGCCATGTCGTCGCACCGTCCCGGCTGCGATAAACACCATGATGATTCTGTAAGAAGTACGTGTTCTTCTTGCGCGGGTGACGTGCGATCTTGTGTACGCATTGGCCGAACTCGGGAAACGGATCGGGCATAAAATACGCCTTCACACCAGTGTTCGTCACCTTCCAAGACTTACCGCCGTCCGCAGATTGATACACACCCCCGGTAGAGATCGCGATCTTGATGTCATCCGGATCTTTCTTGTCGGTGACGATCGTGTGCAGACACAGCCCGCCGAATCCCGG
>JBDSLC010000015.1:0-10922 GCA_039916585.1 Pyrinomonadaceae bacterium | reverse complement strand
GACGGAACTGTATCCGCGGGCTTTGGCGAACCGCGGCAGATTCAACTAGGAGCCCGATTTAAGTTCTAGAGGCTCGCGACAAAGGAGAAAAGGCTCGGTTCTAAACCGGGCCTCTTTTCCGTTTGCTCTGTGTGAGCACTTTAGCTAATACTGTGCTCAAAAAGAAGAACGCGGCCCGAGAGCTGCGTTCATGTGAAACCGATCCGATAAAACTAGCCGGCCTTGACAAGTTCTACACCGGTCGCGTCGAAGGAAACCTCGGTAACGCTGCCGTCTGCGTTTCGATTATCGAACCTCGCGCCATCGTCCTTGATCATATGATCGACGTGGTCCTTCGACAAGGTCTTCGTTTTGAAGGTGCCTTGCGCCCGTACTCTTAGGCCCGCCGCATTCAACGGAATAAAGAAGGCGTGATCACCAAAAGTTACACGGACGCTCTTTCCACCCTGTTTATCAGCGACCTCGGCCCAGCAACCTTCCATTTTGCACGACCGGACGACGACACCGTTCAACTCGACGGTCTTGTCAGCGATCTTTGCCGGATCTTTGAACGCCCTCTCAACAGAAGCCTTCTTCACGTTCTTTGCAAGGGCCCCGCCGCGGGTGATCTTGTCGCCGGTATTTAGTTCAACGGGCTTGTTCTGTTCGTTTTTCGCGATCGGGTCGCCCTTGCTATTCATCTCTTGTGCAAATGCCGAGATACCTAGGGCGAGAACGAACGATAAAACTAAGGTAATTCTTTTCATTTTTGATCTGTCTCCAAATGACTTAAACGTTACTTCGTATTTTCATAAACAATCCGGCCATTGACAACTGTCATCGACACAGTCGCGGAGCTTGTATGGGGATTTTGATCGAAAATGTCGATCGAGATAACAACTAGATCTGCCAGTTTTCCAACGGTGATGCTTCCCTTTTCCTTCTCTTGAAACTCAGCAAAGGCGGAACCCATAGTATAGGCATAGACAGCCTCTTTAACGGAAATGCCCCGCTTTCCACCGGCGTTAACTGCAGCGTAAATGCCTTCAATCGGATCGAACCCTCGCATCGGAGCGTCGGCTCCGAACGCGAGTTGAGCTCCGGTGTCCCACATTCTGCGATAGTCATCAGTGCCGCCGGCGAACAAGATCGGCTGCATTGAAGGAATGATCTTCGAACGTGCAAATCGTGGCAAGTCAGCGATCGAGGTGCCCGCTGCGTGTTCCATTCGAAATCGCCGATCACGTTGGCCGTTTGCGTTTATCGCCTTTTCAAACGCCGACAACACCGCCGCGTTTCCCTCGCGGCCGATCGCGTGAATGAGCACCTGTAATCCTGCCGAATCGGCTCCCGCGATATTCTTTGCGAGCATCGCAGTTTCCGGATCTTCGGGATCGTAAAATCCTTTTACGCATCCGGTGCGGATCATAGAGTCGCCAAAGCCAGGTTTAATTCCGACAGCCGCCAGTTTGGCCCAGTCGGATAGGGAAACGCAGTCGTAAATGCGCGTCTTCAGTTTTCCTTGTTTGTAAAGTTCCCTATAAACCAACGCCATGTCGTCCGACTGCGTGTCCTGAATGCTAGTGATCCCAAAACTAGCGGCGTAGTTGGTCGCGGTCTCCGCGATCGCCCGCCAGTCTCGTACGTGATCTTTAGGTACGACTGACTGCATCAATTGGATCGCCTTCGCATCAAGGACACCGCTCGGCGAGTCGATCCTAGCGGTCCGCAGCGCAAGACTGTTCGCAAAGGCGGTTTTCGGATCCGCATGAAAGACAAAAAGCGGGTTGTCGGTCGCGGCATCGACCACCTCTAGCGAGATGTGGATGGCAGGATCGAGTTTTCCGCCCAGTATCCATCTACCCTTGGGGAGAAAGCGGCCAAAGTATCTCAGTTTTGTGATCACATCAACTTCAGTTTTCGCCTCGCTCAGATCGATCGACGAAAAGAGATTACCGATCGCCATGAGGTGGGCATGCGAATCGTTGAAGCCGGGCAGAACGAGCCTTCCCTGTGCATCGATGACCTTCGTGTTTGGGCCGATAAACTTTCGGATCTCTGCCGTTGATCCAACGGCAGAGATCCGCTCCCCGTTTACGGCAACGGCTTCTGCTCTGGGATTTGCCTTGTCCATCGTACGTACAGTGGCGTTGAGGATTATGAGGTCCGAAGACTGAGCGATAACACCGGGCGATAAAAGCAGGCCAAAGATGAGAACGGATGAACACAGAGAAGCATTTAGTAACCATCTCTGCGTGTCTGTGTTCATATGAAACGACAACTACTTCTCGAAAACGACCTTTCCGTCCATCACGGTTTTGAGCACTGTTACGTTGCGTATTTTGACCGGATCGATTGTGAAAATATCGTCTGACAGGATCACAAAATCTGCCAGTTTGCCGGGCTCGAGCGTTCCTTTCCAGTTTTCCTGAAATTCTGCATAAGCCGAGCCCCACGTAAACGCACGGACGGCCTCATCGACCGTTATTTTTTGTTCCGGGATCCAGCCTCCGGGATTCTTGTCGTCAAGAGTCCGACGGGTCACGGCACCGTAAATACCCCAAAGTGGATTGATCGGCGCTACCGGCGAATCCGATCCGAACGCGAGAACTCCGCCCGTGTCGAGGATCGTTCTGAACGCGTAGGTTCCCTTAAGCCGCTTCTCATCGAGTCGCTTCCAAGCCCAACGGCCGTCGTCAATAATGTGGAACGGCTGCATGGAAGCGACGACCTTTTGCCCGGCGAATCTCTTCAGGTCTTCGACTCGTACATGCTGAGCGTGTTCGATCGTGAACCTTCGATCCTTAGAGCCGTCAGCGTCTGCAACCGCTTTGTAATGGTCGAGAATGGTGGCATTCGCCCGGTCTCCGATCGCATGAATTCGAACTTGCAACCCGGCCTTGTCGGCAGCCTGAATGTCCGACCGCATCGTTGTCATCACGTCCGCCATCGCTAAACCCGTTGAAGTCGGCGCGTCGCGGTAAGGATCGAAGAACCACGCTGTCGTTGATCCAAGGCTGCCGTCGGCATACCCCTTCAGGCATCCCACACGCAGCATCGCATCGCCGAACGCGTGACGAACGCCGGTCGACGACCATCGTTTGTATTCGCTTAACGGCGAGCATCCATAAACGCGGGTCTTGAGGGTTCCGCGGTGAATGAGTTCCTGATAGACACCGACGTCGGTTCCTGCCGACACATCCTGTACGCTCGTGACACCTAGAGAGGCGGCATGATCGGACGCCGCTTGGGCGGCCTCAAGTCGCTGGTCCCAACTCGGCGGCGGCACGACTTTGTAAACATATTCCATCGCGGCGTCTTTGAACACTCCGGTCGGACTTCCGCCCGTATCGCGGACGATCTCGCCGCCAGAGACATCCTTCGTATTCTTGTCGACGGTCGCTAACTTCATGGCGAGACTGTTTGCCAGCGCCATATGCCCGTCCAGGCGGTCTATAAAGACCGGATTATCCGGCGTAACCGTGTCGATCAAGGCAGCCGTGGGGAGCGAGTTGGGCGTCCAATTCTCGTGATCCCACTTGCCTCCAAGTATCCAACGGCCTTTCGGTATCTTGGCTGCAAACACCTTTATCCTCGCTACGAACTCCTGCGGCGTTTTCGCGTCACGCAGGTCAACGGACGATAGCTGCTGTCCCGTTTCAAGGAAATGGACATGAGCATCGTTAAACCCGGCGACAACGGTTTTCCCGCCTGCGTCGATCACGCGCGTATTGGGCCCGGCCATCGCCCGGATCTGAGCGTCTGCCCCGACGGCTACGATCCTGGTTCCGCTAATCGCCATCGCACGAGCGGTCGGCTGAGCCTTGTTACCAGTGTAAACGTTCGCGTTGACGACGACGATATCAACGTAGAAGGCTTGCGAGAACGATGTGAGCGAAAGGGCGGTAAAAACGGCCGCGAGGATGATTGATCTCATTTAATTAGTCTCGATCTTTGTGGTTTTTGCGAAGAATACTTTTCCGGTCTTGGGTTTCTCGGGCACGATCGGCGTAAATTTGCCCCACCAAGTGACTAGCTCTGTCTTACCCTTGACGGCTTTCTTCTCTAGCGTTAGCAGTAGGTCGCCAGGCGCATAAGTTTCGAACATGTTGTTCTCGCCGTAGCTCTCGAAAAAGATCTCGAGTTTCGCCCCCTTAACTTTCGCCGTGCAGATCAGATCCTTGGAGGTTTGGTAGCCGTTGCTCTGAAGCGTCGCCCGCAGCCCGTCATCAGTTTCCATCACGACAAGCTCGTGGCCGATGAAAATCACCGTTCCGCCGGCGTTCTTTCCGCCTTCTTCCTCAAAAGTATAGGTGCCCACCCATTCGCTCTGCGCGATCGAAACGGATGCCAATACGAACGCTAAGGCGAGCGATACGACTGCTCTCTTCATAGTAAACGGGCGGTGCAAGAGTGTATTCTAAGGACGCGGGAATTATAGCAATGAAAGAGAAATACATCCAGATTCTGGGAATTACAATGGCGCTGATCTACGGCGTTTTCGTCGTATTTCTCTACGCTGCCGAACCACGCTCGCTGGAGGAGATCTCGTCTAAGGCGATCGAGACTGTCCAGAACGCTGCGACGAAAGGTCAGGTGATCATGGGAACGTACGAGGTAGATCAGGCAAAATATAGTGAGGGGCTGAATGCATTCCGTCAGGATAATTTCATCGTGGCTCGCGACGCGTTAGCCAAGGCCGATCCTGAACGTCGGGATGCGAGGACGCAGTATTACGTAGCTTACAGTTACTACCGGCAGGGATGGGGACGGCTTTCGAACGACGATGCCTTGTTCAGACAGGCTCTCGAAACTCTTCAACGCGTAAACTTTACCGACAAGAATTTCCGAAGTGATGACGCCGATCTCCAACTTCGAACGCCTGCGGAACTCAAGAATGAGCTTGAAGAAGGGCTGCGTGTGACGGCCGACGACTTTAATCCGCTAAAGGTTCTTCGCGAACGCAAATGAACGACGAGATCATCATTGACGCAGACGAAGTGGATATACCTGAGATGGGCAGTCCTAACACCGAGATCGATCTCGCCCCAACGCGTGCGAAGCCCGGTCGCGCTACTCTCAACACTCTATATCTTCGCCACATTGTACTACCCGCGATATTTCTGACCGTCACACTATTGGGTGGGCTCCGCATTGCCAGCCTGGACGGGGCGTTCGTGTTCTTCCGGCCCGCTCTTGTGTGCCTGATCTTTGGGGCCATCCTGCTCGTGCTCTTCGCTCGGTCGGGCGTTTTAAGGGTCGACGGATGGTTCTCTGAATCTTTCACGCCGATTAAGAACGCTGCGAACGGCCTGGTGATCACATCCCTATTCGCGGCAGCAACGCAGATCTTCAATTCCCTCCTCCCCGAACAAGGCCTAACCTTTTGGATCGTAGCGTTCTGCTTTTTCTGGACGCTGTGGAACAACCTCTTCGCGGATTTTGATCCGCGTCAATTGTTTCGCAGCCTCGGCGGCCTTTTCGGACTCGCCTTCGTCGCTAAGTACCTTGTACTTGCGAATCTGACGGCTCCCGCAGGTCGAACATGGTTTGAGACCCTGACCGAGAATCCGGGGCAGGAGGCAATAACGCGGCTTCTGGACCTTCCTCGATATGCCGGTTCAACCGGATATATTCAGTTCTTTGCAGTAGCTCTGTTTCTTCTTGGTCTGTATCTTTTCCCAGCGACGACCGTGCAACGGGACTAGGCGAGTTCGCGTATCAGTCTCAGTGAATCAGAGCTACGAAGCGTCTAAAACGTCAATGAGTAATTTTTCTACAGTTGCCATTATCCTTTTTCTCTCTCTCGCGGGGGCGGCCCAGGCCCCGTCAAAAGTCCTTAAACAAGCCGAGAAGGCGATGGGCGGAGCGAAGGGTCTACAGGCGATCATCTCGCTCGAACGAACTGGCTCAGTTCGACGCCTGAGCGACGCAGCAATAGGCACATTCAGGTCTTGGTCATCGAAGCCAAATCTCTATGCGGAGACCTACGATTTAAGCGGCGTCGAGTATTCTGTCGGATACAACGGGCGATCTGGGTGGCGGCGGGATTCGCGAAACGGTCTGAGCACGCTGACAGGCGAAAAAAGCAGCGACTTCCAAGCCGAGTCCCTTTTCCGAAATTCACTCTGGCTCGACTACAAGAGGCAGAAGGCGAAGATAGTCGGAGCCGGGACAGTCACTATCGACGGCCGACCGAACAACGTGTTGACGTTCTCAACCAACAAGGGTGTGAACATCAAACTCTATTTCGATTCGGCCACCGGGTTTTTGACTCGCGAAGAGATCCCAGCGGGCGAATCAACAAAGGTCATCGACTACGCGGATTACAGAAAGATCGGCAGCATTGTCTTTCCGTTTAAGACTTGGGTCGCCACAGGTGACGAGAAACTCGAGATCTCGCTAACCGACATTCGCGTGAATCCACAGATCGCTCAAGCATCATTCGACTTCCCGCCCGTTTCCGGCGAGCCGCTACCCGACGCTCGAGTCTTATTGACTAAGCTGCAGGAGAACGAGGACGCGGTCGAAAAGATCCTAGACAGTTATTCGTACTTCCAGAAAAACACGAAACGCGAGCTTGGCAAGGATGGGATCCTTCGCGAGAGTGAATCTGAGACGAAACAGCTTTCGTTCTACAAGGGCTATCGAATCTCGCGGGTTACCGAGAAGAACGGAAGACCCCTGAGTGAAAAAGATCAGCGCGACGAAGACAAGGGTGCGGAAGAGCGAGTGGAAGAGATCGACAAGATCATCGCAAAGCGCGGGAAGGCCGAGATGAAGGACGGGCCGCCGCGAGAGGATGGCCCACGGGTTTCGATCGCCGAATTGCTCCGCGCGTCCAATCTAGTAAATCCTCGCCGCGAGACGTTCCGAGGTCGTAGCGTACTTGTGTTCGACTTCGAGCCGAACACGTCGTTCGATTACAAGAACGCTAAAAGTATGCTGAAGTTTTTCGGCAAGACGGCGGGCGTGATGTGGATAGACGAGCAGGACAAGCAAGTGGCGCGGCTTGAGGCCTACCTCGCTGATAGTTATAACGTGGGCGGCGGCGTGCTCGCGAAGCTAAGGAAGGGAGCGTCATTCGTCCTCGAACAGCAGCGGATAAACGACGAGATCTGGCTGCCCTCTGTTGCCGATATCAACCTATCCGTGCGCGTTCTTCTTGTCAAAGGTATCGACGTCAATCAGCGGATCGAATCCTACGACTATAGAAAATTCACAACCGAGGTAAAGGACGCGAAGGTCGGAGAGACTACACAGCCCTAAGGCCGGCCGATCGGAACTTTCATTATTCTCCCAGATCGGACAAGCGTGATCTCGCTAACCGAAAATTGCCCCGTCACCCCGCCTGCCTTGATCGGACGGCCATCGATCGCCGATATCCAGTCCCCGTCCTGAATCCCTGCTCCGGCCGCGATGCTTCCCACCCGGACGGAGTTAGCAACGCATCCTGTCGAGGAGCAGGTGCTCAAGATGCCGATCATCAACAACACACTTTCCGGAGCGATAGCACCGCCTGTGGGAGGCTTACCGTTCGTGATCTTGGAGTTGCGCGGGTCGACGCCATCTGGAAAGGAAGTCGAATTATCCGGCGACAATCCTATGTCCGCCGATCCTCCTTGCGGAACAGTCCTCGCATTACCACCCCCACGATGGGTCGAAACTTGTGCTATCGGAGAATTTACGTTGGTCGGACTCGGCCCATCAGGCACACTTACTTCCTTATCGTCAATAATCGCAATGCTATGGGTAGCATCGCCGACTGGCGGAACCAGATCCGCGTTCAAAGCTCCGTCATTGGAAACGATCAGAAATCCAGCTCCCGCTAAAAGCAACAACAGTGGAAGCGCGAACTTCAATACGAGGAACCGACTCGGCCGCCACAACGTAGATTCCTCGCGGCGCGCGGTGATCCGCGATCGTACTCCACCTTCAAACTCTCTAGGAGCATCGACCGACCTAAGACTCGCGAGCATCCTCGATATTTCTTCTTCGTCGTTCATTCGTCACCCGTTCTGATCCTGCATATATCCGGTCAACTTTTCTCTCAGTAATCCTCGTCCACGGCTGATCCGCGATTTGGTGGTGCCAAGCCCTAACTGCATCAACTCGGCGACGTCCTCGTAACTCCGCCCCTCGACATCGCGAAGGATGATAGGGATCCGATACTTAGGCGGCAGGGTCGCGATCGCCTTTGCAATGACACGGCTTTTCTCGTCCTCAACGAGGTCCCGGTCCGGAAGCGGCCGCAGATCGGGCGGTTGGAATTCTGTCGTATCACTTTCATCGCTCTGAAAAAGTCCCGTCAGGGAAAGGACCGAACGTCGTTTTCGTTTCCGCAGTTCGGTGATCGCCAGATTCGATGCGATTCGATAGATATAGGTCGAGAATGCGAAGTTCGTGTGATATCGGTCGATCGCGAAATAGACCCTTACGAACGTCTCCTGAGCGAGGTCGACCGCCTCTTCGTAGTCGTTCAGGAATCGATAAAGAAAATTCGTTATCGGATTCTTGTATCGCGCCATTATCTCGCCGAAAGCAGCCTCGTCTCCGTTTCGGATTCTTGCAATTAGCTGATGGTCGGACACACGTCGCCCTGACGCCCGGTTCGTCTCGCCGGATGCTCCCAGTTCGTTTTTGTCCAGGGCCATACAGTCAAACACTTTATCAGCTCACTTTCTATATCGGCGCAAAATACGGCCCGTCGTTTCAATCACGCCGATCGAGCCGTAAAGTTGCGAAATGATGTCTAGACAGGCTTGATCGCCATCACGAAAAACTGTCCCGGTGGTTCGCGGCAACGAGATCGTCCCGATCAACGTTGGAACATTCTCGGAAACCGAAAGCTTGCTTAGCGTGAGGCCGACAGATTCATAATTTGTTACGGCGACACTTTTCGGATCATCGCCGGCGGCCTTTGAGATCACGATCGGGACACGTGCTCCAAATCGAAAGATCTGCATGCTCAATGCGTTTTTTCCGGAGTTGCTCGAATCGGTCTTGAAGTTCGCCAACTGCCATTCAAGGAACGTGGGCGAATCGAGTTCAGTAGGGGCGTTCTTGAGTGAAGAGACACTCTTGTACTCAAGCGAACCGTTGTTTGCCAGCCGTCCGTAGTACGTATTCATTAGGCTATAGCTCTTGAAGGGGAAGTTCTCCCGGATCTGCTTTGAGACGGCGTCAAGAGACCTCGGAAGATCGCCTCGCTGAGCAGCGTCGTCGGAACCAATCACTACGTAGAGAGTTGCCTCGTAGCTCTGATCGACTGCCACTGCGGCCTGGCCGAAAATAGAAAAGCTGCCGAGGACGATCACGGCAGCCATAGCGATTATACGGGATCTAACTTTAGGCTTGTTCATATTCTCTCCCGTGGTTCTGAATCGGGGAGGGGCGATTCATTCCACAGACAAGCCCGGGAAAAGTTGCAAAAGACTTAACTACATCTGGATCGCAGCCGCCGGGAAGAGAGATTCTTCAACTTTCTGTCCGAAGGTGACCGTACCTACAGCCGTTTCTTCCACGACTTTGTCGCCTTCATAGAGCACCGTTCTATACGGGACGAGTGTTCCCTGAGCGTAATTGTAATCGTAGAACTTTCGGCGGTATTTTTTACCTTCGTCTTCATACTCAAGCATCATTACGCGATAAGTTTTCGCACTGACAAAATAACGGGTCTTTCGTCCAGCCTTATCCGTAACATCCACAAGATGATACTCGACCGCCATGATCTTCTCTTTGCCTGCCAGCGCGATGGTCGAACCGTTCTCTTTGTATCGAAGCAGCCCGTCCAGTCCTCGAAATATCTGATTTTGAAATGCCTTCGAAGCCAGATCCGTCGGCGTAAACGAATTACCGTCAAAAACCCCGAAGGTCTTATCGTCGTTCAAGATCAACGAGTAACGGACCGTCGGAAATTCGTGGTCAACCCTAAGCTTTTCCTTGTCGATCGACGAACCGCGAATGACCCATTTCTGATAGTTCGCGGTCTCCATCCGTCCTTCGCCATTCATTAGGGAAGTTTTGCCGCGCTCGATGGTCGTTTTCCTTATTTGCTCAAGAACGGGCCGGCCGCCCGCAAGTGCGTAAACGAAGAGCGAGGTCTCCGTAACAGTCTCGGCGGTCGGATTCGCCAGCGCATCTTTCATGGACACCGGCTTAGCTGCAACCGGGGTAGCGGTTGATACAGGCGCCGGAGTGGGTGTAGGCGCATCCTGACCGAGGACCCCGAAAGCCGCCGCAAACACAAAAATAACCAATAATGACCTGAGAAAAAGAAACACTCTTGAATTGCTCCCCGGAGACTTAAAATACGCTGGATTCTTCAGAACAAAGGCGGATTGTAGCATAATTGATGTTTATGGGCATTTCGCCGCGCCAATGTCAGAAAGATTGATGAATAGCGGCGCGGAAAGGATGCTCAAAACCGTACGAGACCGATGTTCAACGTCGTATTAGTCGAACCTGAGATCCCGCCGAATACCGGCAATATTGCCCGCCTTTGCGCGGCAATGAACACCCATCTTCACATCGTCGGCGTAACCGGATTTAGGATGGATGACCGAACGCTAAAGCGGGCAGGGCTCGACTATTGGACGGAGGTTAGACTCCATCGGCATATTGATATTGAGTCTCTTCATGCCGCCAATCAGGAATCGCGATTCGTATATCTTACAACCAAATCCACTCGGCCATACACTGACTGGCATTTCGAGGACGGTGACTTTCTCGTCTTTGGACCCGAAACTCGGGGGCTGCCGGCCGATCTGTTGAAGGCGAATGCGCCGAACAGCATCACAATACCAATGCCGAACCCTAAGGTTCGCAGCCTCAATCTCTCGACCAGCGTGGGAATAGTGCTCTTGGAAGCGATCCGGCAGACCTGATCGAAAGGCTGCATACGTAATAAGAGAGGGTAGGCGAATTGCCTACCCTCTCTTTCT
>JBDSLC010000014.1:0-59433 GCA_039916585.1 Pyrinomonadaceae bacterium | reverse complement strand
TCGCTGCAGGCGTTGTTGCGGAACCCGCTGGCTGAGCCTTATCTGCTTGGCGTCTCGAACGGAGCGGCGTTGGGGACGATGCTGGCGTTTGTGTTCTTTGAGAGCTTTTCGTTCGCACGGCCGGTGTTGGCGTTTGCAGGTGCTGGTGTAGCTACGTTCACGGTGTATCAAATGGCGCGGTCGCGGGCCGGAATGAACGTCGAGCGACTGGTGCTTTCTGGCGTGATCGTGACGACGTTTCTTTCGTCGATCATCGTGCTGCTGACTAGCGTTTTGGATGCGGCTCGCCTGAGGGGTTTTACTTTTTGGCTGCTCGGCGATCTGTCTCAGGCGACGTACGACGGGTTTTATCTGACCCTTGCTTCTGCGACCGTCGGGACTATAGTTTTGTCGTCGCAGGCCCGGGCGTTGAACCTGATGATGGTCGGCGAGCGTGATGCTATGGACTTCGGCGTCGAGGTCGGGCGCGTTAGGTTGGTCGTGTTCGGGTTGTCGAGTCTCCTGGTCGGGACGGCGGTTGCGGCGAGCGGTTCGGTGGGATATGTCGGGCTGATCGTCCCGCATCTCGTAAGGCTTGCCATCGGGAGCGACAACCGGTTGGTCGTGCCGCTGTCAGCGTTTGCAGGAGCGATCTTTGTGGTGCTGGCGGACCTGATCGCTCGGACGGCGATCGCTCCAAGGGAACTGCCGGTCGGGGCGATCACGGCGTTGGTCGGTGCTCCGGTGTTTATCTATTTGTTGAGGAGAAGTTAGACCGAGTTGGACACACCCTAACGAACGTGTTTCTGCCTGTGAGTTCAGATGCTGGAAGCAAGGGACATCTCGATAAAATATGGGCCGTGCGAGGTGGTTCGCGGGGTGAGTTTCGATTTGCGTCCCGGAGAAATAATCGCTTTGCTCGGGCCGAACGGGGCGGGTAAGACGTCGCTGATCAGATCGCTAAATGGAACGATCCCGATCTCAAGCGGTGAGGTGAAGCTTGATGGGTCGCCGTTGCGTGAGCATTCGCGTAGGGATATCGCACGGAAGGTTGCGGTTGTAGCTCAGGAGAATGAGACGAAGTTTCCGGTCACGGTGATCGAGTATGTGCTGGCTGGACGTTTTTCGAACGGGTCAGCTTTCGGCTGGGAGAGCGAGAAGGATATAGCCGTTGCTAGGAATGCTTTGTTGCAGTGCGATCTCGAAGGGTTCGGCGATCGGTTGATGAATGAGCTGTCGGGGGGCGAGCGGCAGCGGGTCGTGCTTGCAAGGGCGTTGGCGACGGATGCTCGCGTGTTGCTTCTGGATGAACCCACGGCGAATCTTGACCTTGCGCATCAGGCGATGATGTTTCGACTGGTCCGCGAACGCTGCCGAGGGTGTCAGGCTTCGGCGATCGTGATCACGCATGATCTGAATCTTGCGGCGGAATTTGCCGATCGCGTGATGCTGCTTCGCGGCGGGGAAGTCTTTGCATTCGGAACGCCCGAAGAGGTATTGACCGAGGCGAATTTGAATGAGGTTTACAACGTGCAAGTGTTGCTGGATGCGAATCCGGCAAGCGGGAAGGTGAGAGTTACGAATGTTTATTAGCGTAAGGGTGACGCCGTCAGGCGTTTTGAACGCGTAAACGCGTCACTCTTACTTTTTGACAAACGATCCAGAGGAACGCCGGTGAGAATCCGGGGCTGCCCACGCAACCGTTAAAGTCGGGAACTTTGCTCGTTTGTCTTGGCTTAGAACCATCCTGCGTGTGGGCAGGAGAGGGCAAAATGAGAACAGTACTATTATCAGGCTTTTTGTTTTTGAGCGCGGCATCTTTGTCTGCGCAAAGTAGTCCGGATCCAACACCATCCCCGCAGCCGATTCGCGAAAGCGTCACGGTATCTGCGGACAAGCCTCAACCGATCGACGAAGTTTCCAAGACAGTCAACGTAATTACCGGACAAGAGATGCGGGACCGGGCGGACATCACACTTGTCGACAGTCTGCGGACGATCCCGGGGCTTCGGGTGCAGCAGTTGGGCGGGTTTGGGCGAACGGCGTCGATCAAGACTCGTGGATTGCGCAATCAGGATACGTCTATATTGATCGACGGCGTGCGGTTTCGGGATGCGGCCGCGATCAACGGTGAGGTCGGCAGTTTCTTGAGCGACATCACGTTGACTAGTGTTTCGAAGGTGGAAGTGCTTCGCGGCTCGGGCTCGTCGTTGTATGGAACAAATGCGATCGGCGGGACAGTGAACTTCATCACGCCGACAGCTCCGAGCGGCTGGCACGGTCAGGTGTCGGGAGCGTTCGGTGGACTCGGTATGGGGCGTTTTCGCGGCAATACAAGCTACGGAACCGACGACGGGAAGTTCGGCTTCAACGTCGGTGTTTCGCGAACGGCATATACGAAAGGAATCGACGGAGCTGACAACGCGTCGAATACAAATTTTCAGCCGAGGTTCGACTTCAAGCCGACGAACAAGACTTCGATCGGTGTCAGGTTCTTTTTCTCTGATGCTCGCGTTCGCTTGAACGCTAGTCCGGATACGACATCGAACCCTCCTGCGACGAACGCGGCGGTAATCGATGCGGCCGAAGGCGTGAACTTCGTTGCAGACCTAGATGATCCGGACGCGATCCAGGAGTCACGGGCCTTGAACACTGTCGTGACGTTTACGCATCTTTTCAATACGAAAATCTGGGTGAGCGGGTACTACTCGGGGCTTCAGACGAATCGACAAAACGACACTGGGTTCTCGACGTCGCACAACGATGGGCTGATCCATACGGCGAACGTCAACCTCAACTTCGCTCCGCGCTTTCAGACGATCAAGGCAGGATACGAATTCGAGTACGAGAAATATTCGAACGAGAATCTTACTCCCAGCGGCACGGACGATAACTGGACGCGTGCGTTTCAATCAAGCCACACGCTCTTCGCTCAGGATGTGATCTCGCTCGACGGCGGACGGCTACAGCTAGCGGGCGGTGTTCGCGTGCAGTGGTTCGAGCTGAAGTTGCCGGAGTTCAGTCTAACCAATACGCTGTTCGCCAACACGACGGCTGTTGAGCCCGAGGCGGCATACACGTTCGACGGAGCTGCCTCGTACTACTTTCGCAGCAGCGGGACAAAGCTTCGAGCCCACGTTGGTAACGGCTATCGAGTACCTTCGCTCTACGAGCGGTTCGGATCGTATTTCAGCACGTACATGGTAACGGAGTTTGTCGCCTTGGGTGACCCGGGATTGAAGCCGGAGAAAACGATCGCACTTGATGCGGGAGTCGAGCAAGACCTCGCGTCAAACCGGGTACAGCTTACGGCGACCTATTTCTACACGCATCTGCGTGACGTCATAGGATTTGGCGGCGTTCCGGATAATAGATTCTTCGGTTATCTAAATACGAAGGGTGGCATTGGTCGTGGAGCGGAGTTCAGCGGAACTTTCAAACCGACCCGAGCGACGGATATCTTTTCATCCTACACGTTTACGAATAGTGATCAGCGGTCGCCGCAGGTTGGCGGAACGGGCGTGATCGATACGCTCGGGATACCTAGGCATCAATTCACGTTGGTCGCGACGCAGCGGATAAAGCGGTTTTGGGTAAATGCGGACTTTGTGGCTACAAGCGATTATCTTGCGCCGATCTTTAGTAATTCGTCCTACAAGACTTACCTCTATCGCTTTGGAGGGAATCGACGCGTCGACCTCACGGCGGGTTATACATTCCCGATCAGCAAGGAGAGATTCAACCTCCGTGTCTTTGGAACCATTGAGAATCTGTTCGATCAGGACTACATTGAGAACGGATTTCGGACGGTTCCCAGGAATGGGCGAGTCGGTGTGAGCTTCGGGTTCTAGCGCGTTTTTCATTCATTTTGTTCTGTGGTTGGAGGATCTGAGCCACAGAACATGAAGAATAGGACGAATAAGATGCAAGGACGACATCCTGGCTCGCGGGGATGAAATCTACTGACAATTTAGCCGGTTGGAGATAGAATGATTCTATCGAGAGGTAAAAGGATATGAAACAAAGAGTGTTGTTCTTTCTTTGTGTACTGGTTGGATGTGTCGGTTTTGCGGCGGCTCAGGGTAAGACGGTGACGAATGCCGACCTCGAGAAGTTCAAGCAAAAGCGGATGCAGGCAGACCAAGAGCTGAAGCAGTATTACGCGAAGCTTGGCTTAAGCGAGGAAGATGTCGCGAAGCAGGAAGCGGCAAATGCCAAGGATCGAGCAGAATTGTCAGCGAGATTGCGGGCGTTGCGATTGGAGGAGGAGAGGCTTCAGTCAGAAGCGCGTCAACGGGAAATCGAAGCTAGAGGCTCGACGGTGAACGTTGTAGTGCCAAGTGACAGCCTCGGATACCCAGGCTACTTCACCAACACGAACCCCTATTTTGGAAGGCGAGGACGGTGGGTAAGGCCTACGCGGTTTCCGGTAACCTATCGGGCAACGCCGGTGGGAATCATCTATGAGCCCGGTGGTCGTCCGGCGTCCATCTACTCCCCGACGATCCCACAGCGACAGGGGCCTGCGTGGCGAACGGTCAGACGGCCGAGATAGTTTTCGGACGAAAACTTTGAATTATTCGGAGCGCGGACTATCATTCGTTATAGTTCGCGTTTTTTACATATGAAAGAAGGTTGGGAAGCGGTTATCGGCATGGAGATCCATGCTCAGTTGGCGACGGCAACGAAGATCTTTTGCGGCTGTGCGGTCGAGACCGGCGGCGAGCCGAATTCGAATACGTGCCCGGTGTGCCTTGGGTTGCCGGGAGCGTTGCCCGTTCTGAATCGAAATGTGATCGAACTTGGCGCAAAGGCTGCGCTCGCACTTGGGCTCGAAGTGCAGGAAACGTCAATATTCGCGCGCAAGAATTACTTTTATCCGGACCTGCCAAAGGGCTATCAGATCTCGCAATTCGATAAGCCATTTTCGGCCAACGGCAACCTCACGATAATGACGTCCGAGCGTGATGCGTCGGGTCACTCGACGGAATGGAAGCCAATGGAGATCCACATCCAACGGATGCATCTGGAGGAAGATGCGGGTAAAAACGTCCACGAGGGGCTGCCGGACGTCGATAAATATTCCTACGTGGATCTTAACCGTGCCGGGACGCCGCTCAGTGAGATCGTTACCTCGCCGGATTTTCGTACGTCGTGGCAGGCCTATGATTACGTGAATCACGTCAGGCGAGTTCTGCAGTGGGTAGGGGCGAGCGACGCGGATATGGAAAAAGGGAATCTTCGCTGCGAGGCGAACGTTTCAGTGCGGCGTGTCGGTGAGACAGCGTTCAATAACAAGGTTGAGCTAAAGAATCTGAACTCAGTGCGGTTCATGCAAAAGGCGATCGAATATGAGATCGAACGACAGATAGTCGCGCACGAGGCCGGGGAGCCGGTCGCGCAGGAAACGCGGCTGTGGGACGAGAAGAACAATCGGACGCGAGTGATGCGTTCGAAGGAAGATGCTCACGATTACAGATATTTCCCCGAGCCCGATCTTCAGCCGGTGAACGTGACCGCGGAGTTCATAGAGAACGTGAAGGCCCGGATGCCCGAGCTGCCGGATGTAATGCGGGATCGGTTCGTCGAAACCTATCAGCTAAATTATTCCGACGCTTCGCAGCTTGTTGGTGATAAATCTTTCGCTGAGTATTTCGAGACGGTCGCTCGCATAACGGCGAATCCAAAGCTGGCGGCTAACTGGGTGCTTGGGGAATTTACGCGCGAGTTGAACAGTTCGGGGAAATCGGCGACTGAAAGCCTCACGACTGCCGAAGATCTCGCAGAGCTCATCGTCACAGTCGAGTCGGGCAAGATCAATAACAACCAGGCGAAAGAGGTGTTCGCGGAGATGTTCGCGACGGGCAAACCGGCAGCCAAGGTGATCGAGGAAAAAGGATTCGAGCAGGTCTCGGATACTGCTGCGATCGAGAAGATTGTCGATGAGGTGATCGCTGCAAACGATGCGAACGTTGCTGCCTACCGTGGCGGAAACGAGAAGCTATTCGGATTTTTCGTGGGCCAGGTGATGAAGGCTTCGCAAGGCAAGGCCAATCCGAAAGTTGTTAATGATATATTGAGGGCGAAACTTTAGTTCCTTAACTCCATTTTGGGTTCTCGTGCGGATGATGAAATTTGTCATTTCTTTCACGATCGGTCTTGCTGCCGCACTCGCGATCGCGGCGCAAACGCCGACTAGTTCCCCGCCGCCGGCTCCGCCACCCAGTTCGACTCCTGCTCCGCAAAACAGCTCTTCGCAGACTCTTCAGACTCGGGCCGTGAGCAGGTTTCCGCAGAACTTTCCGCTCAATCCCGTTTCAGAGTCGGACCGGCTGGCGTCGCGCGTTGTGCGATTACAGTGGCTGATCGCCCCGCTTTACAAGAAGCCGGGAAGTAAAGAGACCGCGTCGCTTGCCCCGGATGCTTCTTTCTTTCAGCAATATGCTTCGCTGCTAAAGGCGGACGGGACCGGCATTGTTCGCCTCGCTCCGGATCGAGGCTGTGTGTACAGCGAGCGGGTCGTTAATGTGGCAGAGGCGTGTTTGAAATACTCGTTCCCAGGCGCGGGAAATTCGTTTTCATTTCGAACAGAAGGCTATCGGCTTCGACATTTGGCCGACATTACATATGTCGATGATAAATTACGGATGACCGGCATTTTTATGCACGGTATCGCTGTCGACCTCGGGAATATACCGATCGAGAATGCTTCGCTCTCAACCGAAGGGATCTCGTATCTGATCAGCTTTGAACCGTCGACGACGCCCGAAGAGGTGGTGACGATCGACCAAAATCTTACTCGGGGAATACGATTCGGCAACTTTGTTTATGCGAAGGAGGTCGATCCGCAGGTTGATAGAACATACGCGATTCGGGCGATCGCATATCGCGGAAAGGTTGTCCGTTCGGCAGGCGGAGTGAGTTATAACGAACTCGATTACGACAAACGCCGGGATGTTACCGTCGTGTTTCGAGTGGTCGAGATGGATAAGGACGGCCTTACACTCGTTTGGCGGAAACTTGCAGATTGGGAGCCTCCGCGGATCAAGATGCCGAGAGTTGAAAAAGAGGCGGATGACGGCGAGGCGAACTAAATGGATCTAAAAGGGAAAGTAGTGGTCGTTACGGGCGGGGCGAAGGGAATTGGTTATGCGATCGCTGAAAGGCTGTTGAAAGAGGGAGCGACGGCGTTTATCTGTGGCCGCGACAAGGTGGATCTGAAAGATTCGATGTCGAGGCTGTCGCAGTTCGGACCGATCGATGGTGAGCTTTGCGACGTCAGAAGCGAAGCGCAGGTTAAGATGATGCTCGCCGAGTGCGTACGGCTTTATGCAGGAGTCGATATCCTGATCAATAACGCGGGCGTTGGATATTTCGGCAAAACCGTTGAGGAGTTGACTGCCGAGGATTGGCTCCAGACGATCGAGACGAATCTCAACGGCGTTTTCTACTGCTGTCATCACGCGATCCCGCTTCTCAAGCAGCGCGGCGGGGGATATATCTTCAATATTTCTTCACTCGCCGGTCAAAACGCGCATCCGAAAATGGCGGCGTACAACGCTTCGAAATTTGGTTTGAACGGATTTTCCGAAGCCTTGATGCAGGAGGTTCGGCAGGACAATATCAAGGTCAGCTACATTTGTCCGGGCAGCGTGAACACGGCCTTCGGAGGCGACACGCCGAGTGATGCGAAGTCATGGCAATTGCAGCCAGCCGATGTCGCGCAGGTGATCATTGACTTGCTCCACATGCCTGAGCGGGCGCTGCCGAGCAAGGTCGAACTTCGGCCTAGCAAACCTCCGGCTAAGTAAGATTAGCCAAGATCTTTATTGAATCGATCAGTTCGCGGTCTTCGTATGGTTTGGTCAGATATTGCGAGACGCCGCTTTCGAGCGCCTTTTCACGATGCTTTTCGGCGGTTCGCGAGGTGATCATTATTACGGGAATGTGCCTGAATTGTTCGCTGCGTTGAAGCGACGAGGCAAACTCGTATCCGTCCATCCGCGGCATCTCGATGTCGCTGAGGATGATCGCGGGAAGTCCGTCGCATGCCTTGAGCTGCTCGAGTGCGTCGAGCCCGTCTTTCGCGGTTCGCGGCTCCCATCCCGCCGATTTAACAACCTTAGAGGTCATGTGGCGGACGCTCGGACTGTCGTCGACGATGAGGATGGAGATCGTCTTTTCCCGCGGCGGCGGCGGTGCGGCTATAGGCTTGCTCGGCGTCTTTTTGCGGAGAAGCGAATGCATATCGATTATCGGCACAAGCTCACCGTTTCCGAGGATCGCCGCACCGAGAATGCCGTTGATCCGGTCGAGAGGCTTGGCAAGCGGTTTAATGACGACCTCTTCCGTTGAAAGCAGCTCTTCAACAGCGATCGCACACGAGCGGTCCGCGGATTCATAGACAAGTGCGGAGCGTCCAAGCAGCTCGGCGGGTTCGACAGGTTCGTTCCCAAGAAACGCGGGCAGTTGATAAAGCGGAAGTTTCTTGCCCAGAATGTCGACCTTCTTGCCGTCAATTCCCGCGAAAACGTCGTCGGTCAGCTCGGCGATATGCGTGATCGGACGGAGCGGAAGGGCATAGGTGCGACCAGAAACCCTGGTGAGCAAAACCTTGGTTACCGCCAAAGCGAGCGGCATGCGTACGACGAATGTGGTTCCTTTTAGCGATGTAGATTCGATCATTATCGAACCTCGGCCGGCGGCGATGCTTTCCTTTACGATACTCATTCCGACCCCACGGCCCGCACTTAGATTAAGTTTCTCGGCGGTCGAGAGTCCGGGTAGGAAGATGAGTTCAAGAGCTTCCTCGTCGGGCATTTCTGCGGCTTGCTCTTCGGTGAGCTCGCCGAGAGCTATCGCCTTTTCTTTTACTGCTTCCGGCGAAATTCCGCGGCCGTCGTCGGATACTCGTAGGACAATATGCGTCTCGTCGTTTTCGACCGCGATCTCGATAGATCCCGATTCGGGTTTGCCCAGGAGGCGGCGAGTCTCCGCATCCTCGATCCCGTGTGCGACCGAGTTTTTGAGGAGATGCATCAGCGGTTCGATCAAGGAATCGAGGATCTGCGTGTCGACCTCGACCGATTCATTGACGACACGTAGTTCTGCTTTCTTGTGCTCCTCGTCGCATGTAACGCGAACCGCACGCTGCAGCCGTGGCGAGAGCGAACCGAACTCGACCATACGGACGTGAAGCAGCCACTCCTGAAGGTCGTCGATAAGTCGACGCTGTTCGTCGAATACTGATTCAAAGCCGCCGCGAAGCAGGTCGAGCGAAGAATTGATCGAGAACGTATCGCTCGTCATCTCGGCCAGTTCTCGGGTGCTCTGGTGGAACTCCGTGTATTTATCGAACTCAAGCTCGTCGAAAGAACCTTGAGCGATCGGGCTGCCACTTCCTCGCTGCAGGAGTGAAGTGCCGGAGCCCATCATTGAGGCTTCGAAGTCGATCTCGAGTTTTGTACTCGTCGTCTGCAGCCGCCGCGTTGCGTTGTGCAGATCGTCGATCTGTCTTTCGAGCGACTTTAGATTCTGTTCGAAGACAGAGCGGCCGATAAGCATATCCCGTACGATCCGGACTAGATCGTCGAGTCTATCCAGCGAAACTCTGACCACTGATCGTGAGGTAGCGGGTTTCGGCACGAAAGCCTCGGCCGCCGCGGCTCCGAACAATCGGTCAAGGCTGGCCCGATCCAACAGCATCGACGGATCGGAAACGGCCACAGTTTCAACTAATTCCTTGGCAACGATGACATCGGATGCCGGAGTCAATTCGATCTCCTGCCTGACCATAGGAGCAGGCTGATCGAGTGACGTTAGCGTAATGTCGAAATCGTAATAGAGCTTAGAGATCGACTGGAAAAGCGAATCGGAACGCTCGCCGCTGACCAGAGCCTTTAGACAACCCGTGGAATTGTGCAGCAATTGGATGATCTGATCATTCGCTCCGCACTTCGTTTCTGCCAGGCGATCAAGCAGGTCCTCGACCCGGTGTGCAACTTCCGATAATTGCTTCAGTCCGACTATGCCGGCGGAGCCCTTGAAGGTGTGTGCGTTTCGGCGGATCTCCCAAAGCGAATCGCTATCATTTCGGTCTTTCGACAGATTGTTGAGACTCGCGTCGATGCTCTGAAGAAGCTCTTGAGCCTCTTCGGCAAATATGTCAAGCAATTCCGAGTCGACTTCAAATTCGTCTGCCGAGTCAGATGTAAAGGTAGCTGGTTCGAATTCGACCTCATCCTCGAGGTGGAAGACCAGCTCTGGCTGGTCCGTCTGCACGGGCTGGGGCGCGGCTGAAGTATCGAATAGGAAAGAGATAGGTTCTTCTTCAGTTTGGGCAAAGATGACCTCGCTTTCGTCGAGATCCAGAGCAAAACTCTCGTCCTCAAGCATGGAGCGGAGTAGCGATGCTTCGAGTTTGGATAGCAGGCTGAGGGCAGATTCCAGTCCATTGGGCGAACCGGTCTGCGACTCGACCGCGAGCGCGAATTCTGTTACCTCTTCCTGGCCGAGGACGTAAGCGGCCTCGGCAAGAGCGACGAGTTGAGTACGAAACGATCCCAGATCGAGGTCGGATCCGCCCGCCGCAGCCGTGAGCGATCGGCGAATCGCGGGGATCTGCTGGAGAGACTGTCCGAGAAAAGTTTGGAGCTGGTTGGAACCCATTACCATTAATTAATTGATCAATTGACGAAGCGATGGTCGGAAGTGCCGTTCATCGATTGGTGAAGGTCGACGGGAAGTTTGAATGGTGAGACGGACTGCCGCAATTCGTGCGATAGCGCAACGAGCGTTTTTACCGATTCCGCCGCCCGATTCGAACCCTTTTGTACGAGCGCGGTAACCTCGGAAATACCGGACATGGAGTTTGCTATGTCCTCAGAACTCTTTGCCTGGAAGCGGGTCGATTCGGAGATCGACCGCAGAAGTTCGGCAAGTTGGGTCGATACCTCTTCTATCTCAACGAGCGACCGTCCCGCTTTGTCGGCGAGGGCTGATCCGTCGATGACCTCGCGGATAGTTTCTTCCATCGAGGCCACAACCTCTTTGGTTTCGACGTTGATCGATTGAGTGAGGCCCGAGATCTGTTGCGTGAGACGATTAGACCTTTCGGCGAGCCGTTCGACTTCCTCCGCGACATGAGCGAAGCCCGAACTAGACGTTCCGGAAGCTGCTGCTTGGAGGCTCGCGTTGAGTGCGAGCAGGCCTGTACGGTCGGACAGATCGTCGATCATTCCGGTTATCTGAGCGATCTCTTGTGCCCGTTCTCCAAGTTTCTTGATACGCTTTGCGGTTTCCTGCACCTGCTTGCGGATCGAGCGCATCGCCTCGATATTTTCTCGGGCCGCCTGCGTGCCGAGGCGGGCACTATTGAGGGAACCTGCGGCGACCTCAACTGAAAGAGTCGCGTTGCGTGAAACTTCCTGAACCTGCTGCGTCATGTTCGCGATGGCAGTTGTCGTCCTCGCGATCTGGGAAGCCTGTGCGACGCTTCCGCCGGCTAGCTGTTCGGTAGTGTCGTTGATCGCGCTTGCAGATGCGGCGACCTGCATCGTTACGTCCTTCACCTGTTTGATCAAAGAGCGAAGGTTACGTGTCATTTGGTTGAACGCTTCCGCGATCTCTCCCGTAAGTTCCGGCCCTACTTCGGCCTGGACGGTTAGGTCGCCCGCGGAAACCTCGGACACTTCATCGAGAAGTTTGACGATCGAACGCTGCAAACGGTCGCGCGTGTCGTGGGTTCCGAGCGTGAATCGTAGACGCTCCACAAGATGCTGCAACGAATCGCCGAAGTGATCCGAGTCGGTTCGAAGCGATACGTTTTCAGTAACATCGCCGCCTGCGATCTTGCGGATCTCTTGTGCTCGAAGCCGAAGATAATCCGAGGCTTCTTTAAGTTCGTCACCAAGAATCGACGACGGGATGTCGTCAAAGTATTCGCCCTGCGACAGGCGGTGAACTTTCTCAGTTGCGGTGCGTATCTCTGACCGTTGGCTATTGTTCGAGACATTAAGAAGTGCGATAGCCGCGAGGCTGACTGCGACGGCGAAGATCAGCGTGATGATACCCGGAGCAAGCGTGTTCGATGAGCCAAATTGCGCGGCCAGTATCAATGCCGCAGCCATCAACAGAAGCAAGCATGCGACCGCAGACGAAGCTTTAAGGATGAGATTCCAAAGTGGACTTTCCATTGCTCGTTAGTTCTCTCCAAAGTGTGCGGTCATGTCGATCAGCGTTTCGAAACCGGTGGTGGATGCCGCAGACGGCGGAGTGAGCGGTTGAGTTTGCGCCGCGGCCGGGATCGCTGGCTCAGGTCGAAATTCAGGTGCGGTTGTTGCGACAAAGGTGTCGAAAGAGGCTTTCGGACTAGCGTCTCGGGGCTCGATCGATGGCGTGGCCGGTTCCTGAATCGAAACGGGCATCGCCGGTGCTGGGCGTCGTTGAGATGAGGTAGAGATCTTAAGGTCTGAGACCGAGTCCCTAAGGGCTTCGAGCAAGACAGGGAACCGTTGGATGCTCGATTCAGATTCACGCAGCATTGAGCTCGCAACGCTAACGTCCGAGAACTTTTCGATAATCCCTTTGAGCCTGTCGTTTTCGAGGCTTTCAGCTTCCGACGCCGCTCTTATCTGTTGCTCAAGTTCGCCAATGCGGGCGATCTGTTCGCAGAGAGAGTGTGAGACCTGCACACTTGCGTTCAGGGAGCGGCTGATATCTGGAGCAAACTCGGAAAGAGAAGCGATCTCCTTCTCGATGCCCGCGATCTCGCTGTTAAAGCTTTCACCTGCGAATAGGATCTGCCGGTGCAGTTCTTCAGACCTTGTCGACAAATTCTCGATCTCCGATACCAGCACATCCGAAGAGGTGAGTCCGTTCGAGGCTATCGAAACGTTGAGGGCGATCAGATTGGAGCGTTTCGAGATATCCTGCGCCTGACGCCCCAGTTGAGAGACTACCGATGTGCGATTGCGGAGTTTTTGAACGAGGCGACCGGTTTCGATGACCCCGCTCTTTAGCTGCTGAGAAGCGTCTGCAATTCGAGATGAGCCTGCGTTGTCCGCAACGTATCCATCGTAAAGATCCGACGAGCCCTTCACTGCGACGGATAGCTCGGTTAACAGGGCCTCTAACTTCGAGTTTTCGTGACCAAGCTCTCTTGCGGCAGAGGTCACCCCACGCTGGTCGATCGCGTCTAAGCTGCTTTTGATACACGACCGTGCGTCAGCCGCAGCACGTTCGCATTCGGATGTCGTCGCATATATCTGCTGCGTGAGCCCGGCGAGTTTGGTCGTCAGAAACCGGAGAACGTCGGCGATCTCTTTTGTTTGCGGCTGGTCGGTCTTGAGATGCAGATCCAGTTGGCCGCCTCGGACCTTGGACACATCACTTGAGAGCTGAGCGACCGCCGCTCGCAGCTCGTCGAGATCGTTCTTAGCCGAGATCGAGTCAGTAACCTTGGCAACAAGTTTTTGGAATGAGGAGCTCAGCTTGTCGGACGTCTCGAGCGGGATCGTCGCCGCTTCGGTCTTGCCGGCGGCAACGTCGTCCATCACAGATATTAGGTTTCGAAGCTGCTGGCCGTTCTTATGGAGAGTCTGGAGAAGTTGATCGGTCTCGATAGCCCCGGTCGTTCGCGGAAGCGACGCGGACGGACTTCGTTCAAGTGATCGCGCCAACAGGGCTACTTCCTCAACGGGCTTCAGAAGATCCCTTGCGAGCAGCCAACCAAAACCGAGCGATGCACCGGTCAAGAGTACGATAGTTGCAAACAATGTTAGAAACGGATCGGCGGAGAGAAACGTCAGAACGAGATAGGCGCCGAGTCCGAGAAGGCAATCGGCGACAGCCAGCGTTCCCGCAGCGAGCCAGATACGGCCTTTAAGAGAGTTTATTACCGATCGTGAGGACGACTTCATGTTTTGATCAAAGGGAAAGGAGATCAACGATGCGCGAGGGGTCGACCAAAAAGACCGGTTTGCCTTGAATCGAGGTCTGGTACTCGCTGAAGGAATCAGTTGATGACGTGTATCTCACGTCTTCAGCTCGGACCTGCAACATCTCGCCGATTCGATCGACGTTGAATGCAACAGGAAGTTCGACCTCGTCGCCGATCGGCCTCAGGACGACCGCCTTTCGTTTTGCGGGATCAATTGAACCTGGTGATGCACCTATGTCAACGATCGCGAGGATATCGCCGCGGTAAGGGGCGATACCGAATAACGAAGCGGGACCGTCCGGCAAAGGCGTAGGGGTCAGATGACCCGTTACCTCGGCAACGGCTCGGGCCGGCACGGCATAGTGCGTTTCGCCCAGGTAGAACGAAACGAACTTATGAGTAGTTTCGGCGACCGAGTCTTTCGTGGATCGCTCATCGTCAGCGGAAGCCTGTGAAGGCCCGGCTGACGACGGCAGATTATCCAGTGGCATAAAGGTCAGAGGTGGCGTGACGTTATACTTCGACAGGAGCGCCGCTGAGGTAGGTTTCGACCGCTTTCATCAGTGTTTCGGGGCCGAACGGCTTGGTTATGTAACCTGTCGAGCCGGCCATACGTCCCCGAACTTTGTCGAAGAAGCCATCTTTTCCGGAGATCATCACAACGGGAACGTCCTTGGTGGAGTCTTTACTGCGGATCACTTTACACACCTGATAGCCGTCCATTCTGGGCATCGTGATGTCGAGAAGGACCAGGTCCGGGATCATATTATCGAGTTGCTCAATGGCTTCGATTCCGTCGGCCGCGCAGAAGACTTGGTGCCCGGACTTTTCGAGCTTTCCGGCGATAAGCTTTCTAACCGTGGCGCTGTCGTCAACAACAAGGATCCGTTTTTCCTTTGGCCTTGCCTCTGACGCCTCTTCCTGTCGCTTGATCTCATCAAGGCGGATCAACAGTGAATTGACCTGGCTACCGAGCACAACATTATTTGGATTAAGCTGTGAAGCTTCTTGAAGATAGCTGAGTCCTGCGTCGAAGTCGCGAAGGTTTAGAAATGCGACTCCGCAATTAGTCAGCTCCTTCTCGGATAGCGGTCGGAGTTCGCGAAGCGCTTCCATTTCTTTCACTGCACCCCGCAACGCAGCCTTGTCCGCATGCGAGTTCGCAAGAAGCATCTCTAGATCGGAAAGGGTCAGGGTCGCAAGGCAGCTTCCGCACGTGAATGCCTGGGCCGGGTTGTGAGCCTTGCAGAACGGACATGCTGTTTGTGTCACGACCGGTTCCGGGGTGACCAGCCTGGTCTCATATCCGGTCGTAGCCATTACATCGGCAACCGTGAAGTCGATCGGCATCGGGATCGAACCTTCGTCCAGGGATTCTCCTACTGCTTCAACCTCGGCGACTTCAACTGATGACCCGTGATATTCAACGGCGCTTTCGAAGCTTGTTTCCTCCGCCGCAGGTTCTACGTCCTCTATCGCTTCAAAAGTAAACGCTTCGGGTTCTAATTGCGGAGCTTGCTCTACGAATCCCAAGGTAGGAGTCGGAACGGCCGCGAATTCTTCTTCGACGCTTGCCGGTGACGGAACGGGTGCGTATTCTTCGGTCTGATACAAACCATCGTCTCCCGATGAATATCCTTCCGTCACTGCCGAGAACTCGAACGAGTCCTGCTCCTCGACCGCATCGGTTGCGACGGGTTCTACATCTTCGGCGCTATTGCCTCCCGGGAATGCGAATGAGAAAGCAACCGTGTTCATTCCCCAATCGGCATTCTGCGAAGCCACTTCTGCGGCCGGTTCGACCTCTTCGGCGAACGAAGGATGTGTTTCGCCGGTCTCACGTTCGTGAAGTTCGGCTGCTGCTGCAGGGAATTCAAGATCTTGCGTCGGGCTCTTGTCGTGGACAACTGTTGTATCTCGCTCAGTCTCCAGGACTAGAGCGGTATTTTCCATCTCAACTGCCGTCACGTCAGCGGACGGATCTTCTTCAGCGGTTGGAGCTACCAGCGCCATTATCGAGCGAAGCGATTCGATACCTGATACGGCGACTGAATTCTTCGGATTGATCGTAATGACGTGTTCGAACGCCTTTATTTTCTGTTCGAATCCGTCGGCCAAGTGAGCTCGAAGTATCCAACCTTCCTCTGACTCGGGGTTGACGCTGATGAACGCATCAAGAAGATCGTTCGCGTCGCCGTTTCGACCCGCGACGGCTGCGGAGCGAGCCTCGCCGAGGAGCGACTGATTGATCCTATTCTGGGCCGCGGCGTACTCATCTTTGGCTTCCTGATTTGACGGATCGATCTCTACCACCTTTTCGAGGTATGACAGCTTGCCCTCGGGCGAATCTGCCAATTTTGCTAGCCATAGCCATGCTTCCGCATTTGCTTGATCGTTTTCGAGCGCCTGGTTAAAGCACTGCGCAGCAAGGTCGGCCTGCCCGCCGCCTGCTGCATCAACACCGCGTTGAACGAAAGTTTTTGCGAGCAAAGATTTAGTCGCTGCGATCCACTCGAGAGCGCGACCGTTGTACGGATTTATCTCCAGAACATTGTTAAGGAAGATCATCAACTCTTCGGGGTATTCGCTGATCGACGCAAGCCACAGCCAGGCGGATTCCGAAGTAGGATCCAGCTCGGTCGAGCGCAGGAGAGCGGTTCGGGCCCCGGCCCGATCTCCGGCCTGAGCAGCCTGAACTCCCTCACGCAATGCTTCGTTTGCTTGTCTGTCGTAATTGCTGACAACTGCGTCAACGACCGCTCCATCCAGTGCGGTCGCCGAATTCAGTTCTGTTTCGAGTCTCATAGGGGTAGGTGGTTCTTGTCAGAGATACTGGGTGCGGAAAAAGCCCGGAGGCGAAGGGGCAGGTACACTTTGCCCAATTTGGCAAAATCAGGAAAGCAATATCGGTGCCACTGAAGCCCTCCGAGCTACGATCGCATAAACGCAATGCGATCAGGCGTTTACGTTAGCGTATCGAAGTCGCTTGAGATGGTTAGACAGACAAGAATTGTGACAAAAAATGGCAGGATCTCGAGAGAGTCGCTAACAAAAAGTGTACACTGAACTGAACGACATGGACGAGAAAATCGGTCAATTTGACGTAATCATCGTAGGCGGCGGACCGGCGGGAATGGCGGCCGCATTGTGGTGTGACGAGCTTGGAATGACGTCGTGTTTGCTTGACTCGGCTCCGAGTTTCGGCGGGCAGCTCCATTGGATCCATAATCAGGTCACGAATTACCTCGGAGTAAAATTCGACAACGGCCAGGCAGTTTTTAGGGCCTCTTCCACGTCACTCAGCGATCGACGGTTCACGCATATCTTGGATTGCGGCGTTGTTTCGATCGATCCCGCGACGGATTCTGTATTGCTCGATGATGGCCGGGAGATCTCAGCAAAAGCCATCGTACTTGCGACGGGCGCGCGAAGGAGAAAGCTCGGCATCCCGGGTGAAACGGAGTTTGAGGAAAAAGGAATTCTCGGATCTGGCTCGAGAGATCGGACTGAAGCGTCAGGACGCAAGGTTGCCGTTATTGGCGGTGGCGATGCGGCACTGGAGAACGCGCTTATCTTAGCCAGTGTTGCCGAGAAGGTTTTCCTGATCCATCGGCGCGACCGCTTTTCTGCACGAGGTGAATTCATCAAGGCGATCAACGACGACGACCGGATCGAGGTGATGCTCAACGCTCAGGTAAAGGAGTTTGGAGGTTCATCGGATCTCGAATTCGTTGACATACAGCTCGCTGGCGGCGGGTCGAGTCGGATAGCGGTGAAGAAAGCAGTTGTGCGGATCGGTGTACAGCCGAATTCAGAGATCCTTCTCGGGATAGCGAACCTGGATGATGCCGGTTATGTCAACGTCGATCGAGAAGGACGAACATCGGTCCCCGGGGTATACGCGATAGGCGACATTGCCAATCCTACTTCACCGACCATCTCCACGGCGACCGGTTCAGCGGCGTCTGCGATCAAGTCTATCGCTTCATTCATTCGAAGAACTGAATAGCCTTCAACTGCTCAAACACTTCCTACCATTTATCTGAAAATTCTCCAAAAATAACGAGCAATTCGGCACGTCTGGCGTGCGACTTGTCCCAGTCGCTCCCGATAAGTTCGAGCTAAGCTGAACGTTTGCAAGAGGTTGCGAGTTGTCGTCCCAGTTGGAACGCGAGGTGCCCCTATGTCTCGTGAATCGCTAGATTCACAAATAGATCAAGGACTATCAGGAGGCATTATGAGTATTTCTAGAACTTCAGAATGGATGAAAGGCGTGCTTGCTTTGATTGCCGCATTCGTTTTGATCTCAAGTGTTACTCTGGCTCAGTCGGGCACTTCGTCGGTCAACGGAACAGTCGTTGACGCGCAAGGCCAGGTTGTAGCGGGAGCGACCATCAAGCTGACCAGCACCGGTCAAGGAACAACGCGTACCACAACCTCGGACGGGAGCGGCACGTTCGCGTTCAGTGCCGTCGCACCCGGGGCATATTCGCTAGAGATCGAAGCGTCAGGCTTCAAACGTTCGACCGTTCGCGACGTTCAGGCGCTTGTCGATAAGGCAACTTCGATCCCGGTAAGCCTGGAGATCGGCGACGTTACCGCGAATGTCGAGGTTTCCGCCGGCGGCATCGAAAACATCGTTAACACTCAAGACGCGAGTCTTGGCAACAACTTCGTATCCAAGCAGATCTCGCAACTTCCGCTCGAAGGGCGCAACGTAGTAAATCTGTTGAGCCTTCAGCCGGGTGTCACCGCCGACGGATCGGTGGCGGGCGGCCGGCAGGATCAGGCCAACATAACGCTCGACGGCGTCGATGTGAACGACCAGCAGACCGGCCTTGCCATTCCACTAAATGCGGGTGACCCGGCGGAGGCATTTACGGCGGTTCTACGCGTCACGCCTGACTCCGTGGAGGAATTTCGCGTAACGACGCTCAGCCCGGACGCAACCAAAGGTCGATCCGCGGGAGCTCAGGTCTCGCTGATCACTAAGAGCGGCTCGAACCAGTTTCGCGGTAACCTGTTCGAGTATCACAGGAATACGCTGACATCAGCCAATGATTGGTTCAACAACGCGGCCGGGCTTGAGCGTCCGAAACTTATTCGAAATCTTTTCGGAGGAAGTTTGGGTGGCCCGATCCTTAAAGATAAGCTGTTCTTTTTCTACAACTACGAAGGGATGCGCGAGGCGAAAGACACTGGCGTAACAGCCGTCGTCCCGCTTGCGAGTCTTGGACAAGGAAACATTACCTTCTTTGACGATTCAAACACGCTGCGTGTTCTGAATATTGCGACAATCAACGGACTAACCGATAGCGGTTCAGTTCCGGGAATGACCATACCGGTGGTAAACGTCAATCCTGTGGCGATTTCAATCCTGGCCGGAGCAGCACAGCGATACCCGTCGAATCTGGGCGGCGGTGACGGATTGAACACAGGCGGCTTTCGCTTCAACGCCCCACTTCCCGTGACCCAGAACACGCACACTGGACGGTTCGATTGGTCGGCAACTAGCGATCAACGTCATCAGGTGTCGTTAAGGGTCAGCGCCCAACAGGACGTGCTTGGTCGCACTCCAGCCTTCCCCGACACTCCTTCGGCCGACCGATGGAGCCATCCGATGGGATTGTCTGCGTCCCATACTTGGCTGATCAGTAACAACCTGACCAACAGATTTAGTTATGGATTAACCCGCCTTGCTTATAGCAATCAGGGTGACTCGGCCGAGAACGCCATAACGTTTCGAAACATATACACACCGAAGAATTTTTCAACTACCTTCAGCCGCCTAAATCCGACGCACAATCTTGCCGACGACATTACTTGGGTGAAGGGTAACCACACTGTGCAGTTCGGAACCAACATCCGAATAATTCGAAATAAGCGTACGAGTCTCGCTTCGGCGTTCGACAATGGGACGACTAACTTTGGCTACTACACAAATTCTGGCGACGATCTGCTGATCCCCATCAACGATTTTCTGGAAACAACCTATGGTACGCAGATCAGCGATGCATGGATCAACTCCGCTCAGTCGTCGCTGGCGGCCGTGCTCGGTCGGTTGAATCAGTACACGGCGAATTTCGTGTTCGATATTGACGGGAATCCAGTTAATGGGGAGCCGACAGTTCGCGAATGGGCTACCGAGGAATACGATTTCTACGTTCAGGATAGCTGGAAGCTCAGGTCTAGCCTGACCTTGAATCTTGGTCTTCGATACGGACTTAGCCGTCCTGTCTACGAAACGCAAGGTTTTCAAGCAGCACCGAATATCGGACTGGACGAATACTTCCGCCGCAGGCAGGAGGCATCGTTCAACGGTCAGAATTATGATGAGCCGCTGCTGATCGATCTGGCCGGACCGGTGAACAAGAAGCCGGGGTTTTATCACCTCGACACCAACAACTTCCAGCCTCGGGTATCAGCCGCTTGGTCGCCTAACTTCAAGGATGGCTGGTTGTCGAAGGTGTTTGGAAAAGACAATGCATCGGTGATCCGGGGCGGATTTGCGATCACCAACGATTACTTCGGACAGCAGTTGGCTGTGTCGTTCGATGCTAATAACACGCTTGGCTTTGTGTCGAACTACACAACGCCGCCGAACACGTTCAACATCCTCGATTGCAACGATCCGTCGATCTGCAATCCGGCACCGCTGCTAACCGGTCTCGGAATGAACATCCAGAATCTTCCGGGTGTCGTTGCTCCGGGACGGCTAACATTCCCGCTTTCGAAGCCGCAGGATCTTTCGCTGCAGATCGAGCAATCGATCGACAGCGGAGCGCAGTCTCCGGTCAACTATACGTGGAACGCCACGTTCGGGCGGCAGCTGCCGTTCAAGATGTATTTCGAAGCTTCGTACATAGGAAGAGCGGCGCGCCACCTGCTTGCCACGCGTGACGTGATGATGCCGAACAATCTGCGCGATCCGCAGACCGGGCAGACTTATTACGAAGCCGCCACCCAACTTGAGATTCTCAAGCGTGCCGGTACGGCTACTGCGAATGTCCCGAGTAATCCGTATTGGGATAACCTTTGGGGAGCCGGTGTAATAGCGGATGCGTATGCATCGGTTGGCTGTGCAAATGAAGGACTGACCAATACTCAGGCGGTCTATGAGGCAGCCAGATTCTGCGTGGGTTCTAACGACTGGACGACATCTCAACTGCTTCTGGATCTATTCACCGGCAAGCAACTGTTCTATCAGAGCCAGTACGGAGCCTTGTCGTCGTTCGGCACCATTGCGAAGTCTAACTACCATGGCGCCGCCTTCTCCTTGCGGCAACGCATGGCCGGCTTAACGTGGGATCTTAATTATACCTACTCGAAGTCGCTTGACGATACATCGGGGCTGCAGACCTCGACTGCTTACGGCGGGGCATTCATTCTGAATCCGCTGCGTCAGCAGGACAGCTATGCTCCTTCCGATTTTGACTTTCGTCATATCGTCAACTTCAATAGCGTTTGGAAATTGCCTGTCGGCAAGGGCGAAAGCTTGTTCTCAGGAGCCAATTCACTAGTCGACGCATTCATTGGCGGCTGGCAGTTGTCATCGATCTTCCGTTACAACACGGGCGAGCCGATGAGCTCTGCAGGGCGATACTTCGATAACGCAGGCTGGGTGACGAATTGGAACACGAAGAGCGGCGTCGTGCAGACGCGTGACATTGAAACGGGCGTTTTCTTCAACGGAGACGGCGGCCTGCCCACGATGTTCGCGAATCCGCAGGAGGCTTTCCAAAGTTTCCGGAGTCCATTCCCGGGCGAAACCGGCGACCGAAACCGGTTACGTTTTCCGGCTTTCTTTACTCTCGATATGGGCTTGCAAAAACAGTTCTCTATGCCGTGGAGCGAGGGCCATAAGTTGGGGATCAAATGGGAAGTCTTCAACGTGACGAATACACCGATCTTTACAGGCCCGGTCAGCGAAACGCGTGTCGGCTATAAGCCTGAAACGCGGACCGTTCCGACCGGCTTCGGGGAATTCACAACTACGAAGAGCAACGCTCGCGTAATGCAGTTTGCTTTGAGATACGACTTCTAAGTCGTTAGCTCAGAGACGTTTGTGGAGTCGCGGCGAGAGCCGCGGCTCCCTTTTTTTGTTGATCCGGAGTCCGTTATCCGCGACGACGAAAATCTGAATATCATTCAGAAAATCATAGGTATGTCGAATTCACCACCCTTTGAATGCTGATTAAACTGTTGAGTATTAATGAGTTAGAGAAGTACAGGAATATGGAACGCTACGTGCCTATGGTCATATTGGTTCATTACACTCATACATTTCAAGGCGGGTTGCTTAAGTTGTTTTGACGATCGTTCCGTCATTTTATTACTAGGAGGACCTATGAAATTTAGCGTTCTTAAGACCGTGTTCCAAAAGAGCATTGTCCTATTTTTCGTGCTCGCGATCGCCACGGTTGCAGGCTTCGCTCAGGCTGGCAACGCTGGCGTGAGCGGTACGATTCGTGACAACAACGGGGCTGTCGTTCCGGGAGCTACTGTAAAGCTTCGGAACTCGGCGACTGGGTTTGAGCGAACTACGACGACCAGCAATGACGGCGTATACAGCTTCGCGTCCATTCCCCCCGCGACATATCAGATGGAGGTGACGGCTTCGGGATTCAAGAAGCTTGTTAACACTGGGTTGGTACTCGCCGTTGATACCAATGCCAGATTCGACAGCGCACTTGAAGCCGGTGATGTTTCCGCGACGGTTAACGTGACCGCGTCCTCGATCGAATCGATCGTGAACACTCAGGACGCGGCAATCGGAAACAACATTAACTCTGAACAGATCACGCAGCTTCCGACGGATCTTCGACGCGTAAACGACCTTCTTGCCTTGCAGCCAGGTGTTACGCGTGATGGTTATGTAGCCGGTGGACGAAGCGATCAGGCAAACATCACCCTCGACGGCGTCGACATTAACGACCAGCAGAGCGGCGGACGTTCCGGAACCGGCGACGTCACTCAGGATTCTGCCCTTCGTGCGACGACCGAGTCGGTGGAAGAGTTTCGTATAACCACGGTCGGAGCGAACGCCAATCAGGGGCGGTCGTCGGGTGCTCAAGTTTCTCTAATAACAAAGAGCGGTACAAACAGCTTCCATGGTGCTGTTTTCTACTTCAACCGTCCGACCACTGGTTCGGCAAATAATTTCTTCAACAATTTGGCTGGCCAACCTCGTCCAAGCCTCGATCGTGAGGTTTACGGCGGAGCGATCGGCGGTCCGATCATCAAGGATAAGCTGTTCTTCTTTTATTCTTACGAAGGGCAGTATCAAACCCAGGAACAGAGCGTGAATAGAGTTGTTCCGCTTGCGCACGTCGGTCAGGGCACGATCCGATTCCATGGTACTGGACCGGTCGGGTGTTCGGGTGGGATCTGCAACGTCCCATTGAGTGCGCTTAACACGACGGTATTTTCAGAGGTCGGCATTAATCCGACGTCCCTGAGCGTATTGGGTGGGGCTACCACGCGATATGCTTCGAACAACGTGATCGTCGGTGACGGCCTTAACACAGGCGGGTATTTGTTCAATGCGCCGACGACCGACAAAGAAAATACTCATATTGCCCGCGTGGATTGGAATCCGGTTTCAAACCAGCAGGTATTCTTCCGGGGTAACTATCAGTGGGACAACAGCACCTTAGCCCCCGCTTTTCCCGATACGCCTCAAGGCAATTTCTGGAGTCATCCAGTCGGATTCGCTGCAGGCCACAACTGGACGATCTCAAACAATAAGATCAACAACTTTCGGTATGGTCTAACGCGCCAAGCCTTTAGCCAGCAGGGCGACTCAGCTGCAAATAGCGTGAACTTCCGCTTTGTGTATTCTCCGGCTCTGTACTCGAGGACTTTGGATCGAGTTACACCGGTTCACAATTTTACCGATGACTTCACGTGGATAAAAGGTAACCATACCTGGCAATTCGGTGGGAACGTTCGAATAATCCGAAATAAACGAAGCACGTTCGCCAATGCCTTTGACTTCGCTCTTACGAACCCATCCTGGTACAACGAATCGGGAGCGATATTGGATGGGGCGTTCCTATCGGCTGGGTATTCGATAGCCGGCGGCGACGTTTCGTCTGTTCAGGCGGCATCTGCTGCACTGATCGGTCGTCTCAATGACTACGGCGCAGCTTACACATTCGACCGAGACGGATCAATCCTTCCCTCCGGATCACCCTCGGATCGAAACTTCGCTACCGAAGAATACGATACGTATGTCCAAGACGTCTGGAAGCTCAACTCGCAGTTGACGCTCACCCTGGGTCTTCGTTACGGTCTGAGTCGTCCTGTGTACGAGCAAAATGGCTTTCAGGTTGTTCCGACCGAGCCTCTCGGAGACTATTTCGAACGACGTAAGGCTGCGGCGGCGCGGGGTATTGCTCTGAATGATCCCATTCAGTTTGAACTCGCGGGACCTGCGAACAAAGGTCCTGGCTTCTACAGCATGGATTGGAATAACTTCCAGCCACGTGTTGCGGCTGCCTGGTCCCCTAAGTTCGAGAGTGGCTTCCTAGGAGCACTTTTCGGTAAGAAGGGAGAATCAGTCATTCGAGGCGGATTCGGAATAACGAATGATTACTTCGGCGGTCAGCTCGCGGTCAGCTTTGACGGCCTTTCGACGATCGGGTTCACTTCTGAGTCTTCGATAGGTGCGAACACGTATGACATCACTGGTTGTGCGACGCCTGGAACTTGCGCCCCTCGATTCACCGGTTTCAATCAGGATATTCGTGGGCTTTCTTTCCTGGAACCGCCTGTACAGAGATTCGATACGCCTGCAGACCAACAGCAAAGAATCGAATCCTCGCTTGACTCAACGATCAAATCTCCAACGCATTACACTTGGAATGTCTCATGGGGTCGCCAGTTGCCGAAGGGCATGTATTTCGAGGCGTCCTATATCGGTCGGGCCGCTCGCGATCTGTTTGGATCACGAGATGTCATGGCTCTGAACAACCTCGTGGATCCCGCTAGTGGCATGGATTGGTACACCGCTGCCGGAATGCTCCACGACCTTCGTGCGGCAAACACGCAGATTTCGGCGGTTCCGACGATTCCTTACTTTGAACACTTTTTCCCTCAGCTCGGTTCAAGGTTCTGGGGCAACCCAAATCTTACCTCGACCCAAGCTGTATACAGGCTGGTTGCCCGACGCTGTGTTAACAACGTGCCTCGGGTAGGCGGTGTATGTCCGGCGGGAACTGCTATTGGCGGATCAAACATTCTCGACTGGACTTACGTTCAGTCGCTAATTGACGACGATTGCAGCGTGAACGACGATTGTACCGGCGGTGCGTGGTCGAACCTGTTCTTCCATCCGCAGTATGCGGCGTTCTCAGCATTCGGCACGTTCGCAAAATCGAACTATCACGGAGCAACGTTCTCTCTCCGTCAGCGTCTAGGTAACGTTCTGAGGTATGACATCAACTATACCTTCTCCAAGTCGCTCGACGATGTTTCCGGGCTGCAGACAGACGGGTCCTACGGCGGACAGTTCCTGCTGAATCCGCTTCGCCCGGGAGATCAGTATGCCCTCTCCGACTTCGATGTTCGACACTCGGTAAACGCGAACTTCCTGTTCGATCTTCCTTTCGGACGAGGCCGCGATCTATTCAGCGGTGTGAATGCGTGGACCGATGCCTTCATTGGTGGTTGGGCCCTGAACGGGATCTTCCGGTGGAACACCGGCCAGCCGTTTTCGCCCCCATTCGACCAGGCACAGTGGGCAACCAACTGGAATGTTCAGTCGAATGGTTTCCGGTTAACGGACATCGACTACGGTGTTGTTCGCGATACGCAGAACATCTTCTCGGACCCGCAGCTTGCCTACAACTCGATGCGAAATGCGAAGCCGGGTGAAACCGGAGAACGAAATACATTGACCGGCCCATCATACTCGGTGCTCGACCTTGGACTCGCGAAATCGATCACGATGCCGTGGAGCGAAAACCACAAGATCCAGCTTCGGTGGGAAGTGTTCAATGTGACTAACGTGCAGTATTTCGCGATCAACAACATTACTCGCGCAAGCTACGGAATGGCACAGGATCCTCAGATTTGTAAAACTGAGATCAATAACTGCCAGGCAGGAGCAAGCTTTGGCAAGATCATGACTGACATTCAGGGTGCTCCGCGAAGAATGCAGTTTGGACTTCGCTACGCTTTCTAAGCGATAGTTGATGAAACTTAAAAGGGCAGGAGCGAAATGCTCCTGCCCTCTTTTTATGTCTTCGGAAGATTCTCTTTGACATATTGTTCGAACTTGGCCCGGTCCGGATGGTCTTTGACCTTCTCGAGGAAGGCCTTGTATTCAAGTGCCGCTCGGTCCTTTAATCCGGCCGCGTTGTATAAGGCCGCCAACCTGAGATGGAGATCCGCCTTTTCAACCGGTGCAAGCTCAATCGCCTTGTTCAAATAGCCAACTGCTAGTGAGCCCTTTTTGTTCAGAAGATATGCCTCGCCGAGCAGATGGTTGGCGTCCGCCGACGCCGGATCGATCTCAACCGCTTTTAGCAGTGGGACGATCGCGGGGTCGAACTGCTTCTGACTGACCTCAAGACGCCCGAGGTTCAGGTTGGCTAGGAAGTAATCCGGCTTCAGCGCGATCGCTTTGTTGTAGGCCGCCCGAGCTTCGTCATTTCGCTTGGCCGAATAATGGATCGTGCCAAGATACATCCACGCGTTGTAATCTTTAGGATCCTTCTCGACGAGTACGGTCAAAAGCTTGAGAGCTTCCTCACTCTTCTTATCTCTGATATCGGAGAGGGCCTTCTGAAGCGACGCATCACTATCATGAGATCGCTCATATCGATCGCGGGCAGACACCACGCCGGCTGCAGGAGAAGATTTCGCGAATCCCTTTACCTGGTTCCAGTCCAGCTCGATATCCTGCCTGAACCGATTACTGATACCGCCCGCTATGATCGTGCGTCCCACCTCTATTCCGTCGATCTCGAAATTTAACGTGTGGCCGTCAATTGGCGTACGAAGAAAGTACCAATAGCCCTGATCGTTAGTTTGATATTTATCGAGCTGAGCGCCTCCGTTTCTCAGGTATACGACGATCGACGGTTTTCGTTCGCCTCTAGGCACGTTGCGGAGCAAGACCTGTCCATAAATTACCGACGCGCCAATGGGGATCGGAAGCCCCGTTACCTGGCTAACGTCGTCAACCTGTGCGCCGGCGAAAGATACTAGGAAAAGGCTTGCGAGAATAATAGAGAAAGATCGACGTTTCATTAGAACCTCCGGAGAATATAGCTGATTCGCTAAATGTTAAGCGAATCTTATCCCAAGTCAAGAATTTTGAGTTCCCTCGAGACTGACGGATCATTCCGGTCGTATTCGATCGGGGACGGATGTCGGCTCGTTGGAGGCGGCCGAGCAGACTACGTAGCGGAACGGCCGGGATGCAAATTTACGATCACTTCGTTCAGCAACGAAAATTCGCGGTGCAGGGCGTATATCTCGTGTGCTCTAATATTAGAGCGATCCCTAACCTTTGCTCATTTCTTCTTATTCATTTTCCTCGGCTCGTCGCGTGGTTTCAACCCTTTCTTCTTATTCTGGCGAGACCCTTATGTTTCGTACGTTAGCCATTACCTCGTACATCCTAGCGAGCTGCGAACGAGTCGTTGCCTGTGATATCGGAAAGATGGCGAGTATCGTTGAGGGCGAGGACGCGGATGTTGCTGCGGCCGCGGATCTCGAAGCGGTTTATGCCGCAGTTCGAAGTGATCAGCCAAGGCGTTTGTTTGGTGTCGCGACGTATAGCTCCCATTAGATGTAGCGTCATAAAACAGATGGCACCTGTGTGAGAGAAGATCGCTACACGTTGGCCCTGATGCTTTCGCATGATCTCCCAAACCTCGTCCATCGCTCGTTTGACTAGTTGTCGATAGCTCTCGCCGCCGGTGATAACGTGATGATAGTTGCGGTTCACGAGGGCAAAGTAGTCCTTGGGGTGCTGCTGTTTGGATTCGTCGAAGGTGAGCCCTTCCAGTATCCCGACGTTTCGCTCGCGAAAGGCAGATTTTGTAAGTACCGGGACACCGGCGAGCCTCGATAACGGCTCGGCGGTCTGAACAGCTCGGTAGAGGTCGCTGGAATAGATGGCGGAGATGTTTTCCTTAACGAGACCTTCAGCGGTCAGTTCCGCTTGGCGCTGACCGAGTTCTGAGAGCGGCGTCGGTCCGTGGCCACCGAAGCGTCCTTCGGCGTTTCCAGCAGATTGGCCGTGTCTGATCAGATAGAGTCGGGTTACGGGCACGCTTCTATCTTAAATGTTAACAGGGAATTAACGAAAACGGACCGTTTAGCCAGAGGCTGCCTCGGCGTTGAGTTTCTCGGTTTGATAGTGCTGGCTGAGGGCCCCGACGAAGTCTTCAAGGGCACCTTCCATTACGAGGTCCAGCTGGTGAACCGTCATCCCGATCCGGTGATCCGTTACCCGATTTTCCTTGAAGTTGTAGGTGCGGATCTTCTCCGACCGGTCACCCGAGCCGACCATCGATTTGCGTTCCGCAGAGAGGGCGTCGTGTTGCTTTTGTTCTTCTATCTCTTGCAGACGGGCACGAAGGACCCGCATCGCTTTTTCGCGGTTCTTGATCTGCGATTTCTCGTCCTGCATTGAGACGACGACGCCGGTCGGAAGGTGTGTGATGCGGACGGCTGAATAGGTTGTATTAACGGACTGTCCACCGGGACCAGAGGAACAGAAAGTATCGATTCGAAGGTCATTCTGGTTGATCTGGATATCGACTTCTTCAGCTTCCGGAAGTACCGCGACCGTGATCGCCGATGTGTGGATGCGACCCTGGGTCTCAGTCTGCGGCACGCGTTGTACGCGATGTACGCCGGATTCATAACGCATCTTCGAGTAGACGTTGTCCCCCTCGATCATCGCGATAGCTTCCTTGATACCGCCAACGCCCGTATCCGCCGTTCCCATAATGTCCATCTTCCAACCCTGGCGTTCGGCGTATCGCGTGTACATTCGGAGAACCTCGGCGGCGAAAAGAGTAGCCTCGTCGCCGCCGGTGCCGGCTCGGATCTCGAGAATTACGTTCTTCTCGTCATTCGGATCCTTAGGCAGCAGAAGGAATTTCAGAGCCTCTTCGGCGGCAGGAAGATTGCTTTCGATCTCGGCGACCTCAGCCAGCGCCATTTCCTTCATCTCATCGTCGTCAGCCGCGTCCGCAAGCTCTTTCGCATCGGCAAGCCCTTCCTGAAGCCTCTTTACCTCGCGATATTTTTCAACGATCTCCCCCAGCCCGCGATGCTGCTTCATCAGCTTCGCGTAGACCGACATGTCGGACATGAACTCCGGCTGAGATATCTGCTCCGTCAGGTCTTCGTAATTCTTCTCGATCTGTGCGAGTTTCTCGAACATATTTTCATGTAAGAGTGAGCCTTTAGGCGTTCCTCTTCAAATCCAAACGGCTGAAGCCGTCACTCTTACGCTGTCTGCGGCTCCAATTTGAGCGATTCGTCCAAAGCTCGGATCGCGACTTCTAATTGCTCAGCATCAGGTTCCTGCGTAGTGATGTTCTGCAGCCAGATGCCCGGAAGCGTCATAGACTTGAAGATCGCACCGGACTCCTTCTTTGCAGCGTAGCGAATCACTTCATACGAAAGTCCTGCGACGAGTGGCATAAGTAAGATGCGTACCAGTAGATTCATCCAGGTCTGTTCGAAGGCGATCACCGAGAAAAGCACGATCGACACGAGCATGACGACCATCAAAAACGATGTCCCGCAACGCGGATGCTGGCGACGCTGTCCGTTGGCGTTTTCAACGTTCAGTTCAAGGCCCTTCTCCCACGTGAATACTGTCTTATGCTCGGCTCCGTGGTACTCAAACACACGGCGAATATCCTTCAGATACGACATCGACACGATCATCAGGATGAAAAAGAACATTCTGACAATACCGTCGAGCAGATTGAACGCGAGCCATGAGTGAGGCTTCGTCTGCCAGATATAGGCGTAGGCCGTCTGCCACCAGCGTGCATTTTCACCGAGCAGCGGAGCGTCGGCCCAGCCGAGTGCGATGAAACCGGCATTTGTGATCAGAAGCGGTGCGACAACAAACAACAAAACGTTGAAGCCTAGTGCTGTGACGATCGAGAAAACAGTGCCGATCGACGAACCTGTTTGCTTTTCTTTCTTCTCCGGCATGACAACCTTAACGGGAGCTTTAGTGAACTCCTCGTCCGTCGTCCCCGAAGCGAGAACGGCGATCGGCTCAGCCCGTCCCTGCTTGACCTTCTCCTTCTGAGCTTCCAGATCGTCTTCGTAGATCTTCGCCGAAAAGTTCAATGCCCTTATGCCGAGGCCCATCGATTGGATCAGTGTCGCGCCGCCTCGAAGCACCGGCCAGGAAAGCCACTTATATTTATCGCTCCACTTCGGAAGCGTCTCAGCGGTCGTAACGATCTCGCCGTCCGATTTACGGCAGGCGATCGCGTAGGCCGATGGAGTGCGCATCATCACGCCTTCCATTACCGCCTGACCGCCGACGATCAGGTCGCGCTCCATGGCGAAAACAGTGTGAATGAAACGATAGAGGCGTGTATTTCGTCGAATGTTCTTCATCGCTTTGGTTTTGATGATGATAAATACACTTAACGCCGGACTTTTTTCACCTATCGCGGGTACAAAAATTATGCACCTCTACGGTTCGGCGGCAAAAGTGCCGGCGTTAGTTATAAACAGCTAATAACGGCCGCTGATGGTCACGCGGCTTGTTCCGTTGGCTTCGCCCCACGAGCGTAACGCTTGTTAAATCGGTCAACGCGTCCTGCCGTATCTACGAGCTTTTGCTTGCCCGTAAAGAACGGGTGGCACTCGGAACAGATCTCGACATGAAGCTCTTCGCCGAGCGTTGAACGTGTCTGGAAAGAATGGCCGCACGCGCACGCCACGGTGATCTCTTCGTACTTCGGATGAATATCTACTTTCATTGCTTTAAAACCCCCTTGATAGTTCCTGACTCACAGAGACAAACTCAAATAATACTGTGTTTTGTTCTTCAAAGTCAAGGTCTTGGGGCTTGCTCAAGGAGGCTGTCGAGCCGCTGAGATCCGATGCCGAATTCACTCTTTAGAGCGTCGATCTGATGCTGGATCTTTTGCCGATCGACAGGCTGCTTCGCACGCGTCGCGACGAGCATATTGTTCTTCGGCGTGTGCTCTGTCGAGACGAACTCAAACATCTTCGTCTTATACCCCTCGCGCTCGAGCAGCAGCGAACGGAGGCCGTCGGTTATTGTCTCGGCGGTTCGCTCATGCATCACGGGATGTTTGAGGATGCCGGCGAGGAGATCCGGCGAACGCATCTGCGCTTTGACCTCGTGATGGCAGCACGGGGCGGCAACTATGATCGAGGCATTACCCGCGATCCCTTTAGAGAGTGCGTCGTCAGTCGCCGTGTCGCATGCGTGGAGTGCAATAAGAATGTCGATGTTGTCTACGCCGAAGTCAGCGATTGTCGAAGGAACGAAATTCAATCCGTCGTATGCCCCGGCGCGAGCGATCTGATTGCAGAGTTCGACGAGGTATGGACGTGACTCAACGCCCGTCACTTCAACACGTACCCCGTCGCTCTCGCTGCCGATTCTGACAAGATGATCATAGGCGGCGAATGTCAGATACCCTTTTCCCGAGCCCATATCGACAACGTTCAGGGACGGCTTTTCCTTTAGATCCGAGGATTCGTAGAGGCCGGTGAGTATTTCGACGAACTTATTGATCTGCTTCCATTTGTCGCGGGCGTCTGAGCGAACTGATCCGGAATCCGTCGTGATGCCGAGAGCTTTCAAATAGTATGCGTTTCGGTCGACGAGGTACGTTTTCTCCCGATCATGCGAGGTCTGTGCTGGATCCGTGAAGGATGCTCTACCTGGCGTGATCTTTGCTGACCTTTTCCCGATGGTCAGTTGGAGATCCTTTACGGTCGTGAACAGGTGGCCGCTTCGGAAGCCATCAGTCAGAAGTTTCTCGACGTGAGAGATCGCATCCTCCGCATCGAAATTTGCTACATTGCTATTCCTTTTCCTGCGATATTGGAACAAGATCCGGTTGCCTTTGTTTGTTTCCACCGGGCGGGCGAGAATCTTTTGCAGTGAATCGTCATCGCCTCTATAATTGCCGAGAGTGAGCTTTACGAAAGTGCCATTTTCCACACTTTGGCGGAGTTCGGCAATGAATTGTCGGACAGTTTCTTCCATTCTGAGAGAAGTTTAGCGTAAAGGACCCATAATTATGCAGGAAGCGACAAAAACTGACCAGGGTGCGACGATCTCGCAAAGACATTTTGTAGAATCCGTCGCATATCTGCTTCGCGAGACATTCGAAGGATCGCCCGGTGGAGACCCAAGTGCCTATCTTGATCGTGGTGTTGGCGTGTTTCCGACGCTCGCAGCGATCTCCGCCCAAGCCGCTTCGATGAATCACGATGGCACCACGATCGCGGCTCAGACCGAGCACGCGAAGTTCTATCTCGACCGAATGTGCGAATTCATGAGCGGACGCACTGAGTCGGTGAATTGGGAACAGAGCTGGCTAATCGAGACGGTGAACGATCAAGAATGGACGATCCTTCGCGACGGCTGCCGGAAGTCTTACGAGGGCGTTTTGCGGTGTATCGCCGGAACTCAGGATTGGAACGAAGATCAGATCGGTATGGCCGTCGCAATGGTCGCACACACCGCCTATCATCTTGGAGCGGTCAGGCAGTTGGCTAAACGAGCTCAGGCATAGAGCACTAAGAGTTGCATCTCGAGATAACAATGAAGAATCTTTTTCACTTAGCTTTCCCTGTAAACGACCTTTCGGCGGCTCGCGAGTTTTACGGTGGTGTCCTCGGTTGTGAGGAAGGTCGGAGTTCGGAGCATTGGATCGACTTCGATCTTTACGGTCATCAGATCGTAACGCATCTGTCGGAAAACGGTGCGGGGGTGAAGGCGACGAACCACGTTGATGCTGACCACGTCCCGGTGCCGCATTTTGGGATCATTCTCCCGATTGATGAGTTCAAGGATCTCGCGGCAAAACTGAGGTCGAAGGGCATCGAGTTCATAATCGAGCCTAAGATCCGTTTCGAAGGCGAGGTTGGCGAACAGGCGACGATGTTCTTCCTCGACCCGAGCGGCAACGCGCTCGAGTTTAAGGGCTTCAAGGATTTTTCGAGCGTTTTTGCGAAATAGGCTTATGACTTATCCCTTATTTCGGATAAGTGATAAGTGAGAAGTAGAAAGTGCTAAGTATGGAAAAGGTTTGTGCGATCGCGCTTCTTCTGGCTTCTATCGCGGCCGGTCAGAAGTCTGACCGGACGATCGCTGTAACGATCGACGATCTTCCCGTTGTCGTCACGCACAGCGATCAGAAGAAAAGGAAAGAGATCACGCTGAAATTGCTCGGCCACGTCAAGAAGGCGAAGGTCCCGGCGATCGGATTTGTTAATGAGAACAAACTGTATAGCGACGGGAAGCGAAGCGAAGAACAGATCGCGTTGCTGAGGATGTGGTTGGACGCCGGGCTTGAGCTTGGGAATCACACTTTCTCGCATCGTAGTGCGGACGCGATAAGTGTCGACGAATATACGAAGGACATCGTTCGCGGTGAAGAGATAACGAAGGAGCTGCTGAAGGCGAAGGGGATGACGATGCGCTATTTTCGGCATCCGTTCCTTCAGACAGGCAGCGACATGGCGGTGAAGAACGCGATCTACAAATTTCTCGCGGAGCATGGCTACACCGTCGCCCCGATCACTTTCGATAACGCCGACTATATTTTTGCGAGGGCGTACGACAATGCTCGCGACAAAAACGACGCGGATCTGATGAAACGTGTCGGCGGGGCGTACGTGCCTTATATGGAGGCGAAGCTCGATTATTGGGAGCGGCAGTCGATGAAGACGCATGGGCGGCCCATGAGCCACACGCTTCTGATCCATGCTAACTCTATTAACGCTGAGTTCTTCGGCGATCTAGCAGTGATGATGAAGAAGCGTGGTTACACGTTCGTAACGCTTGAGGAATCTCTTAAAGACGAGGCTTATAGTTTGCCGGACAACTTCACGCGGCGTGCCGGTATATCATGGCTTCACCGCTGGACTCTTGATAAAGGCTGGGATTTTGTTGTTCCGAAAGAGCCTATGGTCCCGGAGTTTGTATTGAAGGCATCCGGGTTTACTTCCGAATGAAGAAACGAGCGCAGATCGTGATCATTGGCGGCGGAGTCGTAGGGGCATCCGTCGCTTTTCATTTGGCCGAACGCGGCGTTCGCGATGTGTTGATCCTCGAACGCGAAGCTGAGCAGGGAAGAGGTTCAACCGGAGCCGCGACCGGCGGGGTTCGGGCTCAGTTCGAGACAGATATCAATATCAAGATGTCGATGTATTCGATCGATTTCCTAAAGAATTGGGATCACGATTGCGAGTACGATCCGAAAGGGTATTTGTTCTTTGCGACAACTGGTGAGCAGCTTGATTATCTGGAAAGCAACGTCGAGAAGCAGCGGTCGCTGGGCGTAAAGGATGTCAACGTTATTGATCCAGGCGAGATCGCCCGGATCGTTCCGGGAATGAACTGCTCGGACATCGTCGGCGGAACCTTCGGCCAACACGACGGCTTCATAAATCCGCTCGCGATAATGCGCGGTTTTACGGACGGTGCGATACGTGGTGGAGCGAGCATCGAGTTTGGAGTTGAAGTGCTTGGACTGAAGGTCGAAGGAGGACGGATCACATCGGTCGGGACGTCTAAGGGAATTGTTGAGTGCGACTCGGCGGTCATTTGTACTGGAGCTCGCGCTGCCGAGATCGCCGGCACCGCCGAGATCAACCTTCCCGTTTCGCCACAACGCCGTCAGATCGTCTGGTCGCGGACCCGCGAGCCATTACCAAAGGATCTGCCAATGGTGATCGACATCGGGACCGGATTCCATTTTCGTCCTGCGAGAGATTTTCGAACTCCGCTACCACGGGCGACGACGAAGAGCCCAGTCGCTACCGCTCCCGATTCTGACGGTCGCGAGGTTTTGTTCGCCTATCCCGATCCTGATGAGGTGACTTCAACTCGAACCGATTTTGAAGATACATTCATTGCGAAGGTTTACGATCGGGCAAAACTAAGAGCAGATTTTTTGTTCGAATCAGCGGTTGTGCGTGAGAGATGCCGAGCCGGATTGTACGAGAACACGCCAGATCATCACGCGATCCTAGGCGGCTGCGAGATCGAAGGTGTTTATTTCGCGAATGGTTTTTCAGGTCACGGAGTCATGCACTCGCCTGCGACCGGCAGGGCATTGAGCGAGATCATCATCGATCGCCGAGCTTCATTCCTTGATGTTTCGTGTTTGTCGCTCGAACGCTTTGCAAAGGGCGAGTTGCTGCACGAGACGGCGTTCATTTAGTCATCATTTAACGTTAAGACGCCAAGCCGCAGAGACACGAGGTGGTTAGGTTCTGTCCGTTGCGACTTAGCTCCTTCGCGACTTTGCGTTAAAGTCCTGCTATGGGTACAGCAATTGTTCATCACCCGATCTACGAAAAACACGATACCGGAGCGGGTCATCCGGAGATGCCCTCGCGATATCGCGTCGTGATCGATGCCCTTCAGAACGACCGTGAACTTTGGAGTTCGCTCACGGAGATCACGCCGGAGAAGGCATCCCAGGGGCTGATCCAGGCTGCCCATACGAAGGATCATTTCAAGCGGGTCGAAGGTGCATTCGAGAACGGCCTGGACCGGCTGGATATGGACACGACGATCTCGATGAAGTCATTCGATGCTTCGCTATATGCCGCGGGGGGAGCGATCTCAGGGGTAGATGCTGTGATGTCGGGAGAGGTGCGGAACGCGTTCGCCGCGGTCCGCCCGCCGGGACATCACGCTACCGCGGAAAGCACGATGGGATTCTGTATCTTCAACAATGTTGCGGTTGCGGCCAGATACGCTCAGAACAAATATAAAGAGATCGAGAACGTCGCGATCATCGATTGGGACGTCCACCACGGTAATGGAACGCAGGGGATATTCTATTCGGACCCGAGCGTTTTCTTCTTCTCGATGCACCAATATCCGTGGTATCCGGGGACCGGATCCTATGGAGAGACCGGGCAGGGAAAGGGATTGGGCTCGACTCTGAACTTGCCCGTCAAGGCGTACACCAAGTCTGCCGATCAAAATTCCGCATTCGAAGCCGCCATCGAGGATATCGGGTCGAGGATAAAGCCAGACATGATCTTCATCTCCGCCGGATTCGACGCCCACAGGTCTGATCCGCTCGGGCAGCTTCAGCTTGAGGATTCCGACTATATCCGCATGACACGAGCGATGAAAGATTGGGCCGACGATGTGTGTGGTGGGCGGATCATTTCCTGTATGGAGGGAGGCTACAATCTTGAGACCTTGGGCGAAACTGTGCGTACTCATGTCGCTGCCCTAGCCGAATAGGATGTGTGATATGATGTTCGGAATCCACAGAAAGCCTTTGAGGTAAAAGCTATGCCCGATGTAGAAACAACGTGTGTGCAGTGTAAAGAAACCTTTCTTTTCACGGAGAAGGAGCAGGAAACGTCCTATCAGCGGAACCTCCCGGCTCCCCAGCGGTGTTTCAAATGCCGATCAAAGAAAGCTGCCTCGGGTGAAGCCGCTCCAACCCGATTTGAGATCATTTGCGATAACTGCGGCAAGCATGATCAGGTTCCGTTCCAGCCTAAGGTTGGCAGGAGCGTTTTGTGCAAAGATTGCCATCAGGCGACTAAATCGCGAGCACGTTTCGCTTGAGAGTTACTAATACTTACGGTGGAAGAGTGAAGAGTCAGCAGCCCTTCGCTTTTCCACTTTTTTACGTTCGGGGTATGTATGAGTTTTGAAACCGTTATCTACGAGCTGAATGAATCAGTCGCAACAATTCAGATGAACCGGCCGGAAGCCTTGAACGCACTCTCGCTCCAGTTGAGTAGAGATCTGAAGGCGGCCATTGAGCAGGCGATCTCGGATGAGGTTCGAGCAGTCGTATTGACAGGGTCGGGACGCGCATTTTGCTCGGGCGGAGATCTCCGCGAGATGAAGGCGATGGGCGATCGGGAAGGAAACATCGAAGCGTTTCTCGACTCTCCACTAAAGGCCCTCCATGACGTTATCCTTTTGATCCGTGAAACGCCTATCCCGTTCATCGCCGTGGTAAACGGGGTGTGTGCAGGTGCGGGTACAAACTTTGCGTTGGCCTGCGATCTTGTCCTGGCTGGCGACGACGCATCCTTCAACGAGGCATTTGTTCGGATCGGATTGTCGCCCGATTGCGGCGGCACATTTTTCTTGCCGAGAGTCGTCGGGGAAAAGATCGCGACAGAACTTTTCATGACTGGCGGCACACTCGACGCGAAGCGTGCAGCCGAGATCGGTATGATCAATCGCATCGTGCCCGCCGCCGATCTGTTGGACGAAGCCGGGAAGTTAGCGGCACAGCTTGCTAATGGTCCTACAGGTTCCTACGGACGCATAAAGCTGATGATGCACGCGACTTTCTCAAACAGCCTTCGCGAACAGCTCGATCTAGAATCCGAGTGCCAACTCGAATCCGGCAAGGGCAATGATTTCAAAGAAGGTGTTTCCGCATTCTTCGAAAAGCGGCCCCCGGCTTTCACCGGGAAATAGATACACAGCCATTCTGACTTCTTCGATACGCGGTTGACATCAGTTGCTTTTTTCGTTTTCATTACATCTACTGAAAATGAAAATCAGTTTCAATAAGATGATCGATCCGGAGGGGCTTCAGATTTGGACATAACAAGAACAGCTCGTCCCGCGGGGACGCAGGCTGACGTGAAACTTTGGATATGCGGTGGCTGTGACGTGGTTCATATGTCTGTGGGAAAAACTGTGCTCAGTTTCGACCGGCAAGAGTTTTCGGACTTTTCGAACGCGGTAATCGACCTGAGCACTGCTGAGTGGGCGCCAGATGGAAAGCCATTCTCGATTCTTGACCTAGCCGCGACGCTGAGCGACGCGATCCACTAACAATCCGATGAAAACTTTCAGACAGATACTGTTTTGGCTGCATCTAGTCGCGGGATTGCTCGCAGGCATGGTGATCTTTATTATGTGCGTCACCGGCGCGTTGCTCGCGCTCGAGCGGCAGACGATCGAATGGGCGGAACGCGATTCCCGATATGTTTCCGTAAGCTCTGCGCCAGAGCTTGAGGTTGCCGAAATACTCGCAAACGTGATCGAAGCGAGACCCGACGCAAAACCGACTTCGATCGCGATCAAGAACGAAGACGGTGCGGCGTGGGAGATCTCGCTGGGACGCGAAGGCGTCCTCTTTGCGGATCCGTATACGGGAGCGATCACGGGCGAGAGTAATAAGAATGTCCGTGATGTGATGTCAAAGCTTCGCGAATGGCACCGGTTCGTCGCACTCTCCGGCGACCAGCGTTCGGCAGGGAAAGCGATCACTGGAGCGGGCAACTTGCTCTTCTTGTTTCTCGCGATCTCGGGCATCTATATTTGGTTCCCGCGTAATTTCGTATGGAAGGCGGTCCAGCCGGTGATTTGGTTTCGGCGAGGCCAACGCGGGAAGGCTCGGAATTTCAACTGGCACAACACTATCGGATTTTGGACGTCGTTTTTTCTCATCATCTTTACGCTGACGGCTACCGTCATTTCCTACCAATGGGCGTCGAATCTTCTATACACGTTCACGGGAAATGAGGTTCCGGCTCCGCAGGGAGGCGGTCCGCAGCAGCAACAGCCTCCCCGCGATGAAGTATTCACTATCCCGCAGAATATCAACGCGGTCTGGGTACGAGCGGTACAGCAATCGCCGTCGTGGAAGTCCATATCGCTTCGGCTTCCGGCGAATGAATCGTCGGTATTCACGATCGATGAAGGCGTCTATTGGAATATCTTCGGCCGATCTACGCTGACCATCGACACCGCCGACGCGCAGGTGAGGAAGTGGGATCCGTACGGTGAGCGGAACGGGGCTGTTCAATTGCGCTCTTGGTTTCGGTTTACGCATACAGGCGAGACCGGTGGCATAGTCGGTCAGTTGATCGGATTGATCGCGTGCGTCGGCGGAGCATTCCTCGTCTGGACCGGGTTCTCGTTGGCGTTTCGAAGATTTGGAAATTGGCTGAAGCGGCGCCGCAACGTCGCGGAAGCGGTCTAGGCAGAACACCCTCCTCGGAAAACTGTAAAACTTGAGTTCTATCTCGAACGGCACTTCGGCCGCAACCGAAGTGCCGCCCGCCTTTTAAACGTCCGCATTTCAAATCCTCTCGCGTCAACAGTTAGTATTACCCCTATGCCGACGTTGACGTACGGACAACTTATTCGGGGAAACCGCAACTTCCGCAATCTGCTTTATGGGCAATTCATTTCGGAGCTTGGCAATTGGTTCAACTTCATTGCCGGGCTTGGTTTGGTGCGGCTTGTGTCCGATGCATCACCGACGGCGGCGGGAATCTTCTTCCTCTGCCGCGTACTACCGTTCGCTGTCGTCTCGCCGATCGCGGGAACATTCGTCGACCGATTTTCTCGGCGGCAAGTGATGATCTGGACAGATCTCGCCAGGGTTGGAGTCGCTCTGATGTTCCTGCTCGTAACGGACGCCGACGACTTGTGGATCGCGTATGTTGCGACGGTCCTCCTGTCTACATTTGGTGCCTTCTTCGACGGGGCAAAGAACGCGACGACGCCTAATCTGACCGGCCGCGACGGGCTATTGGCAGGAACTGCATTGATGTTCTCTACGCGGTTTCTGCTGATGGCGATCGGGTCTGGCCTTGGCGGATGGGCGGCTTATGCCTTCGGCTACAAGGTCGCGTTCATCGTCAACGCCGTGTCGTTTCTCGCCTCGGCATTCACCGTTTGGCTCATTCCAGAAGAGGCTACTCGCGACGCGGAAACGGCGGAGAGGATGGCCGATAAATCGAAGCGGCCTTCATTTCTCAAAGAACTGAAAGAAGGGTTGCATTACACGATCGTCAATCATTTCGCCTTGACGATCCTGCTGATGAATATCATCTGGGCGGTCGGCGGCGGTGCGATCAACGTCGCGTTCGAGCGGGTGGGCGGCGTGCACTTTGCCGGCATCGAGGGTTGGAACGCTGATCTGGGCGTTGGCATTCTATGGTTGGCGGCGGGGCTCGGGCTGGCGTTCGGGATGCTGATCGCACGGCGGACGTCGATATATCTGGAACGTGGAGGGCGGCATACTTGGTTCATCGGTTGGGCCTTGATCATCCACGGCGTGCTGTTTTCGGTCGCGGGATTTATGCCGACGCTGATATTGTTCGCGTTGTTCACGTTCATCTCGAGGGCGATCATCGGCGTGGAGTACGCGGTGCAGGAAACGCTTTTCCAACGATCGTTGCCGGACTACATTCGAGGCAGGATATCCACGCTGGATCGTGGTGCGGAGCTGACCGTGTTCGGCGTCACCAGCTATATGTCCGCGGAGTTGATGTACTTCATCACGCCGATGACCTTGACGATCATTTCAGGATTGCTATCAGGACTCGCGGGAGTCGTCTGGTTTTTGCGGCAAGGAACCACAAACGAAAAAATATCCGAGGCTCCCGATTAGGCAGTGATCATGATCGCCTTTTTTCCCGTCAATTCGGAGAAATCTTTGGTGTAGATCGCTCCGACCGCTCGATGCTTGCCGACTATCTCCGCCATCTCCTGGGCCGTGACGAATCCGGTATCGGTCATGCCGATCGCCCACTGCTTCAGGTGTCCTGACCGGCCAAGAAGGTCATCGACGAGGCGAATATACTGCGACTTCGTACCGGCTGAACGCATCAGCTTGATCCACGGGTTAGACTCAAGCTCAGGCCAGATATCACCGCTGCCGCGAAGCCACTCCTCGTGCCAGGGATGATTCGCATTGGTGGCGAGTTCAGGTTTCGGCAGCCGCAGGTACATCGCTTCACCTTGAGTTTCAGCGGCAAAAGCCTCGGGCGACTTGTTCTGACACGAATGGTCGCCGCCACCTGCGACAGGGTCCGGCATTGTTGACCAGAGCCTTCGAAACGTCGTTGAAAGCGGCTGACGCAGCTCGCGAGTGTCTTCTGAGAACGACAAAGCATAGTCGCCGACCATCGTTACGAGGCTGACCGCGAGCGCGTGTTTGAGCGGTGAACCCAGCCGATCGAGCCCTCGCCGGACGTTATCGAACCACCACGAATCAACCTCACCGAACCAGGTCTTCAAAGCAGGATTGGAGAGTTTGTAACCTGGAACATAAGCGTCTTCAAGGATCATTCCGGCGTCTTCCTCGCTCAGCCTCTCGCTCGAATTCGCGATCACGGACATCGACCGCTGCCAATCCGCTTGCAGCAGATCGTTTGAGTGAACCCGGATGTTGCGCCGCTTTAGATAGCTTCCGATCGCCGGATCACCCGTGATCGGGATCGCAACGGAATCGAACTTCAAACGATGAAGAATGCTCAGCTCGAATGCGAGCCAGCCCGATGGTGTGGTGGAATGCTGCATCGCATAGATGATAAGTCGAGAGAGTCTGGAAGTCTAGCAAGTCCGGGAAGTACTGCAAGTCGTTTGAGTCGATCCATTTCGCGTGGCTGTTTTGGCGGTTTGAAACACCATTTGAAACGGCAAATGAAATAGACCACGGCTATGATAAGGCATTGCTATGCGATGAAGAGGAACGTTTTCGTGGGTTAGGACCCACGCTACAATCAGACATCGCTATGCGATGAAGAGAGATCGGAGAGGAAGAGTTTGACGATGGTGGGGTCGAATTCTAGGGCGGCGTATTCTTTTAGGTATTGGCGCGCTTCTTCGGTGGAGCGGGCGTGGCGGCGGGGGCGGTCGTCGGTGAGGGCTGCGTAGGCGTCAGCGACGCGGAGGATGCGGGCGCCGATGGGGATCTCTTCGCCGTGGAGGCGGTCGGGGTAGCCTTCGCCATTCCACCATTCGTGATGCCAGCGAACGAGCAGCTGGACTCCGCGGGAGAAGCCGCGTTTGGACGCTTCTTGTTCACCGATGACGGGGTGCCGCTGCATATCGAGGCGTTCGACGTCGGTGAGCATACGGTTCTCGCGGATGTAGCCGCGGTTCATCGCCATCTCGCCGATGTCGTGGATGAGCGCAGCCTGTTGGAGCGTAAACCGATCTTCGTAAGGTATCCCAAGCTTAGTCGCGATGCCGTCGGCGATCTCGGCGATCCGCAAGCCGTGCGCGTGGAGATAGCCCTCGAACTGGTCGATGCGAGTCGAGAGGTCGAGCAGCTTTTCTTCGAATACGGCTTTGGCTTGAGATCCCGGCATGGCCTAAGGATAAAGGATAAAGGATAAAGGATAAAGTCAGGCGGAAAGTTTGGCGAGGGCGGATGTGGCTTCTTTGTTGTTGGGGACGAGTTCGAGGAAGCGTTTGAGTTCGCCTTCGGCGCGTTTGGCCATTTTGTTTTCGATGAGGAAGTCGACGAGCATCATTCGGATCTTGGGATTTTTAGGGTCGAGCTTGGCGGCGGTTTGAAGTTCGCCTTCGGCCTTGTGTCGATATTTGTCGTCGGCTTTGGACATCGCCATGCCGAAATAGGCGTGGTAGAGCGCGTTTTGCGGGCTGTAATGAACGGCTCGAGCGAGGTAGGCTGACGCCGCCTCGTACTCATGCTCGGCGATCATATTCAGGCCTTCTTCAAAGTTTTCCAGGCCATGTTCGCCGGCCCTGTCGGTGACGTCGACATCGGGCTGGCCCGCCGCACGCCTTTTCTCACGAGCTTCGATCTCCTTGTACATCTTTGAGTCATACATACTCCGAGCTTCCGGCGTCCTGAGGGTTTCGTGCGCGTGCGTGAGAACCGTGAATGCGGACTGGATGCGCTTGAGCATCGCCTCGCTTTCGCGGTGATGACGGTCCGGGTGAAACATCTTCGCAAGCGAAAAATAATGGTGCTTGACCACGGCGGAATCGGCGTCGGTCGAGATGCCGAGCGCGTCGTAGTGCGTCTCGGCCTTTTCGATCTGGTGCAGATATTGAGCGAGGCTGAGCGTGACCTCGGGGAGTTTCAGGGGCTCAGGGGCGGGCGGTTGATCCTCAGCCGGCTGCGGCGCGATCGGTTGTGCCTGAACCTTTTCTGTTTCCGATGCCTCTTTCACTTTCGCGATGCGTGCCGTCAGGATCTCGCCAACCTTGGTCGCGGAGAAAGCTGAATTCCAGTCTCGGCGGACTAGCAATCCGCCGAGCCAGAGTACGTAAAGCGCCTGAAACATTCCGCCTTCGGGCATCGAGCATTGATCTTTGAGCTGATTGATAGTCAGCGATTGACCTTCGAAACGGGCGAGTACGAATGATTCGTGCGGCTGGAGGTGAACGCTGAGACGACGCTCCGGGACGATCGTGAACGATTCTTCCACGCTTTTGAAACGGCGGAAGATCTGTTCGGCGGGCGTGCATCGGGCGTAGTCGATGAGAATTTGATATGCGTCTATCGAGTAGGCGAGTCCATCGCGAGCGCGCACTAGGGCGCTGAACGTCCACTGGCCGTCGCTCCACGTCAGCACGTCAACCACGATGTCCGTCATCTGCGACGTGAAGCATTCATCGATCGCGGTCTTTTCGACGACGCGACCACCGATCAGGCTTGCGGCAAACTCGACGTCGTTGGCGAAATGCGGATTGCGGGAGATCACCTTTGTATCGATGAGCTTTTTTCGGAGAAGAAGGTTGAATAGCCGGAGATCTTTCGAATTTGACGCGGCATAGACTATCTGTCCAGTTCGAAAATAGATGATCGATTTTTGGCTGCCTTGCGTGACGCGCAGCGAACCGTCGAACTTTGCCTGAACGATCTCTACTAACAACTCCGCGAAGGGGTTGGCAGACAGTTTTCCGTGTTGTTCTAGTGTGTTTTGCGCGGTCATTTGAAGAAATTGCGGAGAAACCGCGAGGAAGCGAAGAACTCGCTGGTAGAATTGTATCAGATTCGCGGGCTAACTTTACAGCGTTTTTTGTGATCCATATCTTCGAGCTAAGCGGGAAGAAAATTAGACTCTGGCAGAACAAAGGAGAGTCGTTCGAGCATGTTCTGATGAAGGCGCTTGGCTATGCAATGTTCTCCTCAGAGTACCCTGATCTTGAGATCGAGCGCCGGGTGGGATTGCGATATAAGCCCGACCTAATTGCGGTCGCTCCGGACGGAACCTTCGACTTTTGGGGAGAATGCGGGATCAACTCGATCAGGAAAACTGTGTGGTTGATGAAGCACTCGGGCGCTAATCGCATGGTGCTTTTCAAGATCAACTACGGAGCGGAACAGCTCGCCGAGCTACTTCGCGATGCGATCGGAGCGAAGTATCGTAAGGCCGGACGGCTGAGATTGGTTAATTTTGTGCCTGAGATCAAGGATTTGACAGCCTCAAAGCAAATTGCGAAAGTTTCAGCAGATTGGTACTCGGAAACGGTTATTTAACGTGGAAAATACGATAGAAATTCGCGAATGCACGACGCTCGACGAGCTTGCAGAATGTGTGAATCTGCAGCGTGAGGTGTTTGCTTTGCCGGAGGTGGAACTGTCGCCGGTGCGGCATTTTGTTGTTACTCGAAACGCGGGCGGATTCACTTTGGGTGCGTATCACGGCGATCGTTTGGCGGGATATGTGTTGAGCGTTCCGGCGTTCTTGCGAGGTGAAAAGGCGTTCTATTCGCATATGACCGGCGTACGGCAGGAATATCAGAGTACGGGCATCGGGCGGCGGTTGAAGTGGGCGCAGCGTGAACGTGCCCTCGAACTCGGCGTGAAGTTTATCAAGTGGACTTTCGAGCCGGTGAAGGCGAGGAACGGATATTTCAACCTCGAAAAGCTCGGTGCGATCGTGACCGAATACGAGCGAAATTTCTACGGAACCGACTACGCCGTCTCGCCAGAAAGCAGCCAGCAGATCGGTTTGCAGAGCGACCGGCTATTCGCCGAATGGCACCTCGAAAGCGACAAGGTTCGAACACTTGCGGCGGGATTCGCTTGGACCGAAACTCGTACACCGGAAGCGGAAGTGGCGACGATCAATAATTGGTCGGAATTGGTCGAACACGATCCGGCGGCGGCACTTGAGCTTCAGCTTCGGGTGCGGGAAGGGTTTGAGTCGGCGCTTGCTCGCGATTTGCACGCAGCCGCGTTCAGACGTGATGACGTTGAACCGAAGTATCTGATGTTCCGCCAATAGGTTTTGTACAGTTTCGAGTTTTGAGTTTCGAATTCCCAGTCTTGTGTTTCACATTGACCCAGACATTCGAAAGGCGAAGACGCTGCCGTCGGAGTTCTATATCGACGAGCGATTTTTCGCGCTGGCGAATGAAAAGATCTTCGCGCGTACATGGCAGTTTGCGAGGCGTGTTGCGGATCTGGCGACGTTGACACCATTGGATCTTTACGGTGAGCCGTTGTTGTTGGTTCGGAACGAGAATGGATTACGGTGTATGTCGAACGTCTGTACCCATCGCGGGAAGATCCTGGTGGAGGATCGATGCGATGCGAACTTGATACGGTGCGGTTATCACGGAAGGCGATTTTCGTTGACTGGGAAGTTTCTATCGATGCCGGAGTTTGAGGGCGTGGAGAATTTTCCGAGCGCCGCGGATGATCTGACAGCGGTCGCGGTTGGTGAAGCCGGTGGATTTGCTTTTGTCTCGATAGATCCGGTTGCAGGGCTGTCCGAGTTTGTTGATGATGACGCGATGCTGCTGTTGGGCTCGGGTGGTCTGAAATTGAGTTCAACTCGCGAATATCGGGTGAATGCGCATTGGGCGTTGTATTGCGAGAATTATCTCGAAGGTTTCCACATCCCGTTCGTTCACAAATCGCTGAACGAGATCGTCGATTACGGCTCCTATTCGACAGATCTTTTCAGATATTCCAGCTTACAGACCGGATACGACTTGGATGGAAAAGTTGCGGGAAGATATCTTTTCATCTTCCCGAACACGATGTTCAATTTCTATCCGTGGGGCGTATCGGTGAACATCGTGCGGCCGGTTTCTATGTCGGAGACTGTGGTTGAATATCTTACTTACGTATCGGACGAATCGCTTATGGGCGAAGGAGCGGGTGCTGACCTTCACCGAGTCGAGTTGGAAGATGAAGCTGTAGTCGAGAGTGTCCAAGGCGGCATCCGGTCGCGATACTATTCCCTCGGGAGATACTCGCCAACACGAGAGCAGGGAACACACCATTTTCATCGTTTGATCGCGGAGTTTTTGGATTGACTCATGAGTATAACCACAGTTATACTCTTGTTATGAAGACAGCTATATCAGTTCGTGAAAACCTCTTCAAAAGGGCAGAAAGTTTCGCAAAAAGAGAGAAGATCTCGCGCAGCAAGCTATTTGCGAACGCAGTCGAAGAATATCTCGACAAGCGAGAGATGAACGACCTTGCCGCCAACCTTAACGATGTCTATTCGAGCGAAGATTCTTCGGTCGACCCGGTTGTCTTCAAGATGGCACTTCTGTCGCTGCCGAAAGAGGAATGGTGAATCGAGGTGATATTTGGTTTGCCGATTTGGCAGATCCCGTCGAATCAGGCCCCGGATACCGGCGGCCTGTCCTTGTCGTCCAAGAGAACGAATTCAATAAGAGTCCTATCAAAACGATCGTTGTCGCAAGGATCACGAAGAACGTAAATCTCGCAAAGGCTCGCGGGAATGTTCTTGTTTTGCCGAGACAGAGCGGGCTCTCCCGTGACTCAGTCGTCAACGTTTCTCAACTCTTTACAATTGATAAGTCTTTGTTTTTGGAACATGTGGGAAGCCTTTCTGCCGCAAAAATGGCTCAGGTCGATGCCGGAATCCGATTAGTGCTAGCGCTTGACGAAAAGTGATGACTTCAAAGCCCTCCGGTCAATCTAACGATGAGATCAGCCGTCTTCGTGCGGAGATTGAGCGGCATAACGAGCTTTATTATCAGAAGGCGGAGCCGGAGATATCTGACTATGAGTTCGATATGCTGCTGGAGCGGCTGCGGCGGTTGGAGACGGAGCATCCGGAGTTAGTCACGCCGGACAGCCCGACGCAGCGGGTTGGTGGGAAGGCGGATTCGCTGCGACCGTTCACGCATACGGTTCCGCTGATGTCGCTGGATAATTCGTATGATCTTGATGACTTGAAGGCGTTTACGGAGCGGTGCGAAAAGTTGGCTGAGGGCCGGAAGGTAGAGTACGTCGCGGAGTTGAAGATCGACGGTCTATCGGTTTCGCTGCACTATGACAACGCGATCCTAACTGTCGGAGCTACGCGGGGCGATGGTTCTTCGGGCGATGAAGTTACGCAGAACGTCAAGACCATCCGTTCGATACCGTTGCGTCTGAAGACTGACGCACCTGAGCATGCCGAAGTTCGCGGAGAAGTTTTCCTATCACGATCGCAGTTTGCCAAGATCAACGCAGAGCTTGAGATGCAGGGTGAGAAGACGTTCGCAAATCCGCGCAATTCGGCTTCGGGAACGCTGCGGATGTTGGATTCTCAGATTGTCGCGTCGCGTCGGCTGGATATGTTTCCGTACGACCTGTTTGCCGGAAGCCAGAAGATGTTCGCGACGCATTGGGAGGCTTTTGAATGGTTTGATCGGAACGGTTTTAGTGTGAATCCGAATCGCCGGCTATGCACGAGTTTCGAAGATCTGGTCGAGTTCGTCAATGCGATGGAACCGATGCGCGACGGGCTTGATTACGAGATTGACGGCGTGGTTGTAAAGGTCAATTCGACCGCGTTGCAGCAGGATTTCGGTGCGACCTCGAAGGCTCCGCGATGGGCGATCGCATACAAGTATCCGGCTCGGAAGGCATTTACGAAACTGCTCGGGATCATGGTCAGCGTTGGACGAACCGGAGCGCTGACGCCGATCGCGATGCTCGAACCGACATTGCTCGCCGGCACAACTGTAGGGCGTGCTTCGCTGCACAATGAAGACGAGATCCGTCGGCTTGATCTGAAGATCGGCGACACTGTGGAGATCGAGAAGAGCGGCGAGATCATTCCGCAGGTGCTGTCGGTTGATAAGACCAGACGCGATGGAGGCGAGACCGAGTTCGAGTTTCCCTCGACGTGTCCTGTGTGCGGATTCGACGCTATTCGGCCCGATGGCGAGGTCGTGCGTCGATGCACGAATCGCGATTGTCCGGCGAAGGTAAAAGGCCGGATCGCGTACTTTGTCGCGCGCAAGGCGATGGACATCGAAGGGCTCGGCGATGTGCTGATCACGACGCTTGTTGATAGCGGCCGTGTGAAGGATGTCGCCGATCTTTATTCGATAACGAACGCCGACATCGCGAATCTGGAAGGGAAAGGCGAGAAGTCGGCGACGAAGCTGATCGAGCAGATCGAGGCTAGTAAGACTCGCGGGCTGCAGCGGCTACTTTTCGGCATTGATATTCGTCACGTCGGCGAACGAAACGCGAAGGTGCTGGCCAAGCATTTTCGGAGTATCGACAGTCTAGCGGCCGCGTCCGAAGAAGAATTGGTCGCGATCCCGGAGATTGGCCCGATCCTCGCTGCGAGCGTCTTCGAGTTCTTTCACGACGAACGAAATCTTGAGTTGATCGAACGCCTTCGTGCCGCTGACGTACAACTCGAAATGGACGCGTCGTCCACCGCCGCCCTCGATGAACGGTTCGTCGGCAAGACCTTCGTTCTCACCGGCAAGCTCGAAAACTATACCCGCGATGAAGCCGCCAAACTGATCGAAGATCGCGGCGGCCGCGTCTCATCGTCCGTGAGCAAGAAGACCGATTACGTAGTCGCTGGTGAAGACGCAGGTTCGAAGTTGACGAAAGCTGAGAGCTTGGGAGTCGCGGTGCTGGACGAGGAGCAGTTTTCATCGCTGTTTGAATAGATCCGATCCGCATGACACCGACGTGAATCGAACATCATTTAAGCTGTCCGTCAGACTCTTCTGCGGCCAGTTTTGACTCGTGCATTCCCATCGGAACACGCGAGAAGATGCCGAAAACGACGAGCATCGTGACCAGCATTCCTACGGCAAAAACGATAAGGTCATTCATTTGATCCTCCTGGTTATCGTGCCGTAAAGTCCGAGCGAAAGTATGGAAGGCACCCAAAGGCCCACGAAGATCGCGGTGTCGCGATTTCCGGGTCCTAATATGCCGAACCAAAGGCTTACGGAAAACACAAAGGAGATAAAAGCTGCGGCAAGTACGAACTTGTCGGATCGGTCGAGTCTCATAAGTTTGGGTTCGAGGCACTTGTTTTTAACGCACTAAATGTCCTCGAAGTGATGCTTTCGGTTGGCTCATCGCGATAGATTCACTTTGATAGATTCGCTTTATTAAAAGTCTGTCAGCATGGTTCCGTTTACGGTCCTGGCAAACTATAATCACGTAATGACGGGAGTGGAAACAGCATGAGCGTAGGTAGTTTTTTTTCGGATGGCATCGGCTCGGTGGATACGGTGGTCAGTGCGGCGATCGATGATGAGGTGCGGCGGCAGGCGGATGGGCTTGAGCTGATCGCGTCGGAGAATTTCGTTTCGGAGGCGGTGCTGCAGACGATGGGCACGGCGTTTACGAACAAGTATGCCGAGGGTTATCCGGGTAAGCGGTATTACGGCGGATGCGAGTTCGCGGATGTCGTTGAGAATCTGGCGATCGACCGGGCGAAGGAGATCTTCGGCTGCGAGCATGCGAACGTTCAGCCGCATTCAGGAGCGCAGGCGAACATGGCGGTGCTGCTGACGGCCCTCGATCACGGTGATCAGATCCTCGGGATGAATCTGTCGCACGGCGGGCATCTGACGCATGGGCATCCGCTGAATTTTTCGGGCATCAACTACAAGGTCGCGGACTACGGCGTCAATAAAGAGACCGAGCAGATCGATTACGACGAGCTGCAGCGGATCGCGGAAGAAAGCAGGCCGAAGCTGCTGATCTGCGGAGCGTCAGCATATCCGCGGATCATTGATTTCGATCGCATCGGCCAGATCGCACGCAGTGTCGGGGCTAAGGTGATGGCAGACATGGCCCACATCGCCGGACTCGTCGCAGTCGGGCTGCATCCGTCGCCGGTTCCGCATTGCGATTTTGTTACGACCACGACGCACAAGACGCTTCGCGGGCCGCGCGGCGGATTGTCGATGTGCAAGGAAGAGTACGCGAAAGATCTAGACCGAAGCGTGTTTCCAGGTATCCAGGGTGGGCCGTTGGTGCACATCATTGCGGCCAAAGCGGTTGCGTTCGCCGAGGCGTTGCAACCCGGATTTAAAGCTTATCAGCAGCAGGTGATCGCAAACGCGAAGGCTCTTGCGGCGACGCTGGCTGACGCCGGATTGCGGATCGTGTCGGGCGGAACTGACAACCACCTGATGCTCGTCGATGTTTACATGGATGGGAAGGGAATCACTGGAAAGGTGGCGGAGAAAGCTCTTGACGAAGTTCACATCACCGTCAACAAGAATACGATCCCGTTCGATACGCAGAAGCCGTTCGTTGCGTCGGGGATCCGTCTGGGGACGCCTGCGCTAACCACTCGGGGGATGAAAGAGGCCGAGATGAAATTGATCGGCGAAATGATCGCGTCCATCATTGACGAACCGGAATCCGAAGCAGTTCGCGAAAAGGTGAAGAAGGACGTAGCTGAACTAACCGCAAAGTTTGCGATGTACCCTGATCGATACAAAGCCGGCCAGACTGAAGCGATCTCAGCGAGCTAATGAGATCAGTCCCTTCCATTCTCGTTTTGATCTCGGTACTCGCGATTTCTGCGGTGCCGCAGTCGCAAACTCGGATCGAGCCGCCTGCGGAGTTTCGCGGCGGCTGTTCTCTTTTTCCCAACGGTAATTACGGTGAATGCTGTGAGATCCATGACCGCGATTATTTTCGCGGCGGTTCGGCCCGGGAGCGTCGACAGTCCGACAAGCGGCTCTATCGTTGCGTCCGGTCAAAGAAGGGGTGGCGGAACGAGATCGCGGCTCCGGTGATGTACCTGGGTGTTAGGGTATTTGGAATGGCGATACTTCCAACGCCGTTTCGATGGGGATTCGGTCAAAAGAAAAAGAGGAGCTGATCACTCTCCTCTTATGTCCTGTTCAAATTCGTATTGCTCCAACACGTCTCTCGCCTCATCCGACTCAAACTCAAAAGCCTTTTGTTCGAGGGAATTGGCTGCGATGTCCGCATAGAGCGGATCGTCAAGCAAGGCGACTAACAGCGGAACTGGAAGCATCGCAAGTGTCTCATAGGCGATCGCCCGAATCTGCGGAACATCCGTTTGCCTGACTACTTCAGCGATCTCACCGGCGGAAAAACGTTCTGCTAAACGGTCTGAAAGGGCATCAAGTTTGTTGTAATCGTGCTTTTTTATCGCTCTTTCGGCGAGCTGAATAAACACTTCAGCAGAACCACTTTGAGCCTCGAGTACGCGAACGCACGTATCTGCTAATTGCGAGATCTCGTTAAGGACCTCGCCATCTTTGCCGAAACCCGAGTCTCTAGACTGTTCGTCCAGCGCACTTAACAAGCGTGAAAGTTCCCAATCGGCATGAGCGTCGTAAGAATATCTTTGGGCGGGCGTCTGTGTCGGGACGGTCTTCGATTCGAGTACGCCAACCAACATTTTCTTTGTCGCCGGCCGCAAGCCCTCCCAAACGCTAACGATGCCGGAACCTAGGTCTTTGATCATCATTTTCAACAAAATTAAGTTTGCTCTCGGTTGAAAGCGTTGTCAAGCAATACCAATAGGTGGTGGTCAAGGTGAAAAAATCCTCAATTAGTTGAGGTTAATGTGAAGTTGGTTCGCGATGCACTTCGTTGAACATTCGATCTTCGGTGTCACGCAACACTTGCTCGCGGTCGTCTTGGGACCACGCATCTTCCAGCAAGGCGACGAGAGCGAAAGGTGAGCCCGAAAGCCTTCGAAGTTCCCATGCTTCGCGATCGGGAAGCGTTCGCCGCGAGAACCAAATTGCTTCGCGGTGCGATTCCTCGACCTTAATATCCGGATGACGCACCGCCATTTCGGCACCGAGAGCCGCTACTAAACCAGATGAGAGAGTGATCCGACGAACGACCCAATCGTGTTTCGAATACTGTTCGATGATCGATACTATTTCGGCGATCTCTTTCATTTACGGGCGTTGGAGTTGGTGTTGGCGTTGACATTCGCATTTATGATCGGGCCGTTAAAGTTTGCTCCGAGCTTTGCGTTCGACATTGCGTTAATCATTCCAGAGTTACCCGAAACCGCATTAGCAGCGGCCCGCTCTTTAGCGTCCCTACCAGGTCCGGGTGATTTCCAGTTACCTGCGAAAAGATCGCCCACGGCGAGTTTCCAGCCCGATTCTTCGCGGATGAACGGCAGATCTTCCCACTTCTTCTCTTTAGCATTCCAAACCTCGATTGCTCCCATCGTGCCGTTTACGCGCTCGTCGCGAATCTCGGGAAGGGTTTCGGCAAATGTCGTTGCGGTAAAACCGTTCCTATAGGCTTCCTCTGCCGGCACCTTCATCTTGGCCGCCTGAGCTTCTGCCGCTCCGATCGAGTTTTTGGAGAACTCAGCCTTGATGGCTTCAGTGTTCTTCGCCTTCACCGCAGCATAAAGGCGTTTGTAGGCATCCGTCGGGGTGTCGTTCTCGTTAGTCTGAGACACATTCGAGATAGCGTTCGCCGCCGGCTTATCGCCGCACGCAATAAATGTAGCCCCAAGGGCGAGGAGTAGAAATAATGCTAGGTACTTCTTCATTGGATCGTTTTAACTTCGTATGCTGATCGTAGAAAAAGTATAAGTTTGCGGAATGGTAAAGTAAATTACTTACGATGAAGGCACTTCGATTTATAGGTGGAGAACTGAGATTGGCGGATATAGGTCGTCCCGCCGTCGACGGCGAAGCTCTCGTGCGGGTGACGATGAGCGGCATCTGCAATACGGACGTTGAGATCGTTCGCGGATATGCGGGTTTCGAGGGGACGATCGGCCATGAATTCGTAGGAGTCGTGGAAAAATCTGCGGGAAAGGCGGAGCTGGTCGGGAAGCGGGTTGTGGGCGAGATCAATGCCGGATGCGGATACTGCGAAAGATGTCAGAAAGGCGATCCGCGACATTGTCCGACGCGGACGGTGCTGGGTATCAAAGGCCGCGACGGTGCTCATGCGGAGTATCTGACGCTTCCGCAGAGAAATCTCATCGAAGTGCCCATCGGTTTGCCGGATGAGCAAGCAGTCTTTGCGGAACCGTTAGCCGCCGCGTACGGGATCACCGAACAGGTCGAGGTCGGCCCCGAAACTTCCGTAGCCGTAATCGGTGACGGCAAACTAGGGTTGCTTTGCGCCTTTGCAATGTCCCTGCGAACGAAGAATCTGATCATCGTCGGCAAACATGAAGAGAAATTGGAACTCGCGGAATCTCGCGATATCGAAGCTGTCTGGCTTCCGACGATAGGAAAGTTCGAGCCGGTTTTTGATGTCGTGATCGAGGCGAGCGGATCGGAGTCAGGCTTCGCCACGGCGCTTGATATGGTCAAGCCGCGCGGGAAGATCGTGCTGAAATCCACGTTTAGCGGGAAGCCGCAGTGGGAAGCCTGGCGAGTGGTCGTAGACGAGATAACTATCGTCGGGTCGCGATGCGGTCAGTTTGAACCCGCACTCAAGCTGCTCGCCGACGGAAAGATCGATCTCTCGGACATGATCTCCGCCAAAATGCCTCTTTCGAGGGGAGTGGAAGCTATGGCTGAGGCGCAAAAAAAGGGTGTAATGAAGGTTCTATTGACGATGTGATCACGTCTCAGATTTCGCTAGGCAGATCGGGGGCGTCTGCTATACTAAGCCAACATAAACCCCGCATTTCTCGGTTTTTGGGAGACGCAATTATGTTCATAAATAGACGGGGCGGTTTCACTACAAACCCGATACTTCTTTTGCTTGCGGCGATCGCGTCGTTCGCAGGCGTTCAGGCTCAATCTCCAAATTCGGCTTCACTGCTTTCAGACTCCTTTGCCGAGGTGGCGAAAAAAGTGGAGCCGGCGGTGGTCAGTATCGACGCGAAGAGCAAGGCGGCGGAGAACACGGCCAAAAATAATCCGGTTCCTACAGATCCCGACGAGGTCCTCGATTTTCTCCGGCGCCAATCGCGCCGTCCTGTCTTCGCGGTCGGCAGCGGATTTATCGTCGATAAGGCCGGATTTATCATCACCAATGCCCATGTGGTAAAAGATGCGGCGAAGATCACTGTGAGGCTTGAGAGCGGCGACGAGTTTACAGCTAGGGTCGTAGGCCTTGATGACGAAACAGATCTTGCGGTGCTGAAGGTCGACGCTGGCCGTGATCTGCCGATAGTAGATCTCGGAAACTCCGAGTCGGCGAGGGTTGGCGAGTGGGTGCTGGCTATCGGTTCGCCCTTTGGATTGGCGCGGACAGTCACCGCCGGGATCGTCTCGCAGACAAATCGCGACACTCCTGGAAACTCGGTGTTTCAGCGTTTCATTCAAACGGACGCGGCGATAAACCGTGGAAACTCAGGCGGACCGCTTGTAAATATGAAGGGCGAAGTGATCGGCGTAAACTCTCAGATCGCTACCTCGACCGGCGATTACAATGGTATCGGGTTTGCTCTTCCGTCGAACGAGGCTCGCTACGTTTTTGATCAACTTGTTGCCCACGGCCGTGTTAGACGCGGTTTTCTTGGAGTGGCGCTCGAATCGGTCAAATCCGAGTTCGCAAAGGTTTACGGATTATCGGAAGCGAAAGGAGCGATAGTGACCGATGTGCGTGACGTGACGACCGGTGCAGGGCTCGCTGGGCTCAAGGCGGGCGACATCATCACCGGATTTAAAGGCCAAAAGATCGAGAACGCGGCAGATCTGATCGCCAAGGTTGCTGCCACCCCGCCAAACGAATCGGTTCCCCTCGAATATCTGCGAGAGAATGGTTCCACTTTCGAAAAACGCACTGCTCAGGTTCGCCTCGGGGAGCGTCCGATAGCGAAGCGAGCGTCCGATGATCCGGAGCCGGTAAAGCTTCCGATCGACGCTAAGAAAGAGGAAACGCGACCGTTCGGATTAACCGTCGGTGACCTGACTCCGACCCTTGCGGCGACATATAAACTCGAGGGACAAAAAGGCACACTCGTCAAGGAAATAAGCCCGGACAGTTTTATAGCTGAGGTTAAGTCGGCCAACGGGATCAGTGCCGCGCTGGGAACCGGCGATCTGATCCAGCGGATCAATCGGGCGAGTGTCTCCGACACCAAGGCCTTTTTGGAAGCTGCACGAAAACTTGAGAAGGGCGACCCGGTGGTTTTACACGTTCTGACCTACGATCCTGAGAAGGCTCGCCCCGCCCTGAAGGTCGTACAGTTTACCGTTCAATAGGACAGTTCAAGGTTCCACGTCCAAAGTCCCGAGTCGTCGTCAATTAGGCGGACTTGGGACTTTCGACGTTGGGCTATAAACTCTTAAAAATATGGCAAAAGCAAAGCCTGCTAAGGCAAAGGTCAAGAAGACATCGGTTAAGAGCTATCACAATTTTATCGGCGGCGAATGGGTCAAGTCGTCGTCGGGCGAGACGTTCGATAACGTAAATCCTGCAAACACCGACGAGATAGTCGGCCGATTTCCGAAGTCGACGGCAGAAGACGTTGACGCGGCTGTTTCGGCCGCTAAGGAAGCAGCAACGAAGTGGCGGCAAACGCCGGCGCCGAAGCGCGCGGAATTGCTATTCACCCTCGCTGAGATACTTCGCGACAACAAGCAGCGTTACACCGAAGAAATGACCCGTGAGATGGGTAAGGTGGTGAAGGAGTCTGGGGGTGACGTTCAGGAAGCGATCGATTGCACTTACTACACGGCGGGTGAAGGTCGTCGGCTGCACGGATTTACGACGCCTGCCGAGATGAAGAACAAGTTCGCGATGTGCGTCCGCCAACCGGTCGGAATCTGCGGGCTGATCACGCCGTTCAACTTTCCGATGGCGATCCCGTCTTGGAAGCTGATCCCGGCACTCGTATGCGGCAATACTGTTGTGATCAAGTCGGGCGAGGACGTGCCGCTATCGGCATTAAATTTGGTCAAGGCGTGCGAGCAGGCGGGGATCCCGAAGGGCGTTGTTAATCTCGTTAACGGCTTTGCAGAACCCGGACAGGCTCTCGTCGGTCATTCGGACGTGCGACTCATCTCCTTTACCGGTTCGACGGATACCGGCCGCGTCATTGCCGAACAGTGTGCACGCGACAACAAACTCGTATCGCTCGAGATGGGCGGGAAGAACGCGATCATCGTTATGGACGACGCCGACGTTGATAACGCGGTCGAAGGTTCACTGTGGGGAGCTTTTGGCACTAGTGGGCAGCGATGTACCGCTTCATCGCGGATCGTCGTTCACAAGAAGGTTTACAAGAAGTTTGTCGAGAAACTGGTCGAGAAAGTTAAAGGGCTTCGCGTCGGCAACGGGCTCGATAAGAAGACGGACGTCGGCCCGGTGATCCACGAAGATGCGATGCAGCGGATACTCGCATACATCCACATCGGCAAGAATGTCGACAAGGCGACGCTTGCGGTCGGCGGAAATCGACTGACCAAGGGCGACCTCGCAAAGGGATGGTTCATCGAACCGACCGTGTTCACGGACGTGAAACCGGGGATGCGGATCGAGCAGGAAGAGATCTTCGGCCCTGTTACGTCGGTCGTTCCGTTCTCGACGCTCGATGAGGCAATTGAGATCGTCAACGGCGTTAAGTACGGTCTGTCATCAGCGATCTACACGCAGGACGTAAACAAAGCGTTCTACGCGATGCAAGAGCTTTATACCGGCATCTGCTACGTGAACTCCGCCACGATCGGTGCGGAAGTGCACCTGCCATTCGGCGGTACGAAAGCGACCGGCAACGGCCATCGCGAAGCCGGAACGCAGGTGCTCGATATCTTCACCGAATGGAAATCACTCTACGTCGATTACAGCGGCAAACTCCAGAAAGCCCAGATCGACGCGGTCGAGATCTAAACGAGCCTCACTAATAAAGAGGGGGTCTGAAAGATCGTGGTCGAATCGTGTTCTGTGTTTTTCGGTATTTTTCTGTGTACTCTGTGGTTTTGGTCTGAAGATTAACCACCGAAAACTCAGAATCTCGGAAAACACAGAACCGAAGCCACGTTTCAGACATCCTCTAATCTTTTAAATTACGATCTAACCGCCCGCGTTCACGCCGAAGATATAGCCGACTAGAGCAGTTGCCCCCATTGCGGCGGTTCCCCAAAATGCGAGTCTGCCGATAGCGACCGGTACGGAAGATCCTCCTGTGCGGGCAGCGACGGTTCCGAGAAGGATCAGGAAGACGATCGAGAATCCATATTGAAAGGGGACCATCGACTTAAGCGGAGCGAACAACGCGACGGCGACCGGTAGGAGAGCCCCGGCAATGAAAGATCCGAATGACGACGCGGCAGCGAGGAGCGGTTGTGCTTGTGTCATCTCATTGATACCGAGTTCGTCGCGGGCGTGGGCTTCTAGCGCGTTGTGATGTGTAAGTTGAGCAGCCACTTGGCGAGCGAGGTCTTCGTCGAGTCCGCGCTTTACGTAAATATCGGAAAGCTCTTTCAGTTCGATGTCCGACATCGTGTCAAGTGCATGCTGTTCTCGGACGAGATCAGCTTTCTCCGTATCGGATTGCGAGCTGACCGAGACATACTCCCCCGCGGCCATTGAGAAGGCTCCCGCCGTCATTCCCGCAACCGCGGCAAGCACGATCGGCATTCGATCGCCGTTGGCAGCCGCGATGCCGATCACGAGGCTGCTGGTTGAAATGATGCCGTCATTGGCACCTAAAACGGCTGCTCTCAGCCACCCGACACGATTTACGTAGTGGACTTCTTTCTTCATTTTCAGCAACGGAACGAACGTCGTTATAATAGCTAAGAATATCGATCACGTATATCCCCGGCTCCCTATGTCTCTTCAAGTTGCTCGCGAAATCCTCAAACATCAGTTCGGTTACGACTCGTTTCGATTAGATCAGGAACCGGTCATCGAGGCGATCCTGGACCAGAAGGATTGCATCGTACTGATGCCGACCGGCGGCGGTAAATCACTCTGTTACCAGATCCCTGCATTGATATTTGAAGGGCTGACTATCGTGATCTCGCCGCTGATCGCCTTGATGAAAGATCAGGTCGATTCCTTGATCGGGAACGGCGTAAAGGCGGCTTTTCTAAACTCGACGCAGTCGACGTCCGAGCAGGTAGCAGTATTCAACGCGGTCAGAAGCGGCAGTGTGAAGCTGCTGTACGTAGCTCCTGAGAGGCTGTTTCAGTCGGGCGACCAGTTTTTGAATTTCCTTCGAGAGACGAACATCTCGCTCATTGCGATCGACGAAGCCCACTGCATCTCAAGCTGGGGACATGATTTTCGGCCCGAGTATTTGAAACTCGCGACACTCAAGCGCGAGTTTCCGAAGATACCTGTTGTCGCTCTCACGGCAACGGCGGACAGGCTTGTCAGGAAAGATATTGTCGAGCGCCTCGGCGTGGAAGACGCTCGTCTATTCGTATCCAGTTTCAACCGGCCAAACATCTTCTACGCTGTCGAGCCAAAGAGTCGCTCATACGACCAGCTTCTAGATTTCCTGGAAGCGCGCAAGGATGAGAGTGGGATCATCTATTGCCTGAGTCGAAACTCCGCGGACTCGCTTGCCGAAGACCTGCGTGCTGACGGCTTCAGCGCCGTCTCGTATCACGCCGGACTAGAAAGGTCGGTTCGCGAGAAAAATCAGGATCTGTTCATCAAGGACGACGTAAAGATTGTCGTCGCGACGATCGCGTTCGGCATGGGGATCGATAAACCCAACGTTCGGTTTGTCGTCCACATGGACCTGCCGAAGAATATCGAGAGCTATTATCAGGAAACCGGCCGAGCCGGACGCGACGGCCTTCCGAGCGACGCCTTGCTTTTCTTCAGTTGGGGCGACGTGATCAAGCTGAAGCGTTTTGCCGAGGTGGAAGGGAACACGAGCCAGAGCGAGATAATGCTGCGGAAGCTCGATCAGATGGGCTCTTTCGGCGATATCCGAACCTGCCGGCGAAAGTTTCTGCTCAACTATTTTTCCGAAGAATTGACTGAAAACTGCGGCAACTGCGATAACTGCACAACCCAGATCGAACAATTTGACGGCACCGTGATCGCACAGAAAGCCTTGAGCGCCGTGTATCGGACCGAACAAAGATTCGGCATCGCCTACATTGTCGACTTTCTTCGCGGCTCCCAGTCCGAAAAGATCCGCGACGAACATAAGAACCTGAAAACGTACGGCGTCGGGTCTGACGTTTCGCGTGACAATTGGATGGCGTACATCAAGGAGTTGATTTCGCTCGGATACCTGGCTCAGGCGGGAGGCCAATATCCGATCCTCGAACTTACGGATACAAGTTCAGACGTGCTCGCGGGGCGCGTTACGGTGATGCTAACGAAAGAGCGAGCGAAAGAAGATCGTTCGGCACGCATCGCCCGCGAGATCGAGCATCCGCATATTCCCGA
>JBDSLC010000013.1:0-10304 GCA_039916585.1 Pyrinomonadaceae bacterium | reverse complement strand
CTGATAGCGCACTAGCGGCGGTGATCTTTCATTCGATCACCGCCGCCTTTTTTGACTGGAGCGCAAGCGTCCCCGCTTGCGAGGCTATCACGCAAATCGTTATCTCTCTCTTCGTTTCGTGTTCGTTTCGTGTTCGTTCGTGTCGTTTCGTGATTCCCTTTGCCCCATCAGGCGAAACCCGACCGGTAGGAAGGGTGTCAGATGCTACTCTTAAACCCGTCGTGATCAAACAAAGCGCAGGGTTATTGGTTTACAGGGAAATGGACGCTGGTGGGATAGAGATCTTTCTCGTACATCCGGGCGGGCCTTTCTATGCAAAGAAGGACGACGGCGTCTGGTCGATCCCAAAGGGCGAGTTCGTCGACGAAGACTCGCTCACCGCTGCCCGACGCGAGTTCGAAGAAGAGACCGGATCCGAGATCGCCGGCGATTTCTTCGCTCTAACGCCGATCAAACAAAAGGGAGGCAAGATCGTCCATGCCTGGGCTGTCGAGGCCGACATCGACGCCGACGCGATCCACAGCAACACCTTCGAAATGGAATGGCCCCCGCGAAGCGGCAAGACCGCCCACTTCCCCGAGATCGACCGCGCCGCCTGGTTCAACCCCGAAACCGCCCAACAAAAAATAAACCCCGCCCAAGCCACCCTCATCACCGAACTATTGGCGCGCATCTGATACGGGCCGGAGTTCACGACGCCAAGTCGTGAAGGTGCACGCCCCATTCCCCGAAATCGACGCGCGCCGCCTGGTTCGATCCCGCAACCGCCAAACAAAAAATAAACCCCGCCCAATCCGCCCTCATCACCGAGCTAACGACGCGGATCTAATACGGACTTAAAGTATACGCGTGAGAGCCGCAATCGATGTCAGTACACCGGCGGTAGCGGGTGGTTGGCGCGGAAAGTCACGCACATTCACCGTCATCGAGTATAATTGGTTGAGAGGTGAAAAAGGCCCGTTTATCCTGTTTTTTCGATATGTTTGATGAACATTATAAGGACGGTTCATTTGCGGGAGAAAAGTCGAGGGGCTTCCGGCTCATTGGCCTGCGGCTCGGAATACTTTTGGCCATCGGCGTTGTTGCCTTGATGGTAGCGGGCTATTTGAAGTGGTCTAAAGCCTCGTTGCACGACAGGCTAATGAAGCGCCACCAAGTAGCTACCGCTTATTACGACAAGAACTTCTTTAGGAATAGTAATGGCGTCTATTCGGTCGGCTACACATTCATCGTCAACGGAAAGAGATATCACAACAATGACTATTTCAAGACAATACCTACATCTCCCGAAGGCATTGTCTATTACAATCCGGACGATCCAAGTGAAAATAAACTTCAGCCGTTCGAATAGATCGGCCGCCCCCCCATCCCAAGATCGACCGCGCCGCAGTGGTTCGACCCCGCCACCGCCAAACAAAAGATCAACCCCGCCCAGGCCGCCCTCATCACCGAGCTACTGACGCGGGTCTGACACCCTTTTCGGCGGCCCTGTGTGTCGAATTTACGTCATACGCGCGGCGGCAAAGCCCGAGCTAGACCCCACTCTTGACCATTTCTGTTCTTTTCCACCGTGTTCTACGTCATTGCTTTTATCTTCTTCATTATGGCTGGACCTTTTCTGAGAAAGGCGTCGTCGTAAGCCATTATCTCCAACCTAAGACAATCGCTCTTAGGTTCTTTAACGCCCGAAAATATTTTGAGGCACAGGCTCGTCAGGACCGAGTCTGCCAGCGTTGGTGAGGCTATCAGTTCGCCTACTTCGTAGTGCTCATCCCCATCCTCGACTTCTTTATTCGGATTAGCGAGAGTCCTCAGTGCCGTCAGCTTCAAATTGGATTCGTCCGCTCTGTCTACAATCGCCTTGAGTTTCCAGTAAAAGCCAGGGTGTTGACCTTTGCCTGGCATCTTCTTTTTCCACACGCTAAATAGCCACTCCTTTCCCTCCTTACCCAGGAGAACCGCTAATCGAATCAGGTTGTTGACATGCGGGGCCTTTGGATTGTTAGCCATTTGAAACATGAATTCCGCTACTTTCGCCGACGGAAGCTGGAGGAGTAGGTAGATAAATGGTGCGTAAATCTCAAACATGCCATGTTTGTCAAGAAGTTCTAGATTTCTGGCATCCGCGGAAAGACTGTAGCGATTGGCGTAAATCCAATAGTACATTGCGGGATCGAGCGTAAACCTGTTACGCCCTTACTTACACGCGGGCTTCCGCATCGGGGGTAAAAATCGTTGGCATCTAATGGTTTAGGTATATAATCAAACATCGAGCTTTCCCCAAAGTAGATCAAACGGAGATTATACCGATGAAAAGGTTCGCCTTCTCGTTCCTTCTGTTGGGGTTAGCTGCGGTTTTCACGTTCGCACAGGTCGATCGGTCGACCCGCACGAGAGTCGCGACAACGCCGACACCCAAAGCCCCAACCATTCAAAATGACACAGTTCGGTCCACATCAGGCCGGCAGGCACCCGTATTCGCAACCCCCAATGGCGGCCGACCGACGGCTACCCCAACACCGGGCTCAAAGGATTCGGTTATCGGCGACAGCGACGAAGAGATCAAGGTCGAGACGAATCTCGTCACGATGCCGGTTTCTGTACTCGACCGAGACGGACGGTTCGTTTCCGGATTGATGCAGCGAGATTTTGAGATCTTCGAAAACGGTACGAAACAAAAGATCGAATGGTTTCAGTCGGTCGAACAGCCGTTCACCGTCGTCCTGCTGATCGACGTCAGCCCCTCGACCCAGTTCCGCATCGAGGAGATCCAGAACGCGGCGATCACGTTTGTCGATCAGCTTCGACCGGCGGATAAGGTGATGGTCATCGCCTTCGATGAATCCGTGCGTGTGCTGAGCGAACCGACAAACAATCGTAATCAGCTTCGCAGAGCGATCCAGATGGCGGATTTTGGTGATGGAACGAGCCTCTACGAGGCTGTCGACAATGCCCTAAACCGCCAGCTAGCACGAATCCAGGGCCGTAAAGCTGTTGTTCTCTTCACCGATGGCGTCGACACCACATCCCGCCGTGCTAATTACGAAAGCACGATCGCGGACGTCGAAGAGGCCGACGCTCTTGTCTACCCGATCCGCTATAACACACAGCGGGGCGGCTTCGGCGGCGGAATGGGTGGTGGAAACAATAACGGCGGATGGGGCCGACCGCAGCCTCGGCGGCGTGGCGGAGGCGGCTGGGGCACGGCAATTGGGATCATCCTCGGCGGCCAGATGCCCCAGGTCTATGGCGGTGGATCAGCCGGCGGTTCCTCTCAGGAATATGAGAGGGGCAGGCAGTATTTAGAAGAGCTGGCTCTCAAGAGCGGCGGCCGCAAGTTTGAAGCGGATTCTACAGCCAGCCTTGATACGGCCTTTGCGGGGATCGCCGAGGAGTTGCGCCGTCAATATTCGGTCGGATATTACCCCGACTCCGTGGGGCAAAAAGGCGAACGGCGACAGATCAAGGTTCGGGTCATGCGCCCGGGATTGGTCGTTCGGGCTAAGAATAGCTACGTCGTCGGAGCCACGGACAATAGATTCGCCGGGAATTAATCTCCGTTCAGTCTTTAGATGCCTGGTTCGGTAAAACGGATCAGGCATTTCATATTTGGCCAAATACATCTTTTGAATAGGGGTCGAGCATCGTAGAATCTGTTTGTCCTTCTATTTCGGATGAAAACGACCATCGCAGTTTTTGGGATCATAGTTGTGGCCGCCTTGTGCGGCTCGATCGTCGTTGCGCAGTCAGGCGGAAAGGGAACGCCGCCGAGCGGTGGAAAGGTAAATGCACGTCCTGCGGCCGCCAAAGCGACGCCTACACCTACGCCGGATGAGGAAGCCGGCCCAGTTGATGGTCCTGAGATCGTCGTCGACACCAGACTCGTAACTATCCCGGTTCGTGTGATGGATCGAAGAGGTGGCTTCGTGCCCGGCTTAAAGAAAGAGAATTTCAAGGTATTTGAGGATGGAGTCGAGCAAGAAGTAGCACTTTTTTCAAACGACGCTCAGTCTTTTACCGTTGCGCTCGTGCTGGACATGAGCTATTCAGCTAAGTTCAAGGCTGCAGAGATTCAAAATGCGGCGATCGAGTTTATCGACCAGTTGCGGCAGCAAGATCGCATTACCGTCATCTCGTTTGACGAGAACGTAAATATTCTCTGCGAGCCCACAAGCGACCGCAAAGCGATCTACGCAGCGATCAGAAAGTCTCAGATCTCGACCGGTACGAGTCTCTATGAGGCTGTCGATCTTACCATTAACGACCGCCTTCGAAAGATCGAAGGGCGCAAGGCGATGGTGTTGTTCACAGATGGCGTCGATACGACCAGCCGCCGCTCGAACGACATTGACAATCTTCGTGACGTGATGGAGATCGACACCATCATTTACCCCATCAGATACGATACTTTCGCGGACGTTCAGCGGATAAAGAACAATCCGATGCCGCAGGAGATCCCGCAGAAATCAGGCACGGGCGGAATGCCTCGCGGTTCGACTCCACCGATGATCCCGACAAATAATCCATCCCCATTCCCATTTCCAATTCCGACCAGCGGGATGGGAAGGCCGAGCGACAAGGGGACAACGCCCGAGGAATATGCGAAGGGTCAGGAATATCTCGACGAGTTAGCGGTCAGGACTGGCGGCAGGATCTATGTTGCCGACACGCTCAGCAACCTCTCGAACGCGTTTTCCAAGATAGCGAGCGAACTACGAGAGCTTTACAGCATTGGCTACTATCCTCCCGACGAGAGCAAAGGCGGAAAGGTAAGAAAAATTAAGGTGAAGGTGGATGTCCCGAATGTTGCGGTGAAAGCCCGAGAAAGTTACGCCGTTGCCGACACCAAGAAATGATCAGACCTCGGTCCCGTCCTCGATCCGTCCGCCTTTAGGAACGATTATTATTCCATCACGAATAAAATAAGACTTGTCCGGAGCATCGAATGTGTCCTTTCCCTCTTGATTCAGGAGCCTTACGTCACGCCCGATCCGAACGTTCTTGTCGATGATCGCCTTACGAACTATCGAGTTCGTCCCAATTCCGATATGCGGAATCCCTCGTTCGAGATTCGCTTTCATCTCCTCGATCGACTCGAAATAGTCTGAGCCCATCACGATCGAACTCTCGATCCGCGTGCCTGGCTCAAGCCGGCTGCGAAGGCCGATGATCGAGTTGCGAGCGAAAACACCATTCAGGATACAGCCTTCACTAACCATCGAAGTATCGATGTCGCAATTCTGGAGTTTTGACGGCGGAAGGTAACGGCTGCGCGTATAGATCGGCGACTCAGCGTTGAAAAAATTGAATTTCGGCAACGGCGCGGCAAGGTCAAGGTTTGCCTCATAAAAGGCCCGAATGGTACCGATATCTTCCCAATAGCCGTCAAACAAATGAGCTTGAACGTTGCAGTTCTTGATCGCATCAGGGATGATCTGGCCGCCGAAATCGACTGCTGAATCGTCCTCGGCCAACAGTTGCTTGAGCTTCTCGTAGTTGAAGATGTAGATACCCATCGAAGCGAGGAAGGGCTTGCGTTCCGCTTCGTCCGCCGTTAGTCCAAACTGCGTGGTATCAACCCGCATCGCATCCAGGGCTTCTCCCTTCGGCTTTTCGCTAAACTCTACGATCGTACCGTTGGCTTCCGTCTTCAATAAGCCGAATTCTTCCACATCTTTCGGGCTCGCGGGCAGTACTGAGATCGTGACGTCGGCATTTGTATCTTTGTGCCGCTGCAAAAAGCTGCGGTAGTCCATCCGATAAAGATGGTCGCCGGACAGAATAAGAAGATTCTTGATCTCCCACCCACGCAAATGCGGGAGGATCTGCCGCACCGCATCGGCAGTACCTTGAAACCAATCGGGCGAATCGCGACGCTGTTCGGCGGCGAGGATCTCAACGAAGCCGCTCGAGAAACTAGAGAATCGATATGTCTGCGATATGTGGCGATTGAGTGATGCGGAATTGTATTGCGTCAGAACGAAGATCTGTGTGATGTTCGAGTTGATGCAGTTCGACACCGGTACGTCGATCAACCGATACTTGCCACCGAGCGGAACAGCGGGCTTCGAACGCTCGCGCGTCAGCGGAAACAACCGCGAACCCGCACCGCCACCCAATATCACCGCCACGACGTTATCGTTCAGAGGCATAGAAGTAAGTTGAAAATGGACAATGGAAAACGGAAAATCAAAGCTAGTGAGTGCTAGAATACCAGAAGTTAGTTATTCGGACTAGATGATTCAGCCTACCGTTTTCCATTTTTCACCTTCAGTTTTCAGTTATTGATGTGGTACTGGACAAAAATACTTTTCCTGGTTCTTGTCGGATCAGTGCTGGCGTGGCTGGCATATGAGCTGATCACATTCCCGTCCATCTCACGGTTGAAGACAGAGAATCCGACGACCACGTCGATGATTGAGTATCGCAAGTCCGAAGCTGTCTCTGCGGGGCAAGAACCGAAGCAGTTCATGATCTGGACGCCGATGGAGCAGATCTCGCCGAACCTGCAGCGAGCAGTGCTTGCCGGCGAAGATTCGCGGTACTTTGATCACAACGGGTTCGATTGGGAAGCGATCCAAAAGGCGTGGGACGAGGGCGTTCGAGAAGGGGAGAAAGAAGCCCGCGAAGATTGCGAGGCCGACGCAAAGGCCGCTAACACCCCGATCAAAGATTGTGCGAATCGCGAGGATGAATGGATCCCGCCGCTGCCGAGTTTTAAGCGGGGAGCGTCGACGATAACACAACAGCTTTCGAAGAATCTCTACCTCAGCGAGGACCGCAACTTTCTGCGAAAGGGCCGGGAAGCGGTCTACACGTATTTTCTCGAACGCAACCTCTCCAAGAAACGCATTCTCGAGATCTACCTAAATGTGATCGAATGGGGCGATGGGGTGTATGGAGCCGAGGCCGCATCGCGTACCTATTTCAAAAAGAGTGCGTCCAACCTTACCCGCGAAGAGGCCGCCTTCCTCGCCGCGATGATCCCATCGCCCCTCAACGTATTCAACCCGCAGAAAAACAGAAAACGCGTCGTCCGAAGACAACGCGTCCTGATGAAATATATGAATGGGGTCGCCCTGAAGTACTAATCGAGCAGATCCTTCGGCGGCAGCGTCTTCAAGAATTGAGCGTAAGCATAAGCGATGCGCTCGCCGGGCCGCGTGTCCTTGTAAGCCTTTTCCTCGTGCGAAAGATCGGTGATCGCCGCCGTCGAAAGATTGCCGTAATTTTCGACGACCCAATCGAGCACTCGCCGATCTGCGTCATCCAAGACATCCATCATCTCAGATCCACGCTTGATCACTCGGATCGAAGGATCCTTGTCCGGCAAACTCACTGGCTCGATCGCCCCCAGATTCGCCGCATGATCGATCATATCCTCGAATCGATCTGGCACCGGGCCGAAGGGTAGATTCACATATTGAGCTCCTGAGATGCCTCGTCCGGTGAGATAGAATCCGGTGAGGTCGGCATAGAAAAGCAGCTTGTTCAGCTTCGTCTTATAGAGCTCGATACCCTTTCCAGCAAAGTGGCCCATCATCGCCGCAAGCCGATCTGCTGAAAGCACCCGATTTCCGGAGAACATCGGATGCAGCTCGTCGACGCTAATTTGAACGGTCTCGGGCACGACATCAGCGGCGGGTAACTCAACCCGCTCAAGCATCCTTGCGAATTCCAAAGCTTCATCCGAACCGGGACGCATAAGAAGTTCTGTAACGCCCTCCAAGACAAGATCAACACGCTGATCGAGCCATCGCTGCAGAGCGACCGACACCGACTCAGCGGGAACCTCACGCTGAAACTCACGCCAGTAGTACGAGCTGATCGCGGCAGATGCTTTGTTGAGAAAACGCTCAGGGATGCGAACATTCAATGCCCACTGCGAAGAATTGGATGAAGACATATCGAAGGCGGCCAAGAATAGGCGCTTCGGCAGATGTTAGCGAATCTGGGTCGGTAAAGTAAACAAAATTATTCGACCTTGCCGCGGTGGAGGTTGAACTTTGGCTCACGGACTGACGCTTTCAGGGGCTTTCGTTTGAGCAACGAACGCAGGTTTTTCTCGGCATCAACGTACGCGCCCGGGTCGTACTGAGGCGAACACATCACTGCCCGATCATCGATAAACGCATTCACACGAGGCTTTCCCTGGCCGACATAAACATCCACGAACGGAAAGCCGTGCCGCTCCAACCAGTCGATCACCCTGATCCTCATCTGCCCGGAATTCATGGTCTGCATGAACTCGCTGTCCGCACCCGGCTCCTCGGAGCAGCGTCCCGTAAAAATAACAATATCCGCAAGCTTTGCGACCTTCTTGGCGAATTCCAATGCTCCTGGCAGCGGGGACCCGATGTGATCTGAGCCGTCCCACCCGTGATATTCGGCAAGCACACCGTCCAGATCGAGCGCGACCCGCATTCTTTTCGTTTTGGGCGGGGTCTTCTTCTTTGGCGGCGGCGGGGCAACCTCCCTCATCTTCGACGGACGCTTGCTGACGCGTTTGGGCAGCTTTCCGGGAATCGTCGCCAGCATGACCTCGATCGCCTCGCCGCCCTCGAGCCATTGCGTTTCCCCAAGCAGATCGAAATTCCAGAAGCGGTTATAATGCGGCCGGCGTGGATGGCGTCCTGGTAGCCGCAGCGTATAAGGCAGCGAGTCGGCATCGACCTCGCGCCGCGGCGGAAAGATCTCCGGCTTCTTGATCAGCCCAAAATCGAGATAGTCCGACCGCATTTCGTTCGCGTAATCGTAAACGTCCGCCAGCGGATACTCTTTATCGAGCAGCGTCCAGACGTGATACCCGCCCACGCCGTTGCTGTCCATTACCCAAGGGTCGAGCCCGTCCGCCTGGATCCGCGTCGCCCACTCCATCGCGGCATTGAAATTTGCTTGAGCGAGTTCGCCGGCATTCACTGCTTTCTCATCGTGCAGATCGATGTCGATCGCGAACCACTTCGCGGTGGCGTGGTCGCTGATCGAATGCAGACCGATCAGGTGGCCCGCCTGCTTTCCCGAGAAATGACGTTTCAGCTTGTCGATGGTCACCATGTCGGTGCCGAGTTTTCGACGCTCCGGGATCGGCAGCATAACGACCCGCACCTCACCTTTCGACACAGTGTACTGGCTCCACACGTCGCGGCGATTCACGAGCCGCTCCATTGCCCAATCAGCCAACTGAGGCGAATAGTTATTCCACTCGTGCGCGACCCACAAGAGATGTTTGTCTTTTTGAAATTCGAACCAAGGAGCTTGAGCCATTTAGCTTAGGCCGCATAGCGGTCATTGATTGTAGCCGTGGGTTTCAACCCACGGTGAGAAGCACCGATCAAGCTCGTCGCGTAGCGACGGCTGAACAAACACATTTACGCAGCCTTCTCCCAACCGCTGACAAAGTTTTTAGCCGCCATCGCATCGAACATTGCCTTCGCGGCCTTCTCGGTGCTTGCGACCTTGATGTCGCGTTCGAGCGGGCTCTTTCGGTTTGGGCTGAAGTCGGTTAGGTAAACGACATATGGCGGAAATTCACTTGAATCTTCCTTGTTCGTCTTCCATATCATCAGCTTCCGCACCATCAGATTTTCCTTCATCGTCTTCGTATAAACTACACGTTCGATCAGCTTGCTTGGGCTCTTCCGAGAGGTATCGGCCGAGGCGTCTGCGTCCTTTACGTCCGCGAGATCAGTTACCTGTTTGATACCGGTTTCTTCAGCGCTCGCCTGTTTGTCGTCGCGAATGCGGATGAACTGCGGTGAGATGACGCTGACGAGCGGCATACGCGAAAGTGCCGTATACTTCTTGCCGTTCCAATCCAGTACCATCCGGTTTACCGGGCCGCCGCGTGAGCGTTCGGCGAGCATGTCAAGACACGACATCTCGATCACCGGCCCCGGTTTGATCATTTCGTACGCGACGTAATCGTTATTCACGGCCACATAGTCCGAGGGTACGATCTGCTTCTTCAGATCGGTCACCATCTTCTTTCGCTCGTCGTCCGTAAATCCGCCGCCGACTCGGGTCAGCTCTTGAAACGTTCCGTCAGGCCTAACCACCGCGACAAGCAGATCGTGCAGCATTCCTTTCCGGTTCTCGGTTCCTTCCGAATAGCCGATGATCGCGGCGTCTATCGTGTGCTTCGCCTTGATCTTGTACATCCCCGCCTTGTCATGGCGGGCAACGATCCCTTCCGCTCCCTGGCCTACGACCCAATCGACGTACAACTCGATTATCGACTCGGTCTTATGAACTTCCTTATGCTCGACCGGCTGAACTCGCTTCGCCTTGCCGAAAAATTTATCGAG
>JBDSLC010000012.1:0-12056 GCA_039916585.1 Pyrinomonadaceae bacterium | reverse complement strand
CTCGCAACCAAGATCAGATCCGACGGCCGTTATGAGGAGCAGCTCTATGCTCCCGGCGGCGGTACTAAGCTCGGTACCAGCCACAAAACGATCGACGACGGCGAACACTTCTTTAAAATGAAGGGGAACGAACTCTTCAAGGTAGCTGTCCGGTCGATGGCAGACATTTCTGCCGAGATGCTGGAGAAGGCAGGTCTTACCGTTGATGACATCGACCTTGTCGTTCCACATCAGGCGAATCAGCGGATCACCGATGCGGTTGCTTCGCGTCTTGGTGTTCCTGAAGAAAAGGTTTATTCGAATATAGCGATGCTCGGCAACACTTCGTCCGCCTCCATTCCGATCGCTATGGACGAGTGTATTCAGTCGGGCCGGATCAAAGAAGGATCTAAGGTCCTCCTGACGGCATTCGGCGGCGGCGTGACGTGGGGAGCGACGGTGCTGCAATTCTGATGGGTAAGATCGCATACTTGTTTCCAGGCCAGGGTTCTCAGGCTGTGGGAATGGGCAAAGAATTGTTTGATAATTTTGCATCGGCTCGCGAGGTGTTTGAAGAGGCGGATGAGGCATTAGGCTTTTCACTGTCGGAGATGTGTTTCTCCGGCACCGAAGAAGATCTGGCCCTGACGGCGAATACGCAACCCGCGATACTGACGACATCGGTCGCTGCATTTCGAGCGATGAAGGCGGAAGGCTTTGTTAATCCTGATTTGGTTGCCGGACACAGCCTTGGTGAGTATTCGGCGTTGGTCGTTGGCGGTGTTCTCAATTTCGCGGATGCGGTTCGAACGGTTCGAAATCGCGGAACGTATATGCAGGAATCGGTTCCTGTTGGGGTCGGAGCGATGGCCGCGATCCTCGGAGCCGATCTCGCTGTGATCGAAAAAGCTTGTGCCGACGCAGCCGAAGGCAAAGTTTGCAGTCCGGCTAATATCAATTCGCCCGGACAGGTGGTTATCGCAGGTGATTCCGGTGCGGTCGACCGGGCTTGTGACTTATTGAAAGAACGTGGAGCGAAGCGGGCTGTAAAACTAAATGTTTCGGCTCCCTTCCATTGTGCATTGATGATGCCGGCACAGGTGCGGCTCGCGAATGATCTGAACGCATTGGCATACGGCTCGTTCAAAGTCCCTATAGTGCACAATGTTGACGCCGCTGTTAACTCGGATCCGGACAAGGTGTGCGATGCGTTGACTCGACAGGTTTCGTCGCCGGTTCGATGGCTGCAGAGTGTTGAAACTCTGGTAGGCGAGGGAGTCGATACGGTCATCGAAGTCGGAGCGGGAAAAGTTTTATCAGGTTTGGTTAGACAGATTAATCGCGACGTTCGATGCTTGAACGTCGAAAATTCAGAGAGTTTAAGAAATACTCTAGAAACGCTATAAAGAGAGGAAAACATATGTCAGAAGTTCAGGATAAGATCAAACAGATCATCGTTGACGAATTAGGTGTGGATGAGGCGGAAGTTACCGAAAATGCGCGCTTCATCGAAGACCTCGGTGCAGATTCGCTTGACCTCGTGGAACTCGTGATGCGCTTCGAAGAAGAGTTCGATATCGAGATCCCCGACGAGGACGCTGAAAAGATCCAGGCGGTTCGCGACGCTTACGCATACGTCGAACAGCACAAGGGCTAATGTTCAGAGTGCGCGATCTATCGCGTATGTATTTACGGGCTAAAGCCCGCACTCTAAACTTATGAAAAGACGAGTAGTAGTTACAGGGCTCGGAACGGTCACGGCGATTGGAAACGATCTGCCGACGACCTGGGCTGGATTGATGGCCGGTGCCAACGGTGCCGACTATATCAAGAAGTTCGACCCCGAGAAGTTTTCGGTTAAGTTCGCCTGCGAAGTAAAGGATTTCGACCCGCTCAGCTTTCTTGATAAGAAGGAAGCTCGGCGGATGGGGGCGTTTACCCATTTTGCTTTGGCTGCGGCTGATGAGGCGGTCAAGCACAGCGGACTCGTGATCGACGATTCGAACGCCGAGATGGTCGGAACTTATATTAGTTCGGGCATCGGTGATTTCTGGGCGATCGAGCGAGAGCATGAAAAGCTTCTCAACTCCGGCCCGGACCGCGTTTCGCCGTTCTTTATCGTTTCGGCGATCGTGAATCTTGCGTCGGGTAACGTTTCGATTCGGCATGGAGCTAAGGGCCCGAATTCGGCCACTGCGACGGCATGTTCGGCGGGTGCTCATGCGATCGGCGACAGCTTCCGACTCATCGAACGCGGCGATGCCGATGCGATGATCTGCGGCGGTGCCGAGAGTGCGATCACGCCTATGTCGGTTGCCGGATTCGCGTCGATGCGTGCTCTTTCGACTCGTAACGACGATCCGAAACGTGCTTCGCGGCCATTCGACGCGGAACGCGATGGCTTCGTCATCGGCGAAGGTGCGGGCATCATGATCCTTGAAGAACTCGAGTTCGCCAAGGCTCGGGGTGCAAACATCCTCGGAGAGATCGTTGGATACGGGATGAGCGGCGACGCGTTTCACGTGACGATGCCCGACGAGACCGGTTCCGGTGCGATCCGTGTGATGCAGCGGGCGATCAAGGATGCTGGTATCGATCCGTCGCAGATCGGCTACGTCAACGCTCACGGTACGTCTACTCCATATAACGACAAATTCGAAACGCTTGCGATCAAGACTGTTTTCGGCGACCACGCGAAGAACGGACTGGCGGTAAGTTCTACCAAGTCGATGACCGGGCACGCCCTTGGTGCTGCCGGTGGTATCGAGGCCGTGTTCTCGGTTAAGGCGATCCAAGAGAACAAACTGCCGCCGACGATCAACTACCAGATCCCCGATCCGGAATGCGACCTTGATTACATTCCGAATGAGGCTCGCGAAAGAGTCGTCGATTACGCGTTGTCGAACAGCTTTGGTTTCGGCGGTACCAATGCATCGCTGATCTTTAAGCGATACTCTGAATAGCACCGAGCGTTCCGACCGATTGGCGGTTGGAGCGCTCTTTCTGTATTCTATGAATGAATAGTCATTCATTTTAGGATATTCCGTATGAAGATCATAGTTTTAATGAAACAGGTCGCAAACAAGGACGCTGTCCTTCGCATTGGGCCTGATGAAAAGTGGATCAACGAGGCCGATGTGTCGCAACAGACCAACGAATCCGACGGGTACGCGCTTGAAGAAGCTCTCCGCGTAAAAGAGGCAAAGGGTGATGGCGAGGTGATCGTCTGCACGCTCGGCCCGCAATCGGCGAAGACGGTCATCAAAGACGCTCTCGCCCGTGGGGCCGATCGAGCGATACATGTCGTTCACGACTCAGCCAACAAACTCTCGCCGTATCAGATCGCCAAAGCCATGGCCGACGCTATCCGCGAAGAGAATGCTGACCTCGTCTTTACCGGCCTTCAGTCCGATGACGCCAGCTACGGCCAGACCGGCGTGGTGCTCGCGGAACTCCTGGGCATTCCGCACGCGACGATCGTGATCGAGGTCGATCGTGCATCGCTCGGAGAAACACTGCGGGTGAAGCGTGAGTTGGAGAGCGGTTGGTATCAATGGTTTACCTACAAGCTGCCGGCGTTGATGACGATCCAATCGGGAATTTCGCAGATCCGATACGCTTCTCTGAAGGGCATCATGGCGGCGAAGAAAAAAGAGATCAAAGACGTTACCCCGTCGATCGAAGCTTTCGCAGGTTCGCAGACGATCGAGAGGGTATATATGCCTCTGAAGACCAAACAGACGCAGATACTCGGCAACGGCGATGCTAAGGCCGGTGCGGCCGAGCTGGTCGAGAAACTGCGATCGGAGGTGCGTGTCATATGATCCTCGTATTCATTGAACATAAGAATTGCATTCTCAATAAGACCTCGCTTGAGGCGATCACGGCTGCACAATCGATCGGTAAGGATCTCGGTCTGAAGGTTTCGGCTGTCATTCCTTGCGACAAGGGCGATTGTGCGTTGGCTCAGGAAATCGCTGGTTACGATCTCGAAAAGGTTATCGTTGCGAAGAGCGACAAGCTTGGTACGTACACGCCCGATGCATACGCCGACGCTTGGGAGCAGGTGATCAGGACGACGAACCCGCAGTACGTTGTGATGTCGCATACGTATCAGGTTCGTGACTTCGCTCCGAAGGTAGCGACGCGGATCGGAAGGGAAGTCGTAGGCGACTGTATTCGATACAAGGCCGAGGGCGGCAAACTTGTACTGACTCGTCGCATTTTCCTCGGAAAACTCGATGCCGATGTCACGATCTGCGGCGAGGCACCATACTTCGTCACATTCCAGTCGGGATCGTTTCGCGGGGATAACGCTGTGAAAGGATCCGCCGCTGTTGAGACAATGGATGTCAATGTTGGCGACATCCGTATGACGCCCGAGGAGCCGTTTCAGGAAGCGAAGGCATCGGTCGATCTGACCAAGAGCGAGATCATCGTCGCCGTCGGCCGCGGGATCAAGTCGCAGGAGAACATCGCCGTTGCCCAGCAGCTTGCCGACGTGCTCGGAGCCGACCTTGCCGCGTCGCGTCCGATCTGCGATAGCGAGTGGCTGCCGATCGACCGCCAGATCGGCTCCAGCGGCCAGACCGTCGCTCCGAAGCTGTACATTGCACTTGGTATTTCGGGAGCGATCCAGCACATCGTCGGGATGAAGAACGCCGGAACGATCGTCGCCATCAACAAGGATTCGGGCGCCCCCATCTTCGACATCGCTGATTACGGTATTGTCGGCGATCTGTTCGAAGCCGTGCCGGTCCTGGTCGAGGAGATCAAAAAGGCGAAGGGTTAATTCAGTTTTCAAAGAGCTGGTAAGAATTGCCTCGCGGATAAAATTCGCGGGGCATTTTTACATAAATCTGATCGATCGGCGGAACATCTGTCCTTTGCCGATCGCGTCTCGGCCGACGTTGTGATTTTCGTCGTTGAGGCGATGTTCGGTTTGGCCCTGCCACTTTCCTTCCGACTTCAAGGCGGCAAAGTGAACGACATCTCTGCCGTATCGCATATTTAGTTCATCCATCGATCTCATCAGGTGATGACGGCGATCGAAACCGCGTTGGTCAAATAGCCTTGGAGCGATAACTTTCGATGGCAGTAGCTCGCTCAGGATGACACCGGCTTTCTTGAATTCCATTCCCTCCACGAAAACCTCTGAGAGGCAGAGGTCAATCCACTCGTATATCTCGCTTGTTACGTCCGAATGGTAGACGGATCGATAGGAATGGGCCTTCGAGTAAAAACCCGAACGGAATCTATCGGTTTGTAGAAACACCGTGACCGTTCGCGTCTGCAGATCGTTCCAACGCATTTTCTCCAGGGCTCGGGTGGTGAAGAACAAGATCGCTTTTCGCACTTCTTCAAAACTCCGCATGGGCTTACCAAATGTGCGGGTATGAGCGATAGATTTCGCGAGATGTTCACTGATCTCGACCGGGATGCATTTGACCCCGTTCAGTTCGAGCACGGTTCGAGATCCGAAGATCGTCATATCGCCTCTGACTTCATCGGGTTTCGTCTGCTTCAGATCGAATGCGGTGTTAAGGCCTTTCACCTTTAGCTTCACCGCGGACCGTGGCCCAACTCCCCACACATCGCCGATTGGCGTCTGCATGAGCGCAAGGTCGGTGAATCGTGATCCGTAAAGATCCAGAACGCCTTGAGTTTTGGGTGATACTTTTGCGATGTGATTGGCGACCTTCGCAAGCGTTTTGGTTTCAGCAACGCCAACCGATACCGGGATCTTGGTGGCGTCGAAGACGATCTTCTTCAAATGTTTTCCGAGCATCAGGAGTTTGTCAGGAGAGCCGAGGTCTAGGAACGCTTCGTCGATCGAATAGAGCTCAACAACCTGTTTGCCAAGATCTTCAATAAGTAGGTCATGGATCTGTTCGGCGTATTGGCGGTAGAGCGAATGGTTGCTGGAGATGATCGCGGTGTTGTGGGCCTCAAGCATCTTCCGGACCTGGAAGAGCGGTTGGGCCATCTTGACGCCCATCGCTTTCACTTCGTCGCTGCGTGAGATGACGCATCCATCGTTATGCGAGAGAACCACGACCGGACGCTCATTTAACGCAGGGTTCACCGCTCGCTCGCACGAGACGAAGAAGTTGTTACAGTCCAAAATGCCGATCGCATCAACGTTTTTCATTGGACGGCTATGATACACCATTGCAGGAATGGGACGCAATGAATATGGTTGGTACTGTTCATAAGCGCAAGCAGTTGTTATTTCTTTGGAGGTAGAAACTCGGCCGGGATCGGGTTGTTCGGGCGTTCGTCGTCCCAGATGGCTGAAGCGATCCACCAACGTGTGCCGTCGAATGCAAGTTCGAGGCTGTTGATGCCGCGGCCGAGGACGGGGCCGTCGAGTTTCGAGCGGAATTCGTAGGTCGAAAAAACGTGGGCGATATTGCCGAAGCGTTTTCCCACTCGATGGACCTCTTTCTCGAAGAAACCCTGACTGACGAAGGAGTCGTTCGAGCTGTCCACGTATTTCTGATGATCGCTGACGCTCATCGAGATCTTGCCGTTTCGTTCGCTCAGCGACACGAATTGCACACCGGGAACGTACAGAGTTTTGTCACGTCCCCATTGTCGGGGCTGCCCGACCGGGCCGGAGATGGTGTCGTAGAACGCCTTGACGATCGAATCGATCGATGCCACGTCCGCCGGGTTCACGGGGATCGTCGCCACCTCAACTCGTTTCGGAGCCTGAGCGTTCAGCGCGATCGAGAGGGAAATGGTGATGATGAAAAGTACGACAAGACGCATATGTGTTGCTCCTTTGTTAATCGACTCGTTTTCCGGCATCGCTCGCCGCGATGGTTTTCTGAAGGCGTGAGAGTCGGGTTCCTTCTTTTTTCGCACGCATTATCCAGTGGACCATCACTCGCTGATACGACGGCGCCTGCGACGTGAAAAACTTCCACGCGGATTTGTTCTTCTTGAACTCCTCCTCGTATTCGGCTGCGAGTTTTGCCGGGTCGCTCTCGTAGGAGTAGATACGTGATTTGTGTTCCAGACGTTTCTCGTACGCCGCAATTCCCGAGGGTGTCATCAGGCCCTTGGATTTCAGGTCTTCGACCTTTGCGATATTGATAGCGCTCCAGTTGCTGGTCGGACGGCGAGGCGTGAAGCGGTTCGAGTAGCTTTCCTCGTCGATCTTCCGGCGCACGCCGTCGATCCATCCGAAACACAAGGCCTGGTCGACCGCTTCCATCCAGATCATACTCGCCTTGCCGCTGCCGATCTTGTAAAACCCGACCGTAAGCTCGACCGCTTTGTCGTGGTTCTTCTCAAGCCATTTTCGAAAGTCGGCCTGGTTTTTGAAGAATTTGATCATAAACTCTGCGATCGATCCGCTTGCCGAAATCAAATGCCACTGGCTTGGGTTCGGATCAGAAGGGGATTGGCTTTAGCCGGATATTTTTGGCTAAAGCCCCTTAACTTTATTTTGGCCTCAACCTCCTCGAAAGGTGGAGTCAAATTTAAAGAGCCGATATCAAGCAGAAGCTGACGCGTCTGTTCTTTTCGCAAGAAGGTCGTCGAGCTTTTCGTAGCCTTCGCGGACGCCGCGTTCCATACCGGACTGGACCATGCCGTCGCGGTCGGCGATTGAGAAGAATACCGATTGGTGGGTCAGGCGGCAGCGATTGTTGGGGAGGTCTTCGAATGTCGTTTTCCCCATAATTACGTGGCCGCGTTCGGGAAGGCCGTCGAATTCGAACGTGCCGATGATGCGTTCGTTTTCGAGCACTTCGTGGTACGAGCCGAAGAAGCGATAGCTATGGCCGCCGCGTTTGTGTGTGAATTCGAACGTACCGCCGTCGAACGCATCGAGCTTTTGCACGCTCATTTCGAGATCCGTCGGGCCGACCCATTGGACGTACTGGTCCGGATCGGTATGCGCTCTGAAAACGAGTTCGCGAGGTGCGTCGAATTCACGGGTGATGAAGAGTTCCTGTTTGCCGGGTTCGGCGGTCACTACTGTTTTGTTTGCCATTTTATTTCTCCTTTAGTATTTTGCCCGCGAAATACGCGAAAAATCGCTAAATGCTTTTCGCGAACTTTCGCGTGTTTCGCGGGAAGCTCCAGGTTGCCTCTCGGCGAACTGGCCGCCCGCTTACGCAGGCAGTTCCGACATCTTCTTCTGAAGCAGGGCTTCGAGGCGGTCGTGGCTGTCTTGCATTCGTTGGGTAAAGATCTGGATCCACTTTTCTAGTTCTTTCATAGGTTCAGGGTTTACGTAATAGATTCGCTGCTGTGCCCGTTTTTCGACACGGACGAGGTTTGCTTGTTTGAGGACCTTCAGGTGTTGGGAGATCGCTGGCGGCGATGATTTGAAATTCTTGTAAATGTCTGAGGCAGATAGGCTTCCGCTCGTGGCGAGCATTTCCATGATGTTCCTTCGAGTCGGTTCAGCCAGTGCCGTGAATGCGTCCATGATTTTGATAATAAAGTAAAGACTTAATTAAGGCAAATACGAAATACGTGATAGGTGATAAGGGATAAGTCGATCTTGATCAGGGGATGAGAAAGCCTTTTGATTTAAACTCGCGTTTGGCGAGCATTTGGACGGCGAGGGAGATGGCGTCTACTTGGTCGTCGTGGGTTCCGTTAGGGAATGCGGTGAGTTCGTCGAGGAGATCATCTATCCAGGCTGAATGCGGAGTGCGGAATTCGGAATGCCGAATTCCGGGGGTCGCATCGGATGCGTTCGTCTGTCTTCTAGCTGGGCGAGGGGAGATCTCAGTGTCGCCAGCATCATGTAGGGCGGCTAGGTCCTGATATCGCCCTTGCTGACGCGCTGGCTTGTGCATTTCATTCCGCATTCCGAAATCCGTATTTCGCACTAAGATGACCTTTCCTTCTTCGGCGAGAGGTGACCAGGTTAGGGCGCGGGTTAGTTTGTCGGTGGAAACTTTTACGCCGGAGAGAGATCTGCCTCTTATTGAGGGGTCGCGTCTCAGATCTTGGAGGAGGGCCTGGCCGTGGAGGGCGAGTTCGACGCCGTGTTCGGTGTCGCGTTCGTTGAGCATGCGGTCGATGATGTAGCGGCGCTGTTCGGGGAACTCGATGCGGCGTCGGAAGCCGCCGGAGATGTAGAGATTACTTTCTTTATCGAAGGCGCAGCGGAAGCTGGCGGTGTAGTCGGACTCTGTCTTTGTGGAAACGGCGAGGTCGTAGCCGCGTTTCCATTTCAGGCCGGGCGGTGCGGAGTCAATGATGTTCTTGAACCACTCGCGTTTGAAGATCTCGCCGCCGGCGGGAGTGGGACGTTGTTGATAGAGGGCTGAGAAGGAGTATGTGCCGAGTTGTCTTCGCTGCTGCTCTAGTGCTTCGACGGGGAAGCGTTCGGGGCAGAGGGCGATGTTGGGAGCTTGTCGCCAGTCGAACGAATGCCGAATGCGGAGTGCGGAATGCGGAATCTCCGAAGGTTGATCGGATCGGTCAGCTAAATCTTTCGCAGTTGGGAAGGCTCGCTTGCCCCCGCTATATTGCTCCGTTTCAAGAGCGGGGGTAAGCCGCCCTTCCTGACTGAGATCGGTTGAGTTGGTCGGAATGCCTTGAGTCTCGATCGTTTCCGTCGAACCACCCGCTACCTCAGGTGGTACTGACATATATTTGCGTTGATCTGCGTCTATCTGCGGTTCACTTTCTGAATCGACCTCGGACACTGACCCAGTCGCTATCGTTCCCGGCTCTGACAGAGCAGGCAGATTAATTATCGTCCAGTTGTCGAGGTCATCGCGGAGGAGGCGGCCGGCGAGGTCGTCTTCGTGCCAGCGGGTTTGGATGAGGACGATGGAGCCATCGGGTTCGAGGCGTGTGTAGAGGTCATCTTTGTACCAGTCCCAGACGCGGTTCCGGAAGGTTTCGCTCTCGGCTTGGGCGCGGTTCTTGACAGGGTCGTCGATGACGATGAGGTTGGCTCCGAATCCGGTCACGCCCGCTCCTGATCCGACCGCACGAAAGCTGCCGCCCGATGCTGTTTCCCATTCTGAGACTGCGTTCTTTGGGCGTGGTCTTGAGAAGGGGAAGGGTGATGAATTGACAGTGGACAATTGAGAACGGACAATTTCGGATCGGTCGCATTCTTGTCGAGAGTCTTGTGAGATCTCCGTATCGACGCTACCATTCTCAGTCTGGACGGCGGGCTTGCCCCCGCTTAGTTGCGATGGGTCGAGAGCGGGGGTAAACCGCCCTTGCTGACTGAGATCGGTTGAGTTGAACTCGTTGCTTGAGGTCTTGATGGGTTGAGAAGAACCACCCGCTACCGCAGGTGGTACTGACATGCGGCGCTGAGTGCGTCCCAATCGGATCGCTTCGGCATCGCAGACGACGGTGCGGATCTTGCGGGACATTTTGTCAGCGAGGCGTTGGTTGTAGCTGCCGAGGATGACGTTTAATTCGGGTCGCTGCTGCATTCGCCAGGCGGTATAGCGGACTGAGACTAACTCGCTCTTGCCGTGGCGCGGCGGGAGGAAGATCATCAGCCGCTTGCAGTCGCCGGACGTCACTTTGTTCAGCTGTTCGATGATTACCTGCTGATGCCGCCAGTCCCAGGTCATCGTGGGGGATACGCGTTTGAGCCAACCGTGGAAATCGTTTGAGGGAATTGAAACAGGATGTGCAGGATGAAGAGTATGGTTTAGATAGGGGACGTCGATCGGTTCTCGCTGACCTTGATGATGTGCTGGGGGGACACCCTCCCAACCGGTCGGGTTTCCGCCTTTTGCATCATGCCTATCCTGTTCATCCTGTTTTAATTCTCGCTGCCTATCGATAGGTTGCGTTGAACCACCCGCTAACGCAGGTGGTACTGACAGGTGCTGCCAGCCGTACTTGGCGATCCAGCCGGGTTGGCGGCCTCGCGGGTAGAGGTTGCGGCGGTGGAAGGTGGCGTGGCCTAGGGCTCGCATCTCGCGTTCGATGCGAACGGCGTTGCGGCCGCGGAAGTAGATGAAGAGGACGTAGCAGGCGAAAAGTGCGGGGTTGTCTCGGAGGGCTTCGGCGGGATTGAACATAGCTTGTCTATCGCGGTTCTGTCACCGCTGATGTCGAGCTTAGTTGGGATCGGCTTCGGTTGGAATGGCAACTTGCGAGGAAAACGCAATACGCGAGGAAAACGCGAAAAACAAAATGTTCACCGCGAAGGCAATAGATAGAGGCAGGGTTGGATGATACGTGCCCTTTTATTTAGCCCTTTAGCAATGCGCGAAGGAACGTCTGGACGGCGGTGGATCTGCCGAGCGGTTCCAGCAGAAGAATGAACACATTCACCCCGACAGCGAGATAGGTCGCCGGATGGCGCAGAGTTCCAAACTTCCAGGCCGAAAACCCGATAAGAGCGAGAATCACGATCTGCGTTATGTAGAGTGGAAACATTATGTCGACGTTCGGCATCTGCTGAACGTGTGTCATTACCCAGACGTTCTGAATACCGCGGCCGAGGGCCGGCATCATTATCAGGAACACGCTTGAGATAAGCCACCACGAATGATTCGCGATCTCTTTGCGGTGGATGATGCTCATGATCACCGCGTAGCCGAACGCGACCATCATCACGATCTCAACCGCCGCGACACCCAAGAAAAACCAATCCTGAAAAGGGCCGAAACGTTCCGGTTGTGCGATCGCGAGGTCGGCATTGTTGATATCGCGATGAAGCATGCTTAGAGCCGTCAGACACACGCCGCCCGCGAGAAAAATCCCGATGATCCCGAATGTGCGATGGCGTTCGATCTGTCCGTGAGTGATGAAATAGGGCTGGATGATCAGGAATGCGTACCACGCGGTGCCCGTCCAATAATGAACGTGAACCGAGAAGGCGTTGTCTCTGAGATCGCCCCAGTAGTCCATGGCGATGCCAAGCTGCATGATGACCATCGGAACGATCATCCATTTCCAGAGACCTTTGTATTTGTTCATCGCCGGTTGAGAAAGCTGGAACTAAATCGGCGGAAGTATATCAGAAGTTGACGGCCTTATTTCCAAATATTGAGCACTGAAGTTCCGGTGTCGGCAAAGTCGGCTTCGTTGCGGGTGACAATGGTGAGGTTGTGTTCGAGTGC
>JBDSLC010000011.1:0-4380 GCA_039916585.1 Pyrinomonadaceae bacterium | reverse complement strand
TCGGCACATTCGAAGGCGGAGGCCTGTATAAATTCCGATCAGCTTCGGGGCGCATCGGGTTGCTGCTGCCCGCTGACGTGAATTGCAAGGTGTCCGCGTCATATGGGTACGGGAATTTTGATTCATCGTTCCCCATCAAGATCCTAACCGAAAACGTTGTGCCCGGTGGCAAGATCGTTGTCGGCGAGATCGGCAATGGAAAAGGCCCGGTCGTCAACCTGTCAACTACCAGCGGTTCGATCCGTATCGTCAAACAGGGCGAGCCTGACCTTCCTTAAGCGCAGAAGCCGACGCGTGAGCAAGGGGCCTCGTTCTCAAGTTGGATGTTAAGCCCTTGCTGACGCGCGGGCTTCTGCATTTGGCGAGCACGCTCTAGCCGTCGTTCAAAACTCTCCGAGATTCTTTCCCGTTCGCTGTTCGAACTGGTCCGTCATCGACGGCGAGCCTTCGTCGCGCGTAATGCGTTCAACGCGCCACATCGGGATGAAGTAGTCGCTCATCGGCAGATAGTGCTCGTCGTTGACGATCGAATTGACCCAATCATCGAAGTAGCCGAGATCGATGGCCCGGACGAAAACGCCGGATTGATTGACCTCGTCGAGAATTCCCAGCAGTTTCTCCCGCGGAGTGTGGAGGACGAGGATTACGCTTTCACCGTTGGCGATCTTCATAAGGTGCGGGAAGTCAGAATTCAGAATTCGGCAGTCAGAATTTTGCAAAGGCAGCTCTACCGTTCGCGTTTCTGCCCGTGGTTATCTTAACATCGAATCAAGAGAAGAACGGGGAATGCTGATCAAACGAGTCGAGCTTGAGAACATTAAATCTCATGCCGAATCTACATTTGAATTTGAACGTGGGAGCACCGCGATCACGGGCGAAAACGGTGCCGGTAAGACGACGATCATCGAAGCGATCGCGTGGGCGCTGTTCGATCTGCTTGCCTATAAGAAGGACGAATTTTTAAGACGCGGAACGAAGAAGGGCTCAGTCCGTGTGACGTTCGAGAGCAGCCTAGACGAACGTGAATATTCGGTCTATCGCGACACCGTGACCGGGTACTACGTGTACGATCCGCAGCTAGGATTTCGCATCGCCGAGAAGAAGGAAGAGGTCACGCGGTTCCTGTGGCAACATCTCGGCGTCGAGCCGGGAACGGATCTCGAAACATTATTCAAGCACGCGATCGGCGTTCCGCAGGGGACGTACACCGCGATCTTTTTAGCGACGGCAGCCGAGCGTAAGAAGACGTTCGACACTCTGCTGAAGGTCGAAGAATATCGCCGAAGTGCCGATGAGCTGCTGCGGACGGCCCGCTATGTGGAAGGTCAGATAAACGCGGTTGCGATGCGGATCGCGAGGGCCGAGGGCGAGGTTGGGCGGATCGATGAAGTTACGGCACGGCACTCAGAACTGTCGTCAGACGTGTCTTTAAAGCGTTCGGAGCTTGAGAAGGTCGAGGCTTCCGTGATCGACAAGCGATCTTCTGTGACCGCTCTTGATGAGATAGAATCGCGGATCGCGTCGATGTCAGCGGAGGTTGAGAAGCACCGATCGGAGAGTCATCGGGCCGAGTTTCTAAAGAACCAGCGATCGGCGGAGCTTCAGCAGTCGAAAGAGGCGGCGGAGAAGGTTGCTGCCGTTCGCGTGGATGCGGAGTTTCATCAGACGACCCTCGGTCGGATCCACGAGCTTGAACGCGAGCGGGAAGAGCGGCAAAAGATGCGCGACGGCCTCGCGAGGATAGAGACAGCGGAGGCCAATGTTAGGTCCGAGCAGACGCAACTCCGAGCAGAGCTTGAGCGGATTCAGAAGGCTCACGCGAGCATCTTCGAACTTCAGCCGAAACTGGCGGACCAACAACGGCTTGAGAAGGACGTAGCTCGGCTGCGGACAGAGTTCGCAAGGGCCGAGGCGGCGGATCGTGAGGTCAAGAGTATCGACGAGCAGCTGATCGCCCTGCGCGAATCGTACCGGATCAACCTAGCTCAGCTAAAGGCGGCTCAGGAAAGTGATGCGAAAGCGGCCGAGGTCGATCAGTATCAGGCTCGCGACGGCGAGATAGTCCGTGAGATCGCAAAACTTCAGGCGTCGATCGAGCGAGACGAAGCGTTTCAACGCGAGGTTCGCAACGGCGTGTGTCCGATCTTGTCCGAGCGGTGTCTGAACTTGAAAAACGGCCAGACGCTTGAGGGGTTCTTGAACGATCAGTTTGCCGATCTGCGTACTCGGGTCGCGTCGCTGCACAAGGAGCACGCTAGTGTTGCCGCTTCTCTCGGGGTTTCGCGGGAGGCGGTAAAAGTAGCCGCTCGGGCGCCTGCGTACGAGGCACGCCTCGCAGAGATCAAGATCGAGGGCGAAAAGTATAACGAGCGGAAGGCTTTAGCTTTGAAGGACAGGTCGCCGATCTCGGAGGCCGAATCGCAGTTGGGAAAGGCGGAGGCAGAACTTTCGGCGCTCGATAATCCGAAAGCGCGAATCGCGGTGCTTAGTAGCGATCTTGGCAGGGAGCCTGAGATTCGTGAGACGGTGTCGGCAGCAGAGAAGAATCTTGAACGTCTGGAAAGCGACCGACGGATCGCGGTTGAGCAATTAGAGTCCTACAAAGATCTCGATACGAACTGGGCCGGCGCGACTGCCACTCGGGAGCGAACGATCGATGCGCATCGTACGTTCATCGCGAATGAGGCGGCTGCGGCCTTGCTCGCCGAACGCGAATCTCAGTTTGCGGTGGTTGAAAGGGAACTTCTGGATGTCTCGCGGCGTCTAAGTGAGGCAGAGGCGGCGTTTGCGGATGCGAGCAAGGGATATGACCGCGAACGGCATCTCGTTGAACGGCAAGCTCTTGTAGAATTGGAGAAGCGTCAGGTCGAGCTGCGGACGACCCTGGATGTGGCGGAGCGGCGGTTGGCGGAACTCGCGGTGGAACTTGAGCGGCTTGAGGCGGTTCGGCGATCTATGCAGGATGAGTTTCGCGAGAAGGAACGGCTGGAAAAGGTTTTGGAGACTACGGATTTTATCCGGACCACGCTGAAAGACGCGGCCCCGCTGGTGGCTCGGAACTATGTCTGGCATGTGTCGCAGGAGGCGAATCTGCTCTATCGCGACATCACCGGCAAAGCCGAACGCACGCTCAAGTGGACGGAAGATTACAGCATCTCGCTCGAAGAAGGCGGCTACGACAGGCCGTTCGTGAGCCTCTCGGGCGGCGAGCAGATGGCGGCGGCTTTGTCGGTGCGGCTGGCACTGCTAAAGCAGTTGTCGGACATCCGTGTCGCGTTCTTTGACGAGCCGACAACTAATATGGACGCCGAACGCCGCGAAAATCTCGCCCAGCAGATAGGCCAGATCCACCATTTCGATCAACTATTCGTCATTTCGCACGACGACACGTTCGATTCGTATATGGATCATGAGATTAGAGTGGAGAAATAGACCTTATGCTTCGCAAGTGGTTACCTTTTTCAATCGGATTTCTCGTCGGGGTTGGCCTTTTACTGTTCGCTAACTCTTATTCGTTCTCCACGATGTATGAGCCGTACAAGATTTGCTTCGACTGCGGTCGGACCGCGGGGTTTCCCTTCGTAATGTACAACTCCGGTTACATTTGGGGAGGCGAAGGTTATATTGCCTCAGGTGTCTTCGCTAATAGCATGGTCGCATTTATTTCTGGCACCATTCTCGGATCACTTCTTTACCTGCTCGCGAGGCCAAGAAGGCGCAATCTAAAATGAAACAAGTCACGATAGTTCGCGATGGTTTGAGCATGGGAATGAAGTCACCGTGGTTCGCTACAGGCTTCGCATTGACGGTGGCCATCTTCATTGCGATGAACATTGCCGATTATTTTCGCGAGCGTGCCGAGTACAATCGGTTCCTCGAAGAAACTGGTTGGGTCTGGGCGGGAAGTTGGGTCTGGGGCTTCCCGTTTGTGACGGCAATCGAAGGATTAGGAACCGACGCTGAGAAGTATTCGATGATCTCACCGGGGGCGATACTGAATCTGGTCATATGCTTGACGGTCGCAGCGGGTGTGGGGATAGCATTCGAATTCTTGAGAAACAAGGTTCGACCGGAAGCCTCATGAAACAAGTCACGATAGTTTGCGATGGTTCGAGCCTGGGTAACGGGAAGGGGAATCCGCGTGCGGCGGCGGTTGCGGTGTTGGGGTTTAAGGGTGTTTGGAAGGTAGTTGGGAAGTATTTGGGAGCGGCGACGAATCAGCAGGCGGAGATCGCGGCGGCGACGATCGGGTTGGAGAATCTGAAAGAGCCGTGCAAGGTGAGATTGCTGTCCGATTCGCGGTATGTAGTTGAGACTATGTCGAGCGGTTGGAAGCGGAAGACGAACCACGAGTGGTGGGACAAGCTCGACAGCGCCGCC
>JBDSLC010000010.1:0-3342 GCA_039916585.1 Pyrinomonadaceae bacterium | reverse complement strand
TTCCCGAGACAGAGGAAAACGAGCGGCTAAACGCGGCATTAGTCAAAGCATTGTCGGCTGGGGACCAGGTAACAGCTCGTTTTCTGTTCGGTGAGTTTTTCGACTTCTATTTCAGCGGCAAACTTTGGATCGCGACGAACCATAAGCCGATCATCACCGATCATTCGAAAGGCTTTTGGGACCGGCTCAAACTCGTACCCTTCACCCAGGATATTCCGAAAGACAAGGTCATCAAGGCGGACGATCTCATGCGATCGCTCATGGCCGAGGCAAGCGGGATTTTGAACTGGGCAGTCACCGGCTGCCGTGATTACTTCGATCTCGACGGCCTGGACGTTCCGGACATTATCCAAGCCGAGATCGACGTTTACCGCCGCGAGCAAGACTCGATCGCACAGTTTATCGAGGAAGCATGCCAAACGATCGAGCAATTCAAAGAAGCGGATCCTAACACCTACATTATTCCGGCCGATTTCCAGGTGAAGAACGCAGATCTTTATAAGGCTTACAAGAAATTCTGCGAAGCGAACGGCGAGTACGTCCGAGCGCATCGGCGATTGACTCAGAATTTGCATGAGCGCGGATTCGAGCAGCGGAATTCCGGTGGCCGTTATTGGCAAGGGATCCGGCTTGCGAATCCCGAGGAAACGTAAGAAGCGTTCAAGTGTTCAAGAAGTGTTCAGTTTTTAACCAGTAAAAATGCAGGGTTGAACACTATGAACACTTCGAACACTTATTTTGAGCATCGCCGCCATATCGCACCGAACTTTTCCGGAAAAAAGCCCTAGAAAGTGTTCAAGTGTTCAAGTGCCGATTATTACGGGCTAAGACGCACTTAGAAGTGTTCAAGAAGTGTTCACAAAGTGTTCGAAGTGTTCCAGGATCGTGTTTACGGCGTTCTGACCAAGCTAAAGGAAGCATCGTGAAGGCAATGGTTCCCAGTGTGCTGATTACGGATACTAGAAAGCGGCTTGAGCGTCTGCCCTCATACCATATCGGTCGCGGCTCTTCTATTATTATGCGATTATGCGGATACTAGTTGGTTCACGTAATTGACGAACGGATTCAACAATACGAGGAGCGACAAGAACGCTAAACAAGAACGCTAAAACAGATAACTTAACCGCCGTCGCCGAAATGGACTTGTTCGCGCCCCCGCCCGGCGTCACACTCGATTCGATTTTGTGCACGGATGAATTGAGACGGCGCCCTGCACACGCTCCCGACTACGAAGCGGAAAGCCGCGCGTTGCTGCGGCTATCCCGGCATCTCACCGATTCGCCCGATACGATCCTGCAAGAACTCACCGACGTCGCGCTCGAGGTTTTCGCCGCCGGCTCGGCGGGCGTAAGCCTGATCTCAGACGAAACCGGCGATTTTTATTGGCCGGCGATCTCGGGCGCGTGGAAGCCGCGCGTCGGAGGCGGGACCCCGCGTCCCTTCGGGCCGTGCGGCACGGTGCTGGACCATGACGCCGCTCAGGTGTTCCGGCGCCCAGAACGGTATTTCCCGTACATGGCCGCAGCGGTCCCGCTCGTCCAAGAGGCCATCCTGCAACCGTTCTACCTCGGCGGGCAGGCCGTGGGCACGGTCTGGGTGATCTCGCACGATGAAGCCCGGAAGTTCGATTACGAAGATATCCGATTGCTTGGAGATCTTTCGACATTTGCCGCCGCCGCTTACCTTTACATTCAAAACGTGACGAATCGCGTTCAAGCGGAAACGTCACTACGTACGAGCGAGGAGCGGTATCGGTTCCTAGACGGCGTCAGCGAGGCGATGCGGACTGCGGAGGACTCCGGGACAGTCATGTCCGCCGCGATGCGTCTGCTTGGGGAGCACCTGGGCGTGGCGCGGTGCGCATACGCCGATGTCGATGCGGACAATGACCGGTTCACCATGCGCGACGACTGGAGGGTGCCGGGAGTAGCGACCACCGCCGGTATTTACAGCCTGGATCTGTTCGGCACGAGGGCGGCCACCGACTTGCGAGCAAATCGGGTGCTCGTCGTTCGGGACGTCGACGCGGAACTAACCCTAGGCGACGGTGGTGACACCTTCACGGCCATCGGGATCAAGGCGATCATATGCTGTCCATTGGTGAAAGAAGGCCGCCTGCGAGCAATGATGGCCGTCCACAATGCAGTTCCACGCGATTGGAGGGAAGACGAAATTTCCCTAGTGCGGGAGGTGGCCGAAAGGTCCTGGGCCCATATCGAGCGGGTCGCATCATCGACAGCGTTGCTTAAGTCGGAGAACCGGCTGCAAAGGGCGATCTCCATCGAAACGGTCGGCGTGCTGTTTTTCAATCTCGACGGGCGCATTCACGATGCCAACGCGGCGCTCGCGCGTATGAGCGGGTACGCGGTCGAGGAGTTGAGCGAGATTGCCGATTGGGGTGTGCTCACCCCACCCGAGTTTTCGGAGGTGACCAGGCTCGCCGCCGAAGAGATTGCCCTGACCGGGGTCGCCACCCCGTATGAGAAGCAATGGATTCGCAAGGATGGCTCGCGGTTCTGGGGGCTGTTTTCGCCGACGCGACTTAGCGGCGAGGGGTTCAATTCGGAATGCGTCGAGTTCGTGATCGACATCACTGCACGGAAGCGAGCCGAGGAGGAGCTGCTCGACGCCCACGCTGAATTGGAAAGGCGCGTCCATGAGCGAACACGGGAACTCGCTCAAACGAACGAGGCTCTTTCCGCCGAGATCGTAGAACGCAAGGCCCTTGAAAACGTCCGCGACGAGCTGATTCGCAAGATCGTAAGCACACAGGAGGAAGAACGGCGCCGAATGGCCCGCGACCTGCACGACGAACTCGGGCAACAGCTAACGGCGCTCCGCTTCAAGCTGGATCTGCTCGGCCAGTCGGACCGCCCCAGCGATGAGCTGTTTGAAGAGCTTCGGGCCATGGCTCAACGTATAGACGCGGGCGTCGACCGGATCGCATGGGACCTGCGCCCGGCCGTGCTCGACGATTTGGGGCTGTTCGCCGCCCTCGACCGGTTCATGCAAGAGTGGTCCCGTCACACTGGGATCTGCGTGGAACTTCTCGAATCGAACTTGGAAGGGCTCCGGCTGCCGCCGGAGGCGGAGACGAACTTGTACCGCATCGCGCAGGAGGCCCTCAACAACGCCCACAAGCACGCGAACGCCTCGCGGGTCGAAGTCGTGTTTCGGGCCCGCAGCGGTAAGGTGGTGTTGATCGTGGAGGACGACGGGCAAGGGTTCGATGCGGAAGACCTATCAAATCGGAGCTCCGGCCTCGGGCTGACCGGAATGCAAGAAAGAATCCGGTTGATCGGAGGCGAGATCGATATCGAATCTGCCCCGGGAAAGGGAACG
>JBDSLC010000009.1:0-5524 GCA_039916585.1 Pyrinomonadaceae bacterium | reverse complement strand
CGTTATCGACAACGGGGATCCCGGTACGAACGACCGTTTCGGCCTGAAACTGCTCGAGCCGTCAGGCAGGCTGATCCCCGACTTCAACTTCCTCGCCGCTCCTGTCCTTCTCGGCGGCGGCAACAACCAGGTGCCGAAGAAGTAGCTTCCTGGTTAATACCTTACGCCGGCTATCGTTCGAAAAGGCGGTAGTCGGTCTTTTTTCGTTTAGGCAGCGGCCGCTGAGAGCATCCATTTTTCGACTCGGGCATCTCACTGTGCAAACCCCGTCGAGAATTTGAACGTCTCGTCAAGAACCTGAATTTCAACTAGGAGAGGTGTCGTATGAAGGGCTTAAGAAGTATCAGCCTGGCGGTAGGAGTTTGTCTTTTGGCGGCGGTCGGAGCTTTCGGACAGACGGCGTATCGGATCTCGGAACCGTTCACGTACAAGAATCTGACGATCTTTCTCATTCACGGAGCGGATGCGAGCAGCAACAAGGACCTCATTACCTTAGAAGAAGCGCTGAAGATGAAGATCTTCAAGGTCTATGAAACCGAGGACGTGAACGAGTTGATGGTCGAGAATATCTCGCCGAAGTATGACGTGTTCATTCAGTCGGGCGATATTGTTAAGGGCGGGAAGCAGGACCGAGTGCTTGCGATCAGCGTTATCATTCCGAGAAACTCCGGCAAGGTTTCGATCGAGGCATTTTGTGTCGAATCGGTCGCTGGGAAGGCCGTGGTAATGAGAGCCGCCGAGAATTCTCCTCGTCCGAAGAACGTGTCGTGTCGAAAGAGCTGAAGATGGCTACGACCGGGATCGGATCGGGAAGCGGGTCAGGAATTGGGTCGGGAAGCGGAGCGGGAGGGGGATCGGGAAGCGGAGGCGGTAATGGCTCAGGATCTGTAGAATTAGTTGCGCCTCCTCCTGCTACTGACGGAACACGAACGACATCGGAAGTTGTGACCGTCGCGGGACGCGGTTCACAAACTGAGGTGTGGAAAGAGGTGGCAAACGCGCAGAAGAATATTTCGGCAAATGTGACCGTTGATGTCACGGCGAATTCGTCCGCGTCGAGCCTTCAGCTTTCGCTAGAGAACAAGAAGCTCGTCCAGGAGCGGGAGTCCTTTGCCAAGAGCTTTTCGGACCTTGCAAAGGGCAAGACCGACGTCATCGGATATGCATTCGCGATCAACGGGAAGATCAATAGCGCTGACATCTATGTTTCAAATCATCTTTTCGCGAAACTCTGGCCGAAGATGATCAAGGCGGCCGTCGTCGAAGCTATCTCGCTGGCCGACAAGCCCGCGGCTGCTTCAGAGCCTAGCCCAGGAGAGATCAAAACCTTTCTAGCTAACGCAGAGAAGGGTGAAACGAAAGAAAGGCCGACGGTTGCAAAGTCGAAAGTAGTGACTCGTCAGACAGCGACCGAAGCCGTCTACGAAGCCCGCGATAGATCGGACCTGGTCGTGCATAGAAACTACGTGAATTTGAATTGAGCAGCGGGGCATCCTTCTTACCGGTCCGGTTTCTGCCGTGAGTGGTTTCGTGATAATTTTCTTGATTGATCGCACGCATTTTTGGGGCTGATCTTTCAGGCAAATAATGGACGAAAACGTTGTACGGCAGGGTGGTTCGGCTGCACCTGCGAGGGTTAGCTGGAAGCAGTATTTAGAATCGGAAGCCGCGACGCGGTTCGTGTATCTGATGTTCGGGCTGATCGCGGCGGCGATGGTGCTTGGATATCTGCAGTTTCGCACGGAGGCGATCTGCTGCGGAGACTGGGACGGGTATTATCACATCCGCTGGTCGGCGTTGCTGTGGGAGAGCCTGAGTTCGGGCCGCGGGCTGCCGGTGTTTGATTGGCTGCCGCTGACGGTGTTGAACCCCTCGCATTACAACGATCATCACTTTTTATTTCATCTCGCCCAGATACCATTCCTGTGGTTTTTTGAGCCGGTGATGGCGGCGAAAGTCGCGGCGGTCGTGTTTGGGACGCTGGCGATCTTCTCGGTCTACTGGCTGCTGTATAGATACGATGTCGATTACCTGCTTGTGTGGTTCGCGGCGATATTGACGTGCGCCAATATGTTCTATTACCGGATGAACATGGCGAAGGCTCCGCCGCTGACGATCATCATCACGGTCGTGGGCATCTATCTGCTGTTTGAGCGGAAATATATCTGGCTGCTGCCGTTGATGTTTGCGTTTGTGTGGACGTACAGCTTGTTTCCGCTGCTGTGGTTCGCGGCGATCATCTGGACGATCATCATCGCGTGGAACGAGCGTCGGTTCGAGTGGCGACCGCTTGTATATACGACGGTGGGGATGATCGCCGGTAATATCATCAATCCTTATTTCCCAGCGAATCTTTACCTGTTTTGGGAACACGCGTACACGAAGATCAAGGTTGGCAGCGACTTTGCGGTGGCGGTCGGCGGGGAGTGGTATCCGTATACGGGGATGGAACTGTTGACGCATTTCCCGGTCGCGATGCTGGCGATGCTGCTCGGCTACATTTTCTTTATGCCGCGCGGCGGAAAGCTGCCGGAGAAGGCGACGTTCCTGCTGATGTTCGTGTCGATCCTGCTAGCTGCTCAGTTTAGGTCGAAGCGCTTCGCGGAATATTTTCCGCCGTTCGCTGTACTATTCTTTGCATTCAGCCTGCAGGCATTTCGTAAGCCGGTCGCCGTCGAGCTGCCGGACGATTTCAAGCGGGAGCTTGAGCCGTTCCTGGATGCCGATAAGCCGAAGGCCGGAAACGATGCGTGGGGAATAATCCGCGAGGCATCGGTCTGGATCATTGGGATCGGACTGGCAATCTGGTTTCTGTTCAATATGATCGGGTTCCATAAATTTGGGATCGATCAAGAGGGATTAGCGGAGACGATCCGCGGGAACGAGGCGAACGATCGATATCGACGATCGATGGAGTGGGCGACGGGCGTGGATGCAAATGGCAAGGAGAACATCCCAGCCGGTGAACGAATCTTTAACGCGAATTGGGACGATTTTCCGAAGCTGTTCTTTTTTAACCAGAAACACGCTTATGTTTACGGCCTGGATCCGAACTATCTATATTCACAGAACCCCGATCTTTATAAGCTTCTGCTGGATATCACTTCCGGCAAGACTGACGATGCCGGGCCGATGATCCGCGAGAAGTTTGGGGCAAACTACGTATTTACCGATGGCAAGGAAAATGATGAAATGGTCGCCAAATTGCTCGCGAGCGGTTGGGCGGACGTCGTTTACGACGATGACGAGGGCCGTATCCTGAGGATCCGCGAGGCGAAGGGCGATCCATGGAAGGACTCAGACGAGGCAGCTGAGACTCCGGAAGAAAAAGAAGAGTTGGACCGCTTGGAGCAGAATGACAACGTGAATGCTCCGGTAGAGAATGTGGAGCCAATCCAGTAGTTTCTACATTTATGTGATTTTTGTGTTTATTCTCGCCTTTAGACGATATCGATAGGATCGGTGAAGAAAGAGAACACAGAAAATACGGAAAGCACGGAAAACACGGAACGACTGAAACGACAGACATGATCAGGATATCGATATTGTCGGCGGCTTTGACATTATTTGCTTGCTCTTGTGCGCCTAATCAGCGGATAGTGGAATCGAACGCTCAACTGTCGGAATCGAATGTGAACAGCGCCGCCGCGCCGGTGAGGTCGACGTTGGAAAAGGACATCGACGCGATGCGGACGGCGGATTTCGTATTTATTTATGTGATCAAGCGGAAGGACGGCGGGCGGCTGGATGCCGAGGATAAGAAGTTTGCGTCTGCGGTGATCCCGGGCGAGATGAATCGGCGGACAGTCGCCGATGAGGGCAAGGTGATATTGCTCGGGTCGAATTTTAAGATACCCGACGATTCGCGGAAACTGATCGAGGAACGATTCGCAGTCGAAGACCTCTCGCGAGTGCAGGCGCTTGAAAACGCGAATGCAAAACCGCAAGCTAACCGATAATGCCTAAATTGGTAGAAGAAACACCGACCGAAGAAGACCGACTGCTCGAACCTAAGCAGATCGAACCGGTGCGAGTCGTGCTCGACCCGTCGTCGCCAAGTTTTCGGTCGATCGTGCGTGTGACGATCGTTGCGATGATCTTTCTGTTTATCGGCACGCGGATCGAGAGCGTGATCGGTTCATTGACGTCCCTGTTCTTTCTGCTCGTCCTCGCAATATTTTTTGCCTATCTCATTAGCCCGCTCGTGAACCTATTGCGTAATCCTTTCAAGGCGAGATCGATCGAACGGTACATGCCGCGGGCGTTAGCGATCGCTATCTCTTATCTGTTCGTCTTTTCGATACTCGGGATCACGATCGCGGGTATCGCTCCGCAGGTGTCGCAGCAGGCTAGGGATTTTGCGACGAACCTGCCGAGTTATGGAGCCTCGATCCAGCGGACAGTGCAGGATCTCAATAAGCGATTCGATCGGTTGCGAATTCCGGACGAAGTGCAGACGCGCATCAACGATCAGGCGACGACTATCGGAGCATCGATAACGGCGACGATAGGCGGTGGCCTTTTGGCGTTTGTGACGTTCATTCCATGGCTGATCATTATCCCGATCTTAGGCTTCTTTTTCTTGAAGGATGTGAACTCGTTCAGGCTTGTTGTGCTGCGGCTGTTTCCGGCGGGGCAATGGCGAATGCGGGCAGACGGGATCTTGAGTGATGCGAACGATACGCTGGCGGCTTACGTGCGGGCGTGTATCATCTCTTGCGTGCTGATCGGCGTGGTGTGCACGACGGCGTTCTACATCATCGGGTTGAAATACGCGTTGCTCCTCGGGATCTTGGCTGGAATATTCGAGTTTATTCCGCTGCTCGGGCCGCTGACGATCGGCGTGATCGCTGTCGCGACTGCCGGCTTTGGCGACGACCCGTGGAAGGCGTGGCCGACGCTGGCGTTCCTGATCACGTTGCGGATCATTCACGATTACATCACGTATCCACGCATCATCCGTGGTGGAATCCACCTGCATCCGGTGCTGATCATCTTGTCGGTGCTCGCGGGTGAGCAGATCGCGGGGATCCCTGGTGTGTTCTTGGCGATCCCAGTCGTTGCGTTGCTAACGGTTGCATACAAGCATTTTCTCGATCACCAGGGAAGCAAGACTCTGTTTGAAGGCCTGGTCCACGAAGAGAAGAAGCCCGAGGAGACCGCCTAAATGTCTCCTCTCGCATGGCTGATCGTCTTCTTTTTTATCCTGCTGTTTTTGTCGATCCTTGTGTACGTCCTCGTCGTCCGCGCGTTCTATTGGGGCGATAAGAAGGGGCCGCCGACGAAGAAGAAGTAGTCAGCACCCGTTATAGTAAAACTTAGCATCCAGCTCGGCAATCACTTTTCCATTCTTCAGTTTCTTTAGTTTTCCTTCAAGATCAGCCGTACATGGGGGTCTGTCGCAAAGAATGTATTCAGCTGAAAGTGGGAAGTCGCCCACGAATTGATAGCTAATTCCATTGTTCGTTTTCGTCTCGAATGAGATTTCCCGATTGTTGACGGCCACTCTAGCGAATTCAAATCG
>JBDSLC010000008.1:0-3198 GCA_039916585.1 Pyrinomonadaceae bacterium | reverse complement strand
GCCGACGAAGGCCGCAAGGGGTTGGCGATGGCGGCAGGCAAGAATATGGCGTCGCAATTCTCACTGTTCGCGATCTCAAACGAGTCTGCGATTGACGAGTTGCGAACGACCGAGATCGATTCGCTCTCTCCCGAAGACAGCAAAAAGCTGCTGTTGTCGCTAAAATCGAAGATAGTTTAGGTATTAGGTTAAAGTTCGCACGCCCGACCGCTAAAGCGCTTCGTTAAGTTCATTTATGCCGGCAATCGACCTCAGTTCCCTCTCGATCGAGCAAAAGATCGGCCAGCTATTCTTTATTGGGATACCCGGCCCCGATCTTGACCAAGCCACCCAAGATCTCATCGCCGCTATCCAACCCGGCGGCGTTTGTGTCTTCGCTCGAAACATAAAGGAGCTGGCACAGACTCGCCAACTGCTTGACGGACTGCATTCCGCGATCAGTATTACGCCTTTCCTCAGCATTGATCAGGAAGGCGGCCGCGTCGACCGGCTCCGACGTGTGTTGACGCCGATGCCCGCCGCCGGTCAGCTTCGGGATGCCGCCGACGCGGAAGAGCTAGGCGATATCATCGGCGAATCACTCAGCCTGCTCGGTTTCAACATGGACTTCGCCCCCGTGGTCGATGTGATCGACGACGCGAGAAAAAATCTCGTCAACGGGCTCCAATCGCGCGGCCTCGGGCGATCGAAGGAAGACGTTGTCGAGATGTCCGCGGCATTTCTGAATGCGTTGGAACGGCACGGGATCCTCGGCTGCCTCAAGCATTTTCCAGGATTGGCTGCCTCTCAGGTCGACTCGCACGAAGAATTACCGGTTGTCCCGATCACCGATAACGACCTCAACGACATCGATCTTCACCCATACCGAGAGCTGATCGCCACACATCCGAACGCCCCAGTGATGGTCGCCCACGCCGCCTATCCGAACACGCGTTTGCAGGAAATGGACGATAATGGCAAGCTATTACCTTCTTCGCTGAGTCGCCGCGTGGTCACAGACCTCCTTCGCGACGAGTTAAATTTCAAAGGGGTAGCAGTAACCGACGACATGGAAATGGGCGCGATCGTCCGCAATTACGGCATGGGCGAAGCATGTAAAATGGCGATAAAGGCCGGCCAAGATATGCTCGCGATATGCGCGAGCGTCGATGCGATCCATGAGGGGCACGAAGGTATATCAAAAGCCGTCTGCGACGGTTCTATCAGCGAAGAAAGGTTAAATGAATCGGTTGGACGGGTCCTTGCTCTTAAAGAATCGATCCCGGAACGTGTCGCATTCGACGCCCAAAGGCTCACAGAGCTAAATGATCGCATCAATAACCTAAACAATAACTTGAACTAATTCATTCGGAGGAAGTGTTTTGCTGCAAAATTTCTGTCTTCTTATTCTTTTTGGAACACTGGCCTTTTCAGGTTCGTGTCGACGAACCGGAAACGAGTTCGTCACCGTTGCTCTGCCCGAGACCTTTTCAACATTGGACACCCTGACTTCGACGGCATCCGATTCGGCCGCAGAGCGGGTGAGAAATCTAATGTTCAATTCGCTGGTCAAGAAGAACGAGAATTTTGAGTATGTCGGCGACCTTGCCTCAGACATCAACACATCCGATGACGGCAAAACGATCACCCTGACGCTCCGCGACGGAGTTAAATTTCACAACGGCAAAGATTTCACGTCGGCAGACGTGAAATACACATTCGAGAAGCTCTTCGAAAGTAAGGGATTCAAGTCTGGAGCATTCTACGACACCGTCGACGGTAAACAGGTTGCCCACATCAGCTCGTTGGAAACTCCCGATCCGAAAACGGTGATCTTCGTTGTCGGCCGCCCGGCGTTAAAGAATCAGCTCCTCTCGAACCTAGTCGCCATCCCGATCATCGCGGAAGGAACGTCCGAGCAGCAAAAGACAACCCCCATTGGCACTGGCCCCTTCAAATTCGTCGCTTTTGATCAGTCGCAAAACACGATCGATTTTGAATCATTCGCGCAATACTTCGACGGTGCACCTAAATTCGCAAAACTCCGAGTTAAAACGGTAACCGACGCCAGCGGTCTGCAGGCGGAACTTCAGACAGGCGGCGTGGATATCGCTCCGGCTCCATCGAATATGCCGCCCGACACGCTCAAACTTTTAGGAGAGAACGCGAACCTCAAGGTTGAACAGTTCGACGGCTCTAACATTCAATACATCGGCCTAAATACCACATCTGCTCCGCTCGACAATCCGAAGATCCGACAAGCCGTCGGATACGCCATTGACCGCGATAAACTCATAAAGGAACTCTTATCAGGCCAGGCAAAGATCGCGAGTTCGATCCTGCCCGCGGGCTCATGGGCATATTCGACGGGTACGCAATACAACTTCGACCCTGAAAAGGCCAAAGCACTCTTGAAAGAGGCAGGCTACAAGAATGAGCCGATCAAGTTTAAGTATTCCTCGGGCAACGCTGCTTTCAACAGTTACGCACAAGCTATCCAGAGTTCATTAGCAGCGGTCGGCCTCAACGTCCAGATCGAGACGCTCGATCCGGGGACGCTTCGGACCCAGCTCGCACAAGGCCAATTCCAAATGAACACCGGTGTATGGATCGGCGGAAACCAAGATCCTATTTTCCTAAAAGACCTCTTCACCACGGGCCGAATCCCAGGTCCGGGCGTGGCCTGCTGCAACCGCAGCCGCTATAGCAACGCTGAGGTAGATAAGTTTCTCGAAGACGCGATCAACGAGATCGACCGCGAGAAGGCAAAGGCACTCTACATCCAGGCGTGGGGCATCATCAGCAACGATTTGCCGCTGCTGCCGCTGTGGTATCCGGCGAATATGGTCGTCGCGAACAAGCGGATCGGCAACATCAAGATGAACGCAAGCGGCGATTGGACGTTCCTTAAAGACGTCACGGTAAATTGAGCATTCCGCTTGACAATCAAAGTTCAAACGCTAAAATTACAGTTTGCGTGCGGGAGTAGCTCAGTGGTAGAGCGCGACCTTGCCAAGGTCGAAGTCGCGAGTTCGACCCTCGTCTCCCGCTCCATTTTCTAAGTAGGCAGTTCGCAGTATGCAGTTGGCAGCCGGGTTTTCCACTCTGCCGCCTGCCTTCCGCCAACTGCCTACTTTCAATTTCGGCGGCGTAGCCAAGTGGTAAGGCAGAGGTCTGCAAAACCTTTATTCATCGGTTCGATTCCGATCGCCGCCTCCA
>JBDSLC010000007.1:0-14254 GCA_039916585.1 Pyrinomonadaceae bacterium | reverse complement strand
AACGGAGCTTTTTGAGCACCAACCAGCTGCCCGCCGATAAAAACAATGGCAAAAAGAACAGCAAATCGAAATGGTTGAATTTTCATATGATCTCCCTCGTTTCTTGTGGCTCAGACCGTCCAGATCTGCTTAAGAACCCTTGAAAAATTGCCGCCCAGTATTCCCCTGATATCGGCGTCAGTGTATTTTCGGCGAATTAGGCCCTCTGTCAGGTCGAACATCCGCTTCGGATGGTTCAGTCCCTCAATATCAATCTTTTCACGGAAGCCATAGCTGCCCTTATAGCCCGCACGAAGTTGCTTGTTTAGGTCCGGCGGCATCGCATCATAGCCGTAAAGATCAATGTCACTCCCAACGCCGAGATGCTCGGGTCCAATCAATTTTCTAACGTGGTCGAAGTGATCGAGGGCGTGTTCGATGGTCGTGGGTTCGTCCGCTTTCACAAACATTCGCACTCCCGTAATTCCCATTACACTTCCCGCGGCTCCCATTTTCTTTATCGCCTCATCGGTCTTACACCGCGGATGACCGTTGACTAGAACTCGCGAATTCGAATGTGTGATCAATACGGGTTTCTTGGAAATCTCAAAAGCATCAAGGGTCGTTTGATCACCGCAGTGTGAAACGTCTATAGCCATTCCGACCTTATTCATGCGCCCGATGATCGCGGCTCCAAAGTCTGAGATCCCTTCATCTTTTCGCTCGGTCGACCCGTTGCCGATAAAGTTTCGTGAGTTATACGTGAGCTGCGAAACCCGTTGGCCTAGGTTCCGGAAAAAGTCGACATCGTCCGGCCGCCGAAACTGATCGGAGTTTTGAAGCCCTAAGATCACGCCTAATTTTCCAGAAGCTTTCACACGCGAAAGGTCGTCTACGCTATCGATACGCATGAAGTGGTCGCTGTGGCTCGCGATGAATCCGTTCCATAACGCAAAGAACTCAAGCACGGACTGATATGAATTCATTCCGCCCATTCCCACGGCCGGATGGATCACATTGATCCCCGAATCCTTCCATGGTTGAAGATCAGCAGGGGTGAACGTATTTGGGTCTTTGAACCATCTATCTTGTTTTGCAAAATCAAGCGTCATCACGCAAAGCATGTCGATAACGGTCGATTCCGCGACTAAGTCGATGCTACGCATCGAGTATTCCACTGACGACACCGCAAAGATCCGAGATCGGCCGAGGTTGATCATCGGAGCGGCAGCGACACCAACTCCGGCCGCCGCAATGCGCTTCAGCATGCTGCGCCGCGAGATACGGGCACTTTTTTTCTTCTTACTCATATTGCTAATGCCCGTTTTGAAATAATCTTCTCGACTTTTTCTTTTCCGATCGGTATTGCGTCGGGTAGTTTATTGCTCGCATCGTGATCTTCCTGATAGCGATACCTGTCTTCATCTGGTCATGCGGCCAACTCGTCCAATGTCTGGCTGCGACTAAGAACATATCTTCCAATGTCACTGCGGCGAACAAAGTCAATTACCACAAATCCCTCCCCAATTGCATTGTTGAAGGCTATCCGCGTCGCCTCCCGCCAGTCAGCTGCCAGTTCAAGGCTTAGCCGTTCAATCTCCCCGATCTGCGCTGGTATCTCGATGAAGGCGATGTCACCAGGAATGGCAGAGTCTAGATCGTGTTCCCGAGGTATGCTATTTTCGCCCACTTCGACCAGCGACTCGCCTTGCTCGTATTCCCTCATCGAAGCAGGTTTTTCAAGCTTTTCAGTGACGCGGCGGGCTCCGACCGGCCATGTTACCCACAAACGATCCGTGCCATTGCGGTGTAGAAAACTAGAGGCATCCGCACCGTAGAAATCGATGAAATATTGGTTCGACACCACACCCAGCCGGCTAAAATTGAAGTAGGCGTTAGCGCTTTGCAACGGGTCGTAGGTCCATGTCATTTCCTTGATTCCTTGGGCCAAAATGAGATCCCGCTGGGCGAGTTTTAGTCGGTATCCGACGTCGTTACCTCTATATGCCGGTTTTACCGCAAGCATGTGAGAGTGATGGGTCATCCGCCCGTGTTCAAACCCGGCAAAACCGTATGCAAATCCGATGAGGGTCTTCTGGTCAAAAGCACCCAGCAAAACACCGCCGGCCGCTTTTGCGGCGACGAGTTGGGTGAGCGGCACAACATCGAGATCATGCACTCCCCACACTTCTTTTTGGAGGGCTTCGACAGCCCGCAATTCAGCCTGTCCGTAAATATTGCGGACCACAATATCAAACGCCGTCATGGCTCCAAACCCAATTCGTAATTCGTCATGAACGCAACGAATTTCGAAACCTCGACCATATCCCTGCCTGTAAATCGAATGCTGTGTGAATCGGTCCGTTCGACGATCGATAAATAGCTAAATACCTCAGCAGGGCGGTAGTTTTTGAATCGAACATCCAATTTGATCGGTGTCTTAACCTTGTAAGGCTTGAAGGTCTCAATGCGTGCCATCGCCTTTTTCACCTTCTCGCTAATAAGGTCATAGGCAGCATCTGGCATCATCGTTTTTGCAGAATGAAATCCGTAATTCCATTTAACGATCGCTCCCTCAATGTCGCCAACCGCGCTCGTAACCTCCTTGACCGCCGCATCGTCGCCCGAGACCATGATGACAGGCACGTTGAAATGGCCGGCGACCGCAGCATTGAAACTTCCCTCCGAGACTGCGACGTCATTCAACCGCACGTCGGCAAGCCTCGCGCTCGAAAATGTATGTGCTCGAACTCCTTGCGGATTGGTTGTGCTTGCGTGATAGCCAATAAAAATAACTCCGGCAAAAGTCTCATCGATTCCCTGCATCATCTCGATCGGTCGCGGAAAGCCGCGGACCAGCAGAACGTTCTTGGGAAGCTTTTCGATCAGCAGATTTTCTGCATTCCCATGAGAATCGCTCAGCGTCACCTCCGTCGCCCCGCCCGCGAAGGCGGCTTCGATCGCGGCGTTCGCCTCTTGCGTCATAAATTCCCGGAATCGCTGATATTCAAAGCCCGACGGACCCAACTGGTCGGATGAAACAACCCCAACCACTCCCTCCATGTCGACGGAGATATCTATTTTCTTTTTCTTTACCTGCGCCTCGGCCTCAGAGACGAGGCTTAAGAGCAAGAGCATTAGGCAGATCGAGGCAAACTTTTTTCTCATACGATAACTTAGTCGTTTCCGGAAGTTTCAGAATCCTCTCTACTGGCTCATGGATCAAGGGTCACAGACGGACGCGCTCAACGAATTGAGCAAGCATTTCATTGAATTGTAGTCATACCATTAGGGCGTGCGGCCGGATCCGTAGATCACCTTCCCGGGCCGGGCACCCGTATGCTTTCCTTTTTCGATAACTACCTGGCCGTTGACCATGACGTATTCAATGCCCGTGGGCATTCGATAGGGATACTCATAGGTCGCCTGATCCTGAATTTTGTCGTAATCAAAAATGACCAGATCCGCCCACAGTCCTTCTTTTATCAACCCACGTGAATCGATGCGGAGCCTCGTTGCCGGCCACGAGGTCATTTTTCGGATTGCTTCGGGCAATGAAATTACTTTCCGTTCGCGCACATACTTCGCTATCACTCTTGGAAAATTCCCATAACTGCGCGGATGGCCCATTCCCTTCGTATTTGGATCAACCGGTTCGGGTGATGCCGCGGCATCGCTGCCGAAACTTATCCACGGATATTTCAAGGCCGTTTCAATATCACTTTCGCTCATCATGTAATAGAGTGCCGAAACCCGCCCGCCACTACCCTGCTCGACAAGGTCGAATGCTGCGTCCGCCGGTTCCTTGTTCCATTCCTTCGCGATCTGCGTGAGGTTCTTGCCTTCGAATTTCTTATTGGCTTCGTTTTGCGCACTGACGAGAACAATGTTGTCCCAGCTTCCTGCGGCCTCGACGATATTCCACCAACCGGGTGATCCGGTCTTGATCTCATTCTTCAGCCGGGCCCGGATCACGGGATCCTTTAGCCGCTCCAGAAGCTTTACGCGCCCGCCATCGAACGCCCATGACGGGATCACAGAGTCGAGTCCTGTGCCCCCGGCAGTATAGACATACATATCTGCGGCGACATCGACTCCGCGGGCACGAGCAGCTTCTATCTTTTCACCCGCCGCCAGCATCAACTTGCCCCAGCCCGGTTGGTAGGCGGCCTTAAGGTGATATATCTCGACCGGTAATCCGCCTTTTTCGCCGATCGTTATCGCCTCCTCGATAGACTGAACAAGCTCTTCACCTTCACCTCGGATATGACTTGCATAGACACCACCATAACGGCCGGCGACCTTTGCCAATTCGATTACCTGTTCCGTCTTTGAATAACTTGCAGGCGGATAGATCAACGCAGTTGATATCCCAAGAGCACCGCCCCTCATCGCGGTCTCAACGATCGCTTTCATTCGATCCAGCTCTTCCGGCGTCGGGTCACGCGCATCCTGGCCAAGTACGGCAACGCGGGCTTGGGTTGCGCCGTAGTAGGACCCCAAGTTCATGCTGATGCCGTTTTTTTCGAGGCCCGCAAAGTATTCCGCGATCTTTTCGGCAGGCACCGGGGTTCCGCCTTCACCGCTGATACCGGTTGTGACGCCCATCTGCAGCTTGCTCTCGGCGAGGGGACTTTTGATCAGTACTCCGCCCGAGGCATCGAGCATATCTATCCAGCCGGGCGAAACGTATCGACCGGTTGCATCTATCTCGCGCTTCCCTTTGGCTTCGATCTTACCGATCCGGACAAACTTTCCGTCCTTGATAGCAACGTCCGCTGCGATCCACGGGTTACCCGCACCGTCAAGCACACGACCATTGCGGATGACCACATCGTATTGCGGGATAGTTTGCGCCGCGGTCGGTATCACAGAGCCAAATGCTATCAAGCAGCTTAAAAATGCGGTCCCGATTCGTGTCATTTTGTTCATCGCTCACCTATCTCTTTCAGCGTATGAAAACGCCCGCAGGGTTCACTCCCGCTTTGGAATATTTCTTCATCAGCTCCATTGAGCGGTCCGCCAACTTGAAAAGGTGCTGATGAGCACGATGGCCGTTTGTTAAGATTGCGAAACCAAACTTTCGATCGCGATTGCCAAGCAAAAACGCCGTGTATCCGGAAAGGCTTCCACTGTGGGCGAAATACCGTTCGCCATCTTTTACTTGCGTCCACCACGTCAATCCAAACCCGGCTGTCTCATTCCCCCAGATGCCCTCTATCCCGCCTTTGAATTGATCAAACTGTCGGGTCATCATCTGATCTAAAGTCGATTCGCCAATGATGCGTTTTCCTTTGAAAACACCGCCGTTAAGATTCGTAATGAGCCAGTTTGATTGATCTCGAATCGTTCCGTAAACAATGCCCGCGGGGTAAACGGCTGCCCGCAAGCGCGTCACGGGCGTCTGGCGGCCTGTCTTTTCATCGACGACGTACGGAACCGACATCCGCTGATCCATCTCAGGCGTTGGGTCGGATGCCGTGCTCGTCATTTCTGCCGGCTTGAGGACGTTGTCACTTATATACTGCCGGTACGGAACGCCCGATAGCTTTTCGACCAAATAGCCAATTAGAGTAAATGCCGGGTTGGAGTACTCAACTTTCGACATCGGTGGGTGAGATGCCTTCAAAGTTGTTCGAACATAATCGTCAAGCTTGATCGTCGCGTCATTGCTCCAGAGCGGCACGGCTCCGAAGTCACCCGAGAGTCCTGAAGTATGGGTCAAAAGGTGTCGGAAAGTAATGGGATTGTTCGGGTCTTCGCCCTGGAGCTTGAAATCAAGATACTTGCTTACCGGATCGTCAAGTTTGAACTTCCCCTGCTCCATTAGCTGAAGCAAAGCGACGGTCGACATCGTCTTGAAGGTTGAACCGATCAGATACACCGTCTCAGGTGTAGCCGGCGTTCGTGCCCAAAGATTCGACTCGCCAAAACCGCCCGACCAGATCACCTTGTCGCCCGAAACTAATGCAACTGAGACTGAAGGTATATTTCCTTCGATCATCGCCTGACGGATCGCGGGCTCAAGTTCGGCTGAAAGGCTTTTAACATCAATTTCCTGCCCTAAAGCAGCCAGCGAAAAAATTCCAACTAAAAGAGCGGCCGATAGAAGTACACGGCATGGCCCAACCCAACTGTGCGAAAACGTAATCATGCTTATTACCATTTTCCTGAGCGATCATTAAGGCGACGCGCTGTCGATCGCCGACCAAATAACGCTAATTAACAGAACCAATTACGGGCAGGGCGATAAACGAAGCGTTTGATCCCGACCTGTATATCCGCTGCGTTGCCTTTCGAAAATCCGATTCCTTCGCTTTGAAAATATTTGGGACGAACGTTTGCGGGTTGCGGTCGATCACAGGAAACCATGTGCTCTGGATCTGCACCATGATCCGGTGCCCCTTCTTAAAGGTATGGTCGTTTGCCGGAAAAGCGATCTGATATTTTCGGATGGAGTTCGCCGGTATTGGGAAGGATCTTTCCCATCCTTTGTAGTACCGTCCGCGAAAGACATCGCCAGCGATCATCAATTGATAACCGCTCATCGCGGGATCGGATTCAAACTTGTCAGGATACACATCGATGAATTTAACGATCCAATCGCTGTCGGTTCCGCTAGTCGACGCAAATATGTTTGCGATGATCTTGCCCGAAACCGTCACATCTTCAGTCAAGGGTTCAGACCGGAACGTAAGGACATCCGGCCGATGATCAACGAATCGTTGATCCTGGACCTGCCAAACCCGCCACTCCGCCCCCATTCCAACCTCCATCGGACGGGGCCTATATGGCACCGGGTTTGCCGGATCGGAAATATATTCGTCAAAGCCGGGACCAACGCCCTTTGGAACGTCAAATGACAGTTTTCTATCCGACTGCAAATAGAGATTTTTAACCATTGCCTCTTTAGGAGCCCATGAGTCGTGTCGGACCCATTTATTCTCACCGGTCCTGAAGGTCAGGGCCTCAGGAAGGTCTGGCTTCGGCTTGTCCTTAAGGTAGTGTGCGAGAAACGGGCCACGTATGTTCGTTCGGAAAAACTGGCCCGTGGCACTTCCAAATTTGATTCGATCAAGCTTTTCCCCATCACCGCGCGAAAACCCGCCGTGATTCCAAGGCCCGACAACGAGAAAGTTCTGATGTTTCGTATCGTGACGCTCGAGAAGTTCGTAGATCTTAATGGGACCGTAAAAATCTTCCTGATCCCACCAGCCCGCAACGTTCAACGTCGGAACAGTGACCTTGTTCAGCCAGGGAGCAAAAGCCTGTCTCTTCCAGAAAGCATCGTAGTCGGGATGCTCTTCAAAATCATTCCAGGTAGGATATTTATCTTTCAGATACTTCGGATCGACATTCGAAAGCGGTCCCAGGTCGAGAAACCACTCGTATTCATCCCGCTTGTCAATGACGTTTGAAGGACTTACGACTTCTTTCGAAGTCTCCATCATGTAGGTATAGGCAAATCCGTAGCTTAAGCGGAAAGCTCCATTGTGATGAAAATCGTCACCAAGCCACATATCGGCCGGCGAGGCTTGCGGAACGATCGCCTTGAGGGCGGGATGCGGATCGAGCATTCCCATCACGGTCAGCCATCCGCCATAGCTCGTCCCGGCCATGCCAACGCGTCCGTTGTTGTTCGCTGTGTTCTTGAGCAGCCATTCGATCGTATCGTACGTGTCAGTGCTTTCGTCGATCGCGGTCTTGTCTTTGGGATCGCGAGGCTGACGCAGCATGACGAACTGGCCTTCGGACTTAAACCTCCCGCGTATATCTTGCTGGACGATAATGTAGCCGTCCTTGGAAATGTCGGGAAGTGCTGCATTCAGCTGATCGGAAGTGAGATCGCCAACGCCATACGGAGTTCGGAGGAGAAGGATCGGCAACTTCTCGTCGGTGATGTCCGGTGTAAATATCTTTGTAAATAGCCTTACGCCATCGCGCATCGCGACCATTGCGTCGGTCTTCGTATAGACGGGTGCAGCACGGACCGGCGCATAGGCTGCGAACATGGCGCCGAGGCCTAACAGCGCCAGTATCACCGCCCGCATATTGGCCAATGATCTTTGTTGTCGTCGTTGAATTCTCACTAGACAATTCTCCCTATGGTTTCGAAACGCGGTCGATCGGGGCAGGCCGTGGTAAACGCTTCAACGGATTCGTTTCCAATAACTTCATTCCTTCTGCCACCGCACGCTCGAGTTGAGCATCTTTTCCGTTTGGCGATTTAATAGGCGTATTTTCGACTTCGATATCCGGAGCGACACCGATATTTTCTACATCATATTTTCCTTCCAGATTGTAGAATGCCAGACTCGGGGCGGTGATCCCGCCGCCATCGATAGTCGGCGGCGTGCCGAGCGTTCCTACCAGCCCGCCCCATGTACGGGTGCCAACCAGCGGACCGAGCTTACGAAGTTTGAAATAAAACGGCAGTGCGTCGCCGCCCGATCCGGCTGATTCGTTTACTACCATTACTTTCGGCCCATAAATACCGGCGATAGGCGAGAAGAAGGAATTGCCGTCGCGAAGAGTGAATAGCCCCATGGGCTTGCGGTCCAGTTCGTTAACAACGAAATCAGCGACCATGCCCCCTTGGTTGTACCGTTCATCAACGATGGTTCCTTCTTTGTCCTGCTGGGCGTAGAAATAGCGGATGAACGACGTGTATCCCGGCCCGGCCGTATTCGGCAGCCAGACATAGGCAAGGCGTCCCCCCGAAAGCTTGTCCACCGTTCGCCGATTGTTTTCTACCCAAGCTCTTGTCCGAAGTCCGTTCTCGCTCGCAACGGGAACAACAGTTACGAGCCGAGAGACTTCGGTCGAAGGCTTGTTATTCAGCGTCAAAACAATCTGCCGATTGGCCATACCCTCAAAAAAGCTGAAGAAATTAGCCGTCGTGTCGATGGCTTTGCCATTAACCGCGAGAATATAATCGCCTTCCCGTGCATCGATACCCGGAGCGCTCAGCGGCGCCCGTAATTCAGGATTCCAATTCTCGCCGGTGTAAATGTGATCGATCCGATACTTTCCATCGGCGATACCTATGTCCGCACCCAACAGTCCGACCGACACCGGGTCATCGCTCGGCACGTCACCCGAACCGGATAGATACGAGTGGCCAACGGTCAATTCCCCGCCGGTCTGGGCGATCAGATAGCCGAGATCGGCTCGATGGCCAACGTATTTGAGGAGCGGTAGATATTTGTTATAGATCCCATTCCAATCAGCACCCTGCATTTTCGGATCATAAAAATACTCCCGTTGGATTCTCCATGTCTCGCGGAAGATATTTGCCCATTCAGCTCGCGGATCGACTTTCATTTCGAGTTGAGCCACATTGAGCGGGCCGTCACCCACCTTTGCCGGTGCTTCGGTCCCGACTATTCCCCATCGGCCGCCGCGCGCACCGTAAAGAAGTTTCTTTTTGTCAGCGGAAACGGAATATTGGGAGATCCCTTCCATAAAGGGAGTTGCCGCCCCGGCTTTGACCTGAAATTTGTTTAGTTTCAGGGCACCTATAGCGGGGACCGTTTCAGCAAAGAAAAATGTATCGACGGGCCCGGCAGCCAGGTCGCTGTAATCCGCGGGCGGAACACCGACGGCCAAGGTCCTCTGTCCAATACCATCAATATCGATCCGGACAGCATCTGTCGAAGCAGGTTTGGGCTTTGCGGCGTCTCCGGTTGGGGGTGTCGGACGCGGTGGCTCATCGCCGGCAGCCGGCAGGAACGGTGACGGCTCATCAGAACTCAATACCGTCAAATAAACCGAGCGCCGCACAGGATGATCAATCGAGCTCATTTCCAGCCAGCTTGTTTTCGGGCCGAAATCCGTGCTGGCAAGAAAATAAAGATACTTGCCGCCTGCGTCAAATACCGGCGAGATCGCGTCCGCAAGTCCGTCAGTAATCTGATGGGTTTTCCTATCGGTAAGCGAGAAGACAAAGATCGCACTCAGTCTGCTATTCAAATTCTTGGAGTATGTTATCCATTTCGAATCCGGTGACCAAGAGGCGTCAAAACCTCTGCCCGGCGCCGGTGTGTTGTCGGTATCGAATTTAGAAAACGCGCCGCTCTTGACGTCGATCGTCCAGAGATTGCTGTGATTGTCTTCGATCACCATCTGTTCGCCGTTTGGCGACCAGGTCGGATTTGAAAAATATCCGCTTGTCGGGAGCGGGATAACCCGCGGCGGGGTCAGACCGGTTGCCTCGCCGATCATCAGTTGGTATTCGCCGGACCCATCGGACAACCATGCCAATTGATTTCCGTCCGGCGACCACACGGGATCGCGGTCGTGGGCTCCGGAGCTCGTGGTCAGATTTCTGTAATCGCCTTTCGCCGAGGGAACCGTAAATATGTCGCCTCTAGCCTCGATAGCGACCCGAACACCACTCGGTGAGATCGCGGCGCTTCTGATCATGCCGCTCACTTTCTTGAACTGCGGCTGTGCCCACGGTAAGTCGCCCGTCACCTCGATGTTCAGCTGTTTGGAATTTCCTGTTTTGGTATCAAAAAGGTGAAGGTATCCGGCCTGCTCATATACCACGGCATCAGCTCCGGCTGAGGCGTTCATAACGTCAAAATCGCCGTGAGTGGTATGCTGTTTGACCTGCTTGGAAGCAAGATCGTAACTAAATAAATTTGCCGTAAAGTTACGGTCGGATACGAAATAGATCGTGTTGCCAACCCACATCGGCGAACTGTCATTGCTATTTGTTGAGGGAACTTTCGTGATCGAATTGTCTCTAAGATCGACCATCGATATAGGGTGAGTACGCCCGCCCCGGTAATGGCGCCAGAAGCTTGTTTCTTGCCACGGGGGAAACATCGTAGTCGAAAATTCTTCGAACGCTAGCCGCTGACCGTCGCCTGAATACGAGCCTGTAAAAGCTCTCGATAATTGAAGCGGTTCCGGCATTCCACCGTTAACGCTTATCGTCCAAAGTCGCCAGTGCGATTCGAGCGGAGCATCTCCGCGAACCGACGAAAGCAATATTTTCTGCCCATCAGGCGTCCATCCACGCACATGATCTTCCACCGGGTGAAAGGTCAGGCGTTTAGAGTCGCCGCCTGAAACGGGCACGACATAGACATCGGTGTTTCCGGCGACCGTAGCCGTAAATGCGATCTTCGATCCGTCAGGCGAGAAATACGGATCATTTTCGACCCCGGGCGTTGAGGTTAGACGCCTAGCCTGCCCGCCATTTCTCGCTACGATCCAAATATCGCCAGCGTATGCAAACGCGACGAGATCGCGACTGACGGCAGGATGACGCAGCATGCGAGTTCCCTGAGCCGACGAAAGCCCAAAAGCTGCGAGAGTTAATAAGATCGAACAGACGAGTCTTCTCTTTGTCATTTGAGTTGTGAGGCATTTCCATGCAAGGACGGTACACCTGTACAGTCCTTGCCCTTTTTCGTGGAAGTCTACCAATGTCGCAGTATCAGAACTCTATTCTGAAACCGATCTGTCCTTCGCGTCCGGGAAGAACTTGTCTGGTTGAACCGAACGGCTCACCTACCACGTCCACTCGATTCTGGATCGCGGCCGGATTCTGGCGGTTTAATAGGTTGAAGAACTCGAAAAGCAACTGAATCTTGACCCGATCGCCGAGATCGAATCGCTTCGAAAACCGCAAGTCGACATTCACAAACGGGTCGGCGGTAAACGCGTTTCGTCCCGCAGTAAAGTCGATCCCGTTAAAGTTTCCGTTGCCGTCGGGATCGCGGCTGAGAGCGTCAAAACGGCTAAAGTGAAAGCCGCTCTGCGCCCGAAAGATGCCGCTGATCTGAAACTGCCAAGGTAAATTAACAAGACCGTTTACCTGGAAAATATGGTCAAGAGCAAGACTTGACGGTCCCTTGTCTAGGTCCGGTCCATTCACAAAAGTACCAGCAGCCGCCACGTAATTGCCGTTTCTGCTGATAAAAGATGCACTCGCATTGGTCTGCCGCGTACACCCAGGATTCGAGGCGGCGCACGGTTCAGTTACGACCGGAGCAATTCCAATGAACTGATCGGTTCCGTTAGTGAATACGCCAAGCGAATTGTCTGTCGCTTTCGCATATGTATAGTTAGCTCCAAATAGATATCGATGGCTTAAGCGTTTGTTGACGCTCACGACCAACGCATCGTACCTACCCTGGAAGAACGGGCCGAACGTCCTGATCTCGCCGGTCGGATTCGGCGCGTCAAAACTTCTGCCGATACCTGCCACCCGCGACCTGAAAGCAAGGTTGCTCAATCTTACACCGAGAATGTTCCTGATCTTACGGTGATAGTAGTCTGCCTCGACCACGATGTCTTTGGTTAACTCGCGTTGCACGCCTACGCTGAAGCCCAATGTATTCGGGGTTTTAAACGTCGTGTCAACCGATGTAGGCTGCGTCTGCGCCGGTATTACTGGATTGTTCAACACTCCGAAGGCTCCCCATTGAAAATAGCCGTCTGGCTGGCCGATCGCCGCGGCGGCTTGCGTCAGATATGCGGCCGGAGTTAATCCTGTTAGGGATTGAACATTGCTGATGTTGATAACAGCATTTGCCGGTATAAATGAATGAGCAGGTGCAACGACCCGGTTCAGGCGGTCGACGCCCACGATAGGTCCGCCGAAAGGACATGTAGTACCCATCAGGGCGATCTGAACATCTGTCAGTTGGTTTGAAACGCACGGCCCCGGAAGGCCAACTGCAAAAGCGAGGCTCGAGACCAGACTGGGTGAACCGTAGAATCCACGCGGAAAATACAAGGATTGAATAATTCTCCGGTCGCTTCCGCCAAACGCGGGGATTTGTCCAACCAATCCCAGCCGAAATTGGTCGTAGAAAACACCCACATTGGAACGGATAACCGTCTTCGGCGTGATTGCCCAAGCGACACCTAAACGAGGTGAAACATTTTTCTTCGCCTCAAAATCGCTGTCATGGTCATAACGAATCCCGAGATTGACCGTCAGATTCTTTACTATCTTCCAATCATCCTGCACGTACAGGCCATTGTAGTTGTTATCCAGATGAATTTCGGCCCCTGCGGGGGTTGGGGCACCCGCCTCTAAGAGCAAGAAGATCCCGCTGTTCACCGGACCAAAGTTGATGTAGTCATCGATGGTCGCAAAGAGTTGGTTTGTCAATGTCCTGGAATCCAAGCCGTCCACCTTTGTTTTTAGAAATTGCCAACCGAACTTGAAGTCGTGATCTCCAAAACGCTTATTCGCACTCGCAGCAAGCGATGTATATTTCTGGTGAAGGTTAGACGGCGTTGTAGCTGTTCCGAACGTGATGCCAGGAAGGGTGCTGAAAAAGCCGCACGTTGGAGGACAAGTTTGCTGCCCAGGGAACGCTTGAAGAGCCGTGGTCCCGGTGAACTGCGTATACGCCGGATTGTCATCCGATGGCTCACTTCGATACGAGCCGCGAAGCGTAAGTATCCACGGATCTGCCTGGCTGCCTAACAGCATTGTGTCGCCGAATCCGAGAAGCATTTTACGACCGCTTGTGCTCCGACGGCTCGAGGGCAGTCCCGTCCCAGACGCACGATCGTACCCGTTCGTGTAGTTTAGCTCTTGAACCAACTGGTGACGCCCGAATTCTTGGTTGAACTTGAGAAAGTTTCGGGTTTCGCGTGCCCTTTCCGGAACATCCAGCGGATCTTCCTGTGCCCTCAAAAGCGAAAGAAGATTTGCTGGAAGCGCCGGATAATTGAAATCGATTCCACGATCCTCCGTGATCCGCTCGGAGGAACCGAAGAAAAAGATCTTGTCCTTCCATATCGGGCCGCCACCAGCCAAGCTATAGTCGAAGCGTCGCAGATGCGGCGGATCCGTAACTGTCTCATCTAGAGAGTTCGTCGAATCGAATGCCTCATTTCTATGGAAAAATGATGCGACGCCGCGGAATTTGTTGCCGCCACTCTTTGTGATCACATTGACGATCGCTCCGGACGCCTGACCGAACTCCGCCTTGTAAGCGGACGTTAGCACCTGGAATTCTGCGATCGTTTCCTGGTTAAATTGTGCGCCGGGTCCACCGTTCACAGTGTCTTTGTTCGGCTGACCGTCGATGAAAAAGTTGTTGTTACCACTTCGCTCGCCTAGAACCGGATTTGCATTATCCCCCTCCGATTGCCGATTTATCGCTACGCCTGGGACTAGTTGGAGAAGGTCGAGATATTCACGCCCGTTTACCGGAAAGTTTTGGATCTCTTGCGGAGTAATGGTTGAGCCCGTCGACGACGCACTTGGTTCCAGCAGCGGCAGCTCACTCGTAACTGT
>JBDSLC010000006.1:0-5868 GCA_039916585.1 Pyrinomonadaceae bacterium | reverse complement strand
GCGCCGTGAATGCCAAGTTCATCGAGTATGCGCTCCTCATCGGAACTAATGCCCGTTTCACCGTACACTTCGAGATCGATTCCTTCGAGATCTTCCTTCATAACAACTCGCTTGACTGTATTTCTTCGTTAATGAAGTGTATCAGCTATCGGTTCTCCGTCCATATCTGATCTGACACCCTCTCCGCTTCGTGTCCCAAGTTAAGCGAGACCGACTATACTTGTCGCAGAAAGAGTTTGCTAAAGATTTTAAGCCGCCTGAACATGGAACATTTCGACGTTCTCATCGTTGGTGCAGGGTTATCCGGCATCGGCGCCGGTGCGCATTTGCGAATGGAGTGTCCCGACAAAACTTTCGCGATCTTCGAAGGCCGCGAAGCTATGGGCGGTACATGGGACCTGTTTCGATATCCGGGCGTCAGGTCGGATTCGGATATGTACACGCTCGGATACTCTTTCAAGCCATGGAGCGACCCGAAATCCATCGCCGATGGTCCGTCTATTCTCGAATATATCCGAGACACGTCAAAGGAATTCGACCTCGACAAAGAGATCCGCTACGGCCATAAGATCACGCGAGCCGAGTGGTCATCGGAAAATGCGCAGTGGACGGTCAGTGTCAGTAGCCCGCGCGTAAGCAAGGGCTCCGCCGATAGCGAGTCATCTTCGAGTAACGAATACAGCTCGGCGACTGAGCCAGCCGACATGCAGATCACCTGCAGCTTCCTCTACCTCTGCACCGGCTACTACGAGTACGACTCCGGCTACACACCCGACTGGCCGGGTTTTGAAAAGTTCCAGGGCACGATCGTTCACCCGCAGAACTGGCCGGAAAACTTGGGCTATACGAACAAACACGTACTCGTGATCGGTAGCGGTGCGACGGCGGTGACGCTGGTCCCCGCTATGGCGGAAACTGCGAAGCACGTTACGATGCTCCAGCGGTCTCCGACCTATGTAGTGACAATGCCGTCCAATGACAAGATCGCAAACGGCCTGAGAAGATTTCTGCCCGCGAAAACCGCGTACGCCGCCACTCGATGGAAAAACGTACTGAGGCAAATGTTCTTCTACGAACTCTCGAAGAAACGGCCGTCGATGATGAAGAGTCTGATCGCGAAAGGCGTGAAGAGCGAGATCGGTGAAGAGCAGCTCGAGAAGCATTTTCGTCCGAAGTATAATCCATGGGATCAGCGGGTTTGTGTCGTCCCCGACTCCGATCTCTTCAAGTCCATTCGTGAGCAAAGGGCGTCAATCGTTACCGGAGAGATCGATGCCTTTACCGAGACCGGAGTTCGGCTTACTAATGGCGATGAACTCGATGCTGACATCATCGTCACCGCGACGGGATTGCAGCTGAAGATCATGGCCGGGCTGACCCTTGTCGTCGACGGTGGGACCGTCGACCTTTCAAGGAAGCTCGCCTACAAGGGGATGATGTATAACGACGTGCCGAACCTTGCACAGGCGTTCGGCTACACAAATGCATCCTGGACCCTGAAATGTGATCTCACGTCCGGATACGTTTGCAGGTTGATCAAACACATGGACGCGAACGGTTTTTCCAGCTGCACCCCGCGGCTTAATGATCCAACGATCACGACCGAGCCCGCGTTGGATTTCAACTCCGGCTACGTGCTCCGCGCGTTGAACGACATCCCGAGCCAAGGATCGAAACATCCGTGGCGGCTCCATCAAAATTACTTCAAAGACCTCCGAATGCTCCGTCACGACCGGCTTGAAGACGGGACGATGGAGTTTCGGTAAGCCTCAGGAAAGCCGCTCGATGATGTATCATTTTCTCTTATGTCCGAATCGAGATTGATCGTTACAGGCGGTGCCGGGTTTATCGGCAGCGCGGTCGTTTGGAAGCTGAATGAACTCGGCCACGACGACATCCTCATCGTCGACCGCATGGATGAGACCGATAAGTGGAAGAATCTCGCACCCCTTAAGTTCAATGACTACATCGATGCCGACGATTTCCTGGACGACATCAGCGACTTTTCGGACGTAGATACGATCTTTCACCTCGGAGCGTGCTCATCGACAACCGAGACCGACGGGGACTATATGCTTCGCAACAATTATCAGTACACGAAAGATCTGGCTGATTTTGCCGTTGCAAATGGTATTCGATTCATTTACGCGTCCTCCGCCGCTACATACGGTGACGGTTCGGCGGGAATGGAAGACGCGACGGATTCGTTGAATAAATTCCGTCCGCTAAACGTCTACGGGTATTCAAAGCATCTTTTCGACCAATATGCCGCCCGCAAGGGACTCTTCGGCAAGATCGTCGGCCTAAAGTATTTCAACGTCTTCGGGCCGAATGAGAACCACAAGGGCGATATGCGTTCGCTAGTGAACAAGGCGTTCGAACAGATTAGGGAAACCGGCAAAATTCAACTTTTCAAAAGTGCGAATCCCGAATATGCCGACGGTGAGTTCGGACGCGACTTTGTATACATAAAAGACGCGGTCGATATGAGCCTTTTCTTTATGGGAAACGAGACCGGCGGATTGTTCAACGTGGGATCAGGTCGTATGAACACCTGGAACGCCCTCGCCGACTCGATCTTCAAGGCCTTGGCTCGACCCACCAATGCTGAATTTATCGAAATGCCCGAGTACCTTCGCGACCGATATCAATATCATACGCAAGCGGATCTCACACGCATTCGCGAAGCTGGCTACGGGCCTGAAACGACACTTCTGGATTCGGCTGTGGCCGATTACGTCCAGAACTATTTAGTGCCCCACCGACGTCTTGGTGATCACTACGCTGAGATATAGATCACCTCGCCGATGAGCCCGATATTATTGTAGTTCGGATTGTAGACCCCATTGTTTGGCTGCTCATTTATGTGCCCGTCCCACGGATCGAGGAATGACACGGCGTTGGCTGTGCAGCGCCCGACCACCACGAAATGTCCGCCACCGCCGTTCCAGTAAACAAGGACGATGGCCGGCCTATCGATCGCGATCTTGTTTGGCTGAATGGAGCGAGCATTGCCGTCCGCGCGAATTCCAAGATGCTCGGCATGCAGACGTTCAGCCCGCAATGCGGTTGCTACTTGACGCGCATACAAACCGAAACGTGCGATAGTTGACTGCATACTGGTTTGATCACGCGGAAATGCGCTCGGATCGAGCGTCATCGGTGCCGGTGTCGGAGAACCTAACGGTGCCAGGGCACCCTGCACAGCGCCGCGATATACACGTTGCGCCAGATCCCATTCGTCTTCGGCAAAACTCATGCGCCTGGCGATGCCGCGAGCCATCCATACAGAGGCAACACCGCAGGAATTCATCTGGTTTTGTTTCCAGATCTGGTAAGTTCTTCCATGACTGTCGGTTTCGATATTGATCATTAATGCCTCCAAACAGAAAAGTGATGGGTGCCAACTGCGCCTATCGGAATAGCAGCTCGCTTTACGGAGACGTCCATACCCAACTGCCTTTGCCGATATACTGTAACAGCGGAACGTACCTCGAGTAAGTTTAGATCGACGCTTCGGCTTTCGGGAGCTGATATGGTCGGTTATTATTATCACCGTCACCATAGCGATGAAGATCTTTCACGGAACTGACAACGCAAACATTCAACGCCCGACGGTACTCACGCTCGGTGTGTTTGACGGCCTGCACATCGGGCACCAACAGATAATGCAGACCGTCGCGGACCGGGCAAAAGCAACGGGATCTTTGGCGACTGCGATCACGTTCGATCCGCACCCGCGTGCTGTATTGCATCCGGAATCAGCGCCTCCCCTACTTCAGACGCTGGATCAGAGGCTCGCGAATTTCGAGGTCCTCGGCATTGAACAGGCGATCGTGATCACGTTCGACAGGGAGTTTGCCTCGAATCCGGCCGACGATTTTTTGCGGAGGATCGTTCATGACCGGCTGCAGTCTAAGGAGGTCTATTTAGGACAAGGATTCGCTTTCGGCAAGGCTCGCGGGGGGAACATCGAGCTCTTGCGAAAGATGAGTGCCGAACTCGGATTCGTCGCTGAAGAAGTTCCGGAGATCGTCCTCCGGGGGCGACGGATAAGCTCCTCCGCTATTCGAAAACTGCTCGCTGACGGCCGTGTGAATCTAGCTCGCCGTATGCTCGGACGTCCTTACGGCATCGAAGGCGTGATCGTCCGGGGAGACCGGCGCGGCCATACTATCGGATTCCCGACAGCAAACTTGCGCCCGAACAACCGGGTAATACCAAAGTTCGGCGTGTACGCAACCGCAACCCTCGTCGACGGCACTTGGAGACGAAGCATCACGAATGTCGGCGTCCGACCCACCTTCGGGCAAGATCTCGAACCGTCGATCGAAAGCTACGTCTTCGACTTCGACGGCGACCTCTACGGCGACGTGCTCCGTGTCCGCTTCCTTCATCGCATTCGCGATGAGCGTAAGTTTAACGGAATAGACGAGTTAAAGGCACAGATCGCAAGAGACTCAGCCCGTGCGCTGAACTATTTCAGGCATGAGGGCGTACGGAATATGCTGGAGATCTTATGATGCAAAGGCCGGCGGAGGTTTTTGCATCGAAACAGGCTTGGGCGGCGAAGTTATTAGTTAGATGAACGAGATAGCGGAAAACAATACGGTGACGGTGTTCGAGCCGGTCAAGACCAACGGCAACGGGCACTTGATGACGGCGACGGCGGATCTGCCGATCGCAAAATACGTCACCAACGACCAGCGGATCGCCGAGGACAAGTTTCTCACCGGCAAAGAGGCCGAGGTTGAAAGACGATATACGGGGGTTCGTGGATGGCTTCGCATCGCTAACGTTTCAACGGTTATCGGCAAGCTCGCGCTCTATCTCTACCTCGACCAGTACGAGATGCACCGAGCCGGGATGCTTCGGCATGCCAAAGAACGGATGAAGACCGCTCAGCGTCTGACGCGTGCGGCGGTTTATGGCGAGAAACTCTACGGCGTCAAACTGTGGTTCTTTCATCGGGTCATGCTCGTCCTCAAGCGGTTCTTCCTCGGTAGTGAAACTAGGCGCGAGGTTAATCAGGAGAAACAGGCTATCTGGCTCAAAGAAAAATTGATCGAACTCGGACCGACATTCATCAAGATCGGCCAGTCAATGGGTACGCGAGCCGACCTTCTTCCCCTTCCATTCGTTATTGCTCTTGGAGAGCTCCAGGACAACGTTCCTCCATTCCCGAACGAGATCGCCTTTGCAAGGATCGAGAAAGAGCTTGGCTTAAAGATCAACGAAGTCTACAAAGAATTCGAGTTGAAACCCGTCGCTGCCGCATCGCTTGGACAAGTCTATAGAGCGCGTCTTCACACGGGCGAAGAGGTCGCAGTAAAGGTACAGCGGCCCAATCTTGAAGCGACGATCAAAGGCGATCTCGAGATCCTCAAAAAGGTGGCGGCTTTCGCTGAGCGCTACCCTCAGTTAAACGAGAATGCCGACTGGTCTGGAATGCTGCGCGAGTTCAACGAGACCATTCACGAAGAGATGGACTACGCCGCCGAGGGCCGCAACGCTGAACGCTTCCGCGAGAATTTCAAGAATTGGGACAACATTCTCGTGCCGAAGATATACTGGAACGCGACCACGTCAAAGGTGCTGACGATGGAGTTCATCCACGGCACCAAGGTCACCGATCTTGAAGGGCAAAAGAGGTACGGGATATCGCCGGAAAAGGTCAATCGGCTGCTTATCAAGACCTATCTAAAACAGCTTCTCGAAGACGGCTTTTTCCACGCGGACCCGCATCCCGGCAATCTGCTTGTGATGTCCGACGGCCGCCTCGCATTCTTCGATTTTGGCATGGTCGGGCGCATCACGCCTGAGCTGCAGTCAAAGATGATCGACGCGTTTTTCCACGTGGTTAGCAAA
>JBDSLC010000005.1:0-35378 GCA_039916585.1 Pyrinomonadaceae bacterium | reverse complement strand
AGCAAACGGAAAAGAGGCCCGGTTTAGAACCGAGCCTTTTCTCCTTTGTCGCGAGCCTCTAGAACTTAAATCGGGCTCCTAGTTGAATCTGCCGCGGTTCGCCAAAGCCCGCGGATACAGTTCCGTCAAAATTGAAGGTCAGCGGTTTCGACAGGCTTCGCGGGTTGCGGTTATTGAAAAGATTGAACAGGTCGAAGATACCCTCGAGTTCCATTCTCTCTCCGAACTTGAACGCCTTCGACGCCCGAAAATCGAACGTGAAGAATTCGTTATCGAGCCTTTCGGTGTTTCGCTCGGTGATGTTCGGGAACGCTCCGCGATTGACCAGTGATGTCGGCTGGGCCGAGCGGTACTGTACGATCGGCGACAGGTTGATGTTGTGCGGCAGCAGGAACGTCGCGAAAGCATTGAACCGGTGCCGCTGATCACGATCCGAATATCCATATTCCGGCATGAGATTCCGCGGATCCACGTAGCGGAAGGTGAACGGATCTCGTTCATTGTCGTCGTCGGATTTGTCCCACGAAAGCAGGTAATTCGCCTGAAACTGGAACCGGTCTGCGAAGCGCCTATTCAGCGTGAACGTCAGCCCCTGATAAAGCGAACGTGCTGAACTTTCGGTTGAGCGGATCTCTCCGACTCCAGAACCGTCAGGGCGTTCAAAGATCGCGACACCGCCATACAATCTCGCATCGCCGCGATTCACGAATCGAGTAAGTCTAGTCGTTTTAGCGTAGTTATACGCGACCAGTACCGACGTGTTCTTGGCTATCTCGCGTTCGATACTCGCCGAATACTGGATTGTACGCGGATTCTTGAAATTCCGCTCGAAGACCGCTATGCCTGGGTTGAACGCGGTGAATCCAGCGGTCGGCAGCGGATCGGGGAACGGGGGACAACGTACGGGCGACAATGCGCTGAACGAGCAGAACGTGCCGTCACGATAAATGTTTCCTGCAATGGCTCCGTCGGTATTGCGTGGCCCGGCAACTACGAGGCCCGGAATGCGGGCGTAGTAAATACCCGCGCCGAGTCGGATCGCGGTCTTGCCGTCACCGCCGGGCGACCATGAAAGAGCAAGGCGCGGCGACCATCCATCAGTGAAGTCAGGGATCTTACCGTCCGACGGAAATCGAGGATCGCTGATGAACTGGCCGTAAGGCGTGTCAGACGGGTCGTTGATCGGATCCGGCTGGAATTGGCCTTCCCACCGAAAGCCGAGATTCAGCGTGAGGCTACGTTTGAGCTGCCACGCATCCTGAACGTAAACGCCTGGCTCGATGTTCGTGTACGCTTGCGTTCCGGCCTCCTCGACGGTGCGGTTACCGATCGGGGCAAATTGCAGATAAAGCGACAATCCGGCAGGACTCACGCCGTCGATGTAGTCGATGAAATTGTCGATGGCAGTGTCGATGTCACCTGCCGCGAAGATATATCGACCGCGAGCGAAACCGATAAACGTCTGCGAGACTCGCGTGCGGTTTAGGTCGATGCCGGCTTTGATCGTGTGACGGCCGCGAATGAACGTCACGTTATCCGTGAACTGAAGACGGGTATCATTGGACGGCGTCGGCAGGAAGAAGGGGCGGCCGAACCGATAAGAGATGTCGCCGGCAAATGTGCCGATCGTGATATCCGGAAGATCGGGTGCGTCATAAAAACGTGGACGTTCTTCCTTTGCAAACTGGAAGCGGAATTCGTTCAGCAGGTTGGACGTAAAATTTGTGACTAGCTGGCCGATGAAGGAGTTTGATTTGCTTGTCTCACGGCCGTTGGCGCTGAAGCCCCATGTGGGGACGTCAAAGGTTCCGTTCACCTGCTCAGCCCGGCTGAAATTGTGGCGGAGAGTCAACAGGTTACTGTTGTTTATATTGACATCGACTTTGGCCAGAAAGACGTCCGCTACGTTAGTGCGGTCTATGATCCGCTCTTCATCCGGTGAGCCAAAGTCGGCCATAATGTCCACCAGTCGTGGATCGATCGAGTTCGGCTTACTACTCTGGCCGTCATTTCTTTCGTAAGCGACAAAGAAGAACGCTCGGTCTTTCTTGATCGGGCCGCCGACATTTCCGCCGAACTGATAGTTGCGAAAATCTTCAACAGGCAGGCCCGCATCGACGGCATCAGGATTCTGGCTCGACAGAGCTTCGTTGCGGAAGAACAGGAAGGCCGATCCGGAGAACTGGTTGGTTCCCGACTTTGTCACCGCATTAATGAATCCGCCTGAAGATCGGCCGAATTCAGCGGATGCACCGACAGGAACGACCTGAAATTCCTTAACCGACTCCAGACTGATCGTGAACGCCGGCCGCTGTCCGCCGCGTTGCTCGCCGAAGAACGGGTTGTTCGCGTCTGCTCCGTCGATCGACACGTTGTTCTGAATACCCTTCTGGCCGTTGATGCTGATCTCGTCACCATCTGGCCCTTGGACGATCGAGACGCCCGGAGTTAGCAATGCAAACCGGGAAAAGTCCCTTCTATTGATGGGAAGATTCTCAACCGACTTTTGGTTTATCTGCGTCGATAGCTCGGTGCGTGCCGTGTCGACTGCCTCGCTATCCGACGTAACATTGACCGTTTCGGTAGCACCGCCAACCTTGAGTCCGATATTCAGAGCAAGAGTATTGCCGATCGTGACCTCGACATTCTCGACCATGGAGTTGGAAAATCCATTTGCCGAGGCGGTGACGCGATACGTGCCAAGAGGTAAAAGCGGAGCAGCGAAAAACCCGTCCGAGTTACTCGTGACGGTTCTTTCGAAACCAGTGTTCACATTTCGAACCGTAATCGAGGCACCGGACAAAACGGCCCCGTTCTGGTCGACGACAGTGCCTTGGATAAGGCCTGTGGTTGATTGTGACTGAGCAAAAAGGCTCGCGCATAACAGCGCTAGCGCTGTCGAGACGCCTACAAACCGCATGATTGTCTTCATATAAGTTGTTCCTCGCGAACGTTCATTAAATCCCCTTGCCGGGTTCTCGAATTGCCGGAACCGAAAAGTTTACTAATGTGTTATCAATCTGTTACAGAAGGCTGTTGCACGGGATTATACGTCCGATATTTCTCGAAAAACAAACCTATTGATGTTAAATTTGAAATGTGTAGACAAAGTGACGAATCACTCGTGCCGATCACGCACTTCACGGGGAACAAGGGCTGTAGATCTTTTGAATTTAATTCGGTAGAGAGGAAATGTTTATGCTCTGGAAGATCGTTTTGGTTCTTGGAATTCTAGGTGTTTTGTTGGGGATCGCAGTGACAGGCATTTCGGTCGCGTTGCCCTTCGCATCGAACGGCGTAAGCTGGGACGAAGCAATGCTCGGCATCATTCCCGGAGCCGTTGTCCTTGTCCTATCATTTTTTGTTTTTTTACTCGGACTGATCTTCGTGATCAAGAATCGAAAGAAGGCTTAAGTTAATGGTTCCATTCAGGATCAGAAATATTGAGATCAACCCGCCCTTAATACTTTCACCGATGGCGGGAGTGACGGACTTTACGTTTCGGCGGCTGATCAAGCGTCGTGGCGGGGTCGGCCTCGTTGTTTCTGAATTCATCTCGGTTGAAGGTCTGACGCGGAACAACCCAAAATCGAAACGACAGATGCGATTCGACGAGAGTGAACGGCCGTATGCAGTTCAGATCTTCGGTGGCCAGCCTGAACGGATGGCAATGGGCGCTGAGATGGCCGAAGAGATCGGTGCAGACATTCTTGACGTCAACTGTGGCTGCCCAGCTCCGAAAGTGGTTAAGAATGGCGGCGGATCGGGACTTCTCCGCGATCTTCCGCGACTTGAAACCATTCTTAAGGAGATCAAGAAATCGATCTCTATACCGCTAACATTAAAAGTCCGCACGGGCTATACAGACTCGACCATTAATGTCGTCGATGTCGCTAAGATGGCGGAGCAATGCGGGGTTGAGCATATTCAGGTACACGGCCGCACGCGCGATCAGGGCTACAAGGGGCTTGCTAATTGGGAGATCATTCGCCAGGTCAAAGACGCGGTCAGCGTTCCGGTTTCAGGTAACGGCGATATAGTTTCGATCGAGTCTGGAATGAAGCGCTGGAGCGAGGCGGGAACCGACGGTATTCTGATCGGGCGCGGAGCGATGCAGAACCCGTGGATCTTCCGTCAATTTGCGGACGTCTTAGCCGGTCGTGAACCATATCAGCCCGATCTCGTGGAGAAGAAATCGGTACTCCTCGAATTTTTCGATATGTGCCTTGAAGAAATGCCGGAGATCGTAGCCCTAGGTAAAATGAAGCAGCTCGCGGGCCAGTTCACAAAGGGATTGCCCGGCGGGGCTCAATTTCGTCAGACCTTGTACCACTCGCACTCCGTGCAAGAGATCCTCGACAATATCACAACCTATTTCGGCTCGATCTCGGTCGGCAGCATGTTCGGCGACGGCATCGTCGAAGCCGATGAAGACCTCGAGATAACTTCCTGCGAACCTCCAGTGCTGCATGAGAATCGCTCAGCAATGAGCGCCAAATTTTGATCGACCGGGAATCTCTCTATGAAACTTTCTCGCCTTTTGCTTCCAGCCTGTCTGCTGATTGGAACTGTTTCAGGCTTCGGTCAGAGGCCGACTAGGGCCGTTCCCACCCCGGCGTCCGTTCAGGAGGCAAAGGCGACTGCGGCATACGCTGAGGTTGCTCTAAAGCGGGCCGATGTCGAAGCTGAACTTGAATCGTTGCTGGTCGAATACACCGATGAATTTCCGAAGGTAAAAGAGCTCAAATACGCCCTCACGCGCATAGATGCAGAGGTGACGCGTCTTAGCTCGATGAAGACCGCCGAGCGTGACCGGGCGACGCCGGCACTTGGAAAACTGATGGTTCGTAAGGTTGAGGCTGAGATCGAGCTTTGGAAGGTTCAGCAGGATTACGCGGATACTCATCCGGAAGTTAGGCGAGCAAAGAAGAGAGTTGAGATCTTTGAGAAGGCGATCAAGGAGATCTTAGGCTGATTCCAACGGCTGGTCAGAAATGACTGTAAATAGGTCGCCTGCGGTCTGCTTCGAAACCTGTTTCTTGTCCGGCATGATCACTACGCGAACGGTTGTCTTTCGATTCCGCCGATTGATCGTGATCTCATCACCTACCTTCACCTCTTTTCCGGATTTTGCGGCCATACCGTTCACGTGAATCATTCCAGCATCACAAAATTCCTGGGCCAACGATCGCCGTTGGATCAATCGGCTGACTTTTAAGAAAAGATCTAGACGCATATTCTTCTCTAATAGAAAAGCCGGACAGTAAGTCCGGCCATTATATATCTACAAAGCGGTCGTTCCGCGTGTTACTTCTCGGAAACAGTCTTGTCCTTGCGCTCATCCGCGAATAAGATTGGGGCGACGAGCGGACGGTAAGTGTCGCTGATCTTGATATACGCATCCTGTCGAAGCGTCGCGAAAAACTTCTTTTGCGCTTCCGGGAAACGTTCTTGCAGGATCGCTGAGCGGACCGCCGTCTCATCGTAGAAAGAGTCACTGCTAGCCGCCTCATGAGCATCAAGGCGAAGGATCAAAACGCCGAGATCTTTGATCACGATCGGTTCCGTTACCGCACCAACCTTAACGCCTATGAGGGGCTTCTTGATGACTTCGTTAAGGGTCGCCGTGGTTGCTTTCTCAGTTTTGCCCGTTTCAGTGGAGACTATCGGCTTGTCACCATTCTCCTTTACCATTTGGTCGAAACTCGCACCGCCGCGGATCTGAACAACCAACTGCTTCGCCTTCTCAAGCACACTCGCTTCATCGGGACGACCCGCGTAGCCGAGAAACAACTCGCTAAAAGAGACAATCTCCGGCTTGGAAAACTTCGCTTTGTTCTTTTCGAAATATTCTTTGAGCTGTGTCGCGTTGGGCTTCCAATATTCAGCGGACTGGACCTCCCGCTGGATGACGCGTTCACGGATAATCTGCTTACGCCACATCTCTCGGACCTCCTGCGGATCGACATTCTGGCCACGCATCTGCTCATAAAGTGCTTCGATAGTCTTGACGTTGTTTTCTTTCATGATCTCAACGAATCGCTGGTTGATCGCGTTCTCAATATCAGCGTCCATGCCGAGTTCTTTCGCCTTCTGAACTAGGAGTTCTTCGTTGATAAGATTTGCGATCAGCTCACCCTGCTTTTCGTCGATCGTTTTCTGGACATCCTCGCGTTTCTTGCCCTGCTGGACCTCCGAGTCGACGATCGATTTCATTTCACGCTTCACGCGAGATAGGGTAATGACTCCTTCATTTACCTGTGCTACAACCTCATCGACCACGCGTTCTTCTGATTCTTGAGCGGAGATATTGGGGATCGCCAATACGAAAGCCAGGAAAAAGACGGAGAAAATTGCGAAATTTTTCATGAAAGCTCCACTAGTGAGTCGCGAATCGAGGTTTTGATGCCTCAAACGAACAGATAGTTCGTTCCCAGTTCACAGAAATCAATACAAAAACAAAGCCGAATAATACCAGCTTTCGAGAGGATAATCCCGTCATGCGAGCTTATTTGCCGATCGACCTCAGGACATCTATCGCAGTCTTGATCGGCTCTCTCTGGATGCCGACACGAAGGATGCCGCTAGGCGAGAATGATCGATCCTCGCTTTCGGCGACGAACGAGAGGAGCTTTTCGGGATCCACCCTCGCATTCTCACTAAGCTTGATCGCAAGTGTCTCTCCGGCACGATCCACCGAAACGATACCCATCCGTTCAGCCGCCTTTCTGAGCCTGCCGTAATCAAACAATGCGTTTACGGATTCCGACATGCGGCCGTATCTGTCCTCGATCTCTGCATGTATCTGAGACAGAACCTCATCCGAATCAGCCGATGAAATGCGCTTATACGTACGCAAGCGCTGGCTGGCGTCAACGATGTAGTCCTTGGGTATCGAGACATCTATTCCGAGGTTGATAGAAACACTTGTCTCGTCAGCGATCTCCTCGCCCCGAAGTTCGCCTATCGTCCGCTCAAGCATCTTCGTATACAGATCGAAGCCAAGTGCATCGAGATGGCCCGACTGTTGCCCGCCAAGGATATTTCCGGCTCCGCGAAGTTCGAGGTCAAGAGCCGCAATGCGGAACCCTGCACCAAGGTCGGAGAATTCTCGGATCGCACTCAAACGTCGCCGTGCGATGGGCGTAAGTTCGATCTCGCTCGGGATCAGGAGATATGCGTACGCTCGTCGGTTCGATCGGCCCACGCGCCCTCGAAGCTGATAAAGCTGCGACAGTCCGTAATTGTCGGCACGATTGATGATGATCGTGTTCGCCCGGGGAATATCTATGCCATTTTCGATGATCGTGGTTGCGACCAACACGTCGTATTTGAAGTCAATGAAATCGAGCATCACTTGCTCCATTTCCTTTTCGTTCATCTTCCCGTGGCCGATCGCGATGCGCGCATTCGGGACTATACGTTGAACCAGCGCGGCGATCGCCTCGATGGTTTCGACGCGGTTATGAATGAAAAAGACCTGTCCATTTCGCGATAGTTCGAGCTCGATGGCCGAGCGGATCACACTTTCCGAGAACTGCACCACCTGAGTGTTGATCGCTAGGCGGTCACGCGGGGGCGTTTCGATGATTGACAGATCCCGCATACCGAGCATCGACATATTCAGGGTTCGTGGGATCGGCGTTGCGGACAGCGTAAGCACATCAACCTTTTTCTTCAGCTGCTTGAGCTTCTCTTTGTGAGCGACGCCAAAGCGCTGTTCTTCATCGACCACAACGAGACCTAGCTTCGGTAGCTTTACATCATTTGAAAGTATCCGATGGGTGCCGACGACGACATCAACGTCTCCTTTCTCCGCGGCATCAACTACTGCCTTCTGCTCTTTCGAACTCCGAAACCTTGAGAGAAGATCGATCTTTGCAGGGAATGCCGCGAAACGCTTTCGGAACGATTCGTAGTGCTGATAAGCGAGGATCGTGGTCGGTGTGAGGATCGCGACCTGTTTGCCGTCCATAACGGCCTTGAATGCCGCACGCATCGCCACCTCGGTTTTACCGTAGCCCACATCGCCGATGATGAGCCGGTCCATTGGGCGAGCGGTTTCCATATCTTCTTTTACGTCGTCGATCGCCTTAGCCTGATCGACTGTGAGGTCATACGGAAACGCATCTTCAAACTCATGCTGCCACGGAGCATCTGGCGAAAATGCATAACCCTGAACGAGCTTGCGTTCGGCGTAGAGTTTTAGAAGCTCGTCCGCCATATCCCGCATCGCTCTCTTGGCTTTCGCCTTTGTTTTTTGCCAGCCCAGCCCGCCGAGTTTGTCGATGGTCGGCGATGTCGATTCCCCTGACGAATATCGCGAAACGAGATCAAGTCGTTCGACCGGCACAAACAGTTTCGCGTCATCTGCGTAGATGAGGAGCATGAATTCACGCTCTGCGCCTTGAGACGAGATCGTTTGCAACCCCTCGAATTTGCCCAGCCCGTGGTCAACGTGGACTACGTAATCGCCGGCTTTAAGGTCGCGGAAATCGGAAATGAACGCTCCGAGTCGCGGCTTATTGGATCGCTGGGCTTGAGTCGCGTGAGCGCCCGTTCGAGAGTTTGAGACTGTTTCGCCGAAAATGTCCGATTCGGTATACACAACCAACTCCGCTACCGGGATCTCGAACCCTCCTGACAGCTGCCCGACCCTGATCGAACCGGAGTCAAGAGGTACCTCGAATTCACGCACGATCTCTTCAAGGCGCTCGGCGATTCCTAGCGTCTCTGCGATAATTATCGGATTTCTCTGAGACTGCAATTGCGTTGCAAGGTCGGCGAAGTTTCCGTGAAAGTTGCGGGTCGAGCGCGATTGGATCGTAATGTCGGTCGATCTTTCGGCAGCGCTGAACAGGAAGATCGGCTCGACAGAGCGGATCGGAAGAGGTGACTCGATCTGCGGCGCTTCGCCTAGCGTAAACTCTTCATCCGTCGCCCCGGCGGTCTTACCTAATGCCCGAAACTCTATCCGACTCGAAGCGGCGAGTTTTTCGCGAAGAGCGTCCGCTTGAACGAATAAGTCCTCAGGCTCAAGGCCTATATCAGCCGTTTCACCAAGCGACGCATACCGTCGACGAAGATTGTCGTACAGCGACGCTAGCGTATTTTCCACGATCGACGGCTCATCGATCACAAAAACAGCGTCCTTTAGATAATCGAAAACCGTCGCACCCAGCGGTTTTACGAGCGGCATCAGAAATTCCCAGCCAGTAAATGATTCGCCTTCTTCGGCAAACTCTGTTCGGTCTCGAAGCGAGCGAGCCATCAATCCTGAAGAAAATCGTTCATTTGCGAAGAATGCCCAATCACGAAAGTCTTTTTCGGTTGCCGCAAATTCCCGCATCGGCGCGATGGAAGCTTCTTTTAAGCGCTCGGTCGAAAGCTGGGTTTCAGGATCGAAGACGCGGATCGAGTCTACGGTGTCGCCAAAGAACTCGACGCGAATTGGGAACTCGGAATCGGGCGACCATACATCAAGAATGCCGCCGCGGACTGAGAATTGACCGAGCCCGCCGATAGGATCTTCGCGAACGTAACCGCTCGCCGCCAAACGCTCAACGAGATCGTCCGGAGAAAAGTCTTCGTCAACCTTCAAATGAGCGCCGAGTGAGGCGAGTTCCTCGGGCGCAACAGTCCGCGAGATCAACGAGCGTGCAGAAATGAGCACGAAAGAAGGCTGTACCTGTGAGAGTTGCCAGAGCGAAAGGGCTCTTCGCTCGAGGGTTTCGGCATGAGGTGAACTCCCAGAGTAGACGTCCGTTTCGAATGACGGCAGCGAGATAATGGACGTTGCCTTATCCTTTGCCCAGAACAACAGATCCGTCTCCCAGTCGTCGAGTGAAACATTCGTATCGGTCACCACGACTATGGCTCTTCCGGGCGTCGACAACTGAGAAAGCACGTATGCCTTTGCCGGAGTCGATGTAAGGCCGTCGATAGCAATAACGCGTTCGCCCCGATCAACGCCCCGCTGCAGATCTTTAAGTTCAGAAATATCGTCCACGTTTCGCATAAACACAAATATCCGCAACGGACGCTTTTGCTAGGGCATAGGCGTTCGTACACGGCTCTGACCATTGTGCCATATTCAATTCTTGTTTGCTGTGTTCTACAGACCTTTCTATAATCATTGTTTTCGCACAGCGGCACGCTCCGTACTAACGGCAGCCCCTACTTACGTGCCGGCTAATGACACACGCAGCAAATACTTTTATGACCATTCCGGATTTTGAAGAGATCGTTGAGCAGAACGATCAGACCGAAGCGCGACGCGATCATCTAGATAAGTTGCGCGAGCTTGTCGGAAACGTTTATCCGAGCAAGTTCGCTCGTTCGAGTGTCAGCGGCGGCGAAGATACGATCTCGAGGCTGCTTAATTTCGAACCCATCGTTGCTGCAGGCGACGAGATGGCTGCCATCAAGGCTTCGCTCAAAGAAGGCGAACGGCCGCCGGCGGAAGCGAAAGAGAACCTCAACGGACAGCTCAAAGCTTTCGGAACGGTGCGGATCGCGGGCCGATTAACGACTCCGCCGCGAGGAAATTTTGTTCATCTCACAGACGGTATCGGAAAATTCCAAATCTATTGCGACAAGAAAGGCGGGTTTGCCCTGATCAAGAACGACGGTGCGGACACGGTTGATCCCGAAGGTGGATGGACTGCGTGGAAGCTAATTGATCACGGCGATTTCGTGGGCGTCGAAGGATATCTATTTGTCACCAATACCGGCGAGGTATCGCTTCACGTCGAGAAACTGCAATTCCTGGCAAAGGCAATGGTGCCCATGCCTGACAAGATGCACGGTATCGCTGACCCCGAGATCCGTCAACGTCAACGGTATGCTGACCTGATCGCGTCAAGCCTGCAGGTCAAGTCAGAACCGCCTGCGTCAGCGGGCGGCCAAGATCTAACCACGCGGGAAGTCTTCGAAATCCGCGCAAAGGTAATCTCAAGTCTGCGCCGGTATCTCGAAGATCACGGCTACATCGAGGTTGAGACGCCGATGCTCACACCGAAAGCAACCGGAGCCGCCGCGAAACCTTTCGTAACACACCACAACGCGCTCGACATCGAACTATATGCTCGTATTGCGCCGGAGCTTTATTTGAAGCGGCTCGTCGTAGGCGGGTTCGAAAAGGTCTACGAACTCAACCGAAACTTCCGCAACGAAGGCATCTCGTTCAAGCACAATCCCGAGTTCACTATGCTTGAGTTCTACTGTGCCTACATGGACGTGAACGGAATGATGGATTTCTGCGAAGCGATGATCAAGGAAAGCATTCAGCGTGCGACCGGCGGATTGAAAGTGACGTACGAGGGAAACGAAATCGATTTCGGCAATTTCGAACGCGTTGCGATGAGCGACGCAGTTGGAACGCTGACGCCTTCGTCCGCGAGTGAACGGGCGGATGATGGCCTTCGCGTTCCGTTGGTCATGAGCGACTCTGAGCTTCTTACCGAGTTCGAGAACCACATCGAAGAGAAATTGATCCAGCCCACGTTCATCATCGACTATCCGAAATCGATCTCGCCACTCTCAAAGGCTTCGCCCGAGAATCCTGCCCTCGCTGAACGGTTTGAGCTGTTCATCAACGGGATGGAAGTGGCGAACGGATTTAGCGAGTTGAACGATCCTAAGGAGCAGTATGACCGCTTCGTCGATCAGATGTCCGAACGAGAACGTGGTGACGAAGAGGCGATGGAGCTCGACGAAGACTATGTCCGTGCCCTCAGCTACGGAATGCCCCCGGCCGCCGGCATCGGCATCGGCATCGACCGCCTTGTGATGCTGCTAACAAACAAGCACTCTATCCGCGACGTGATCCTTTTCCCCCATTTAAGGCCCGAGCGAAAAGCAGTTGAAGATGAGCCCGCTTCCTAAACTTTGTCGGGTTCACTTTGTGATCTTTGTGTTGAATAACGGTTTTTAACACGAAGTCACGAAGATTTTCACAAAGAGCCCATAAGAAAAGAGCCAGGCACAGATGCCCGGCTCTAATCGTTTAGTTTGGATCGATCTATAAGACCGTATTCGAACCGATGCGAATACCGCCGTTGGTCGTCACAACCTTGATCGGAGCTCCGCCGCCGTTCATCGAGGCAACGACTCTCTTCGAACGCTGCCAGCCGCCTTTGTCGTCTTCGGTTTGAACGGTCAATGCCGCCACGTCACTCTTAAATCCACCGTTGGTCGTGCCGGTCTCAAACTGAGCCGCATAGCCATCGGGAACCGTTAGGTTCACACCGCCGTTCGTCGTCACGACCTCAAGTCCGCTGCCTTTCCACGAAGCTCCCGTGAGCGAAACGTTCACACCGCCATTGGTCGTGCGGCCTTTCACCGTTCCCGAAAGATCGGACAGGTTTACGCCGCCGTTAGTCGTGGCGAACTCGAGAGTGCCCTCGACCGACTTGATCGAGATGCCGCCGTTGTGAGCCGTTAGGTTGAGATTGGTGTTGCGCGGAACCAGGATCTCGTACGATACGGACCAGTTTTCATCGCTTGAGCTTTCCGCTTTGATGGTCGAGCCCGTATCGATGCGGATGCCGGCGAGAAGCGACTTGGCTTCGGCATCGCTGTTTCCCCAAGCCTGAATGCACGCCCGGACCAAAACATCCGAGCGATTATCGCCCTTAACGCTTACACCGCCGTTACGGCCGCCGTCGACGTTAAGATTTCCAGTCGCTGCGACCGTCGATTCGCGAAGATCTTTCACGGAGACCTTGTCACCGCCGTTCCAGTCGCCGCCGCAAAAGGAATATTCCTTGTGCTTTACCTCGGCCTTGTGTTCTTTGTTTTGGCCGATTACGACCGGGTTGAGTATGTAGAAAGCGAATAATAACGCGACCGCGTATGAAAGTACCTTCATCCTGGCTTTTTCCTCCGAATTGCTATTACATTTTCGTTCGAATGAACGCTGTTCGAAAGTAAGAACACTATCGCGGGCGGAAAAATGACAGGAATTTCGGGTTTTCTACCAAAAAATTTCCAGGACGTAATCGCGGGCACCCCCGCCTTCATCGTGGATCTCGACGATCGCGGTAAATTCGTTGTCCCCGGTGGGCTGCTGGATCACCTTGATCTTCTTGCTGCGGCCTTCTTTTCGAGTGACCCTGACTATCACGGCCTCCTCCGGCAATGCTGCCGTAAAGCTGAACGTCCCGAGCGGTTTTTCGGCACCTTCGACCGTCTTTTGCTCGAGCGTATCGCCTTTGATTGTCAGATGGACCTTATTATCGACGCTTCCGCGCCAAAAGACTTTGCCGGACGCAGACTCCGATTGGGCCTGGACGGACGAGACGGCGAACAACGCAAACAGCGACGCTATCAGCAAACCAGCTTTCATTGTAGCTCCGGGTGACGATTAGATAATACACCGTAACCCGAAAGTTTTGAAGATTTATTCGGTGATCTTGAGCGTTAGTCCATCGACTGAAAGATTCCAATCAAGAACCTCGACGGTCGGGTCGGACGTGAGGGCGGCAATTACATCAGCCTTTCGGCCATCCTCGACATAGAATGCGATACATCCGCCACCCCCGGCTCCACAGACCTTCGGAGCGATCGCACCGTTCGCCAAAGCGTTGTCGATCAGCGCATCCATATGGGGCGTAGTGATGTTAGGTGAGAGCCGCTTTCGTTGAGGATGAGCCTTTTTCAGGATCTCACCCAGCCCATCCCAATCCGAAGCGAGCAGTGCCTTGCGAACCGCCACCGACGTGTCGCGGATGCCTTCGAACAGGTCGTATAGTTCTTTGCTGCCGTCGATGTGGCGCTTTGTTATTTCCCAGTTATTCGTGCCCGAGTTTCGAGGCTCTCCGGTGTAACAAACTACGACGCGATCGTGTAGCGTCTTCGTATCAATATCCAAAGCTTCGCGATGCATTCCGTCCGGCCCGAAATGGATCGCTGAAACCGCTCCGTATTGGGCAGAGTGATAATCCTGATAACCCGTCGGGACCTTGATCACCTGACATTCCACCGCAGCCGCGATCGGGATAAATCGATCTGGCGTGTAACGGTCGCCAACGAGTTTATTCAGTGCTCCTATGCAGGCGATGTTAAGCGTGGAAGATCCAGCGAGTCCCGCTCCGGCCGGAGCTTCTGACTCGGTTATCATCTCGAACCCCGTTTCAGGTTTGAAGAAATATACAAGCTTGGCGAGAAGTTCGAGCCGCGGCTCATTCTTTAGTTCGGAGATCTTTTCGAGCGAAGATTCGAATTTCACCCCTCGGTCGATCGATTCGAGTAGGATCTTGTCGTCGTCACGCGTCTCGATGCGGCACTTCGCGAGCAAATCGACGGCGAAATTCACGGTGGAAGCACCTTCGTGAAATAAGTACAGGGGCGGAATGTCGATAGTGCCGCCGGCGAGGTCTACTCGCGTCGGCGCAGAAGTTTCAATTATCACAGGATTTATTTGGCCTCAAAATTAACGAAGAAATGATGATTACGGCGATATTTTACAAGCTGAAGCGGGAAATGCGAATCGGCTGAGCGGTCATTTTTTGGAAGCCGACGCTGCGTCGGATCTTCGATCGGCTTCCTTTCCCTCTTTCGCTTCTCGCGTAAGGTGAAGCCGTTCGCCGAGATCGTGCAACTTCCCCTTGCCGACTTCCTCAACGGCGTGAAGTTTCTCTTCGATCTTGCGGACCGTTTCTGGATTAACCTCTTCCACCTTCTCCGATAGCCAGAATCGTTCGACGGCGAAGATGATCACAACGGCGAACAGGATCACAAAGAACAAGGCGATCCCGATCTGTTGAAAGTCGCCGATTATCGAAGTAATTGCACCACTGAAGAAATAACCGGTACCTGACAAGATCAGGACCCACGTCGCGCAGCTGATCGCATCAAGGATAAGGAAACGAAGGAAGGGCATTCTTCCAACGCCGTAGAAGACACACATAGCAGCGCGGATACCGTATATATACTTAGAGATAACGATCGCAAATCCGCCAAACTTCTCGATCAATTTCTCGACCCGCGGCTGGGCCATCTGGTAAAAGCGATAGTCCTTGGCTTTCTCGTGAAATATTCGGCCGACACCATAGCCGATGCTGTCGCCAACCATGCCGCCCAACGTGCCCGCAAGGAATACCTTGAAAAAGCTATATTTACCGAAGAAGTTGCTGTGGGCCATCGCACCCGAGATCAGCAGAGTAATGTCGCCCTCAACAGTACATAGAGCAAAAACGGCATAAATACCGTATAGCTCGATGATCTGTGAAAGTTGATCCATATGGTGCGGATTCCGACGGATGGTTTGGCGACTTCTGCAAGATTAGCTTTCGAGACCGGATACGTCAATGATTTAAGCCGCCAGATGAGCCCGTAACTGATTGACACTCCAGCCTGAACTAGCTAATAATCGCGGTGACCTCGCTATTATATATGTCCTCTCAGAGCAAATCTCTCGGCATTGAAGTCTCTTCAAATTTTCTTCGCGCCGTAACGGTCTCTTCGGATGATTCAGTCTCCGAGGCAGTGGTCGAACCTAGATTTGACGGATCTGATCCGCTTGATCGAATCGTCGCATTCGTAGGTATCGCGCTCGAAAGGCTTGGCCCCGTCGACTCGATCGGCGTCGCGATCCCGGGGCTCATTAACCGTCAGAACGGCGGGGTCGCCTATTCCGTCAACATTCCCGAAACGTCTTCGCTCAACATTGCTGAAGCCGTGGAAGCCGCCGCCGGCGTCCCCGTGATCCTCGAGAATGACGCAAACGCGGCAGCGATAGCTGAATTCACATTTGGTGCGGGCAAGGGAAGTCAGAGCATGTTCTACGCAACCATCGGTGACGGCGTCGGCGGATCGTTCATACTTGACGGAAAACTCTGGGAAGGTGCCGGGGGCTATGCCGGCGAGTTTGGATATATCGCCATAGACTCCGAGGGAACACGGCTTGAAGAACTTGCGTCTACGGCGAACATCGTCCGCCGCACCCGCAGCCGCTTTAATCGAGACAGCACGTCTTCACTGGGCAAATTGTCGGAAGAACGGATCGGCATCGCCGACATTGTGCGGGCCTCGGAAGAGGGCGACGAGTTCGCACGGCTGATGCTTGAGCGTACTGGAACTTATGTGGGCACCGCGATCGCCAACGTTATTAACCTTCTTAATCTAGAGACTATTGTGGTCGGCGGCGAAATAACCGGTGCCAAAGATGTCGTTATCGAAGCGATCACAACTCGAGCAAAAGAACTGTCCTTTGCTCGAGCCTTCGCTCAGACGCAGATACTTGCAGGTACGGTCGGCGAGGATGCTTCCGCGATCGGAGCGGCTCTCATCGCCCGAACGAAACCCTGATCCCATACCTTCTTCTAAGGGAAAGAAGTTTTGCTAATTAAGTCGGCGATTGCTTGTAAGTATCTCTAAAGACTACATTTCTGGTGTAGAGAATTTGCGGAATTCGAAACATTTAGTAGAATTAGGGGCAGTTTTACAGTAGTTCTTCAAAGATTTTTTAATAGATTTGACGCAAAATGCTCTCGTTTCGAAGTTCCGAAGCCAGGGAGGCGTCGATTTCTAATCGCATTGCCGCTGGTGTTTTTTGAGGGAAATTTAAGATGGCTCAATTTTTCCATAAGAGTGCAAACAATATCGCCCGGATCAGTATGATCCTTGGCGTTGTGCTTGCCGGTACGGCGTTCTATGTGTACACGCAGGTCGCCCGCTCGTCATACCTGACGGGCCGTTACGTGGAGAAACAGCAGCCGGTTCAGTTCAGCCACAAGCACCACGTCGGCGATGACGGCATCGATTGCCGATACTGTCACACTTCGGTCGAGACTGCCGCGTCTGCGGGCATACCACCGACGCAGACGTGTATGAACTGTCACAGTCAAATCTGGGCCGATAGCCCGTATCTTGAGCCTGTCCGCGCAAGCTACCGCGACAACAAGCCGATCGAATGGGAACGCGTCCACGACCTTCCGGAGTTCGCCTACTTCAACCACAGCATTCACGTAGCGAAAGGCGTCGGTTGCTCGACTTGCCATGGGCAGATCGACAATATGCCCGCTGTTTATCAGGAAAATACGCTCCAGATGGAATGGTGCCTCGCTTGTCACCGGGAACCGGAAAAGTTTATACGCCCGAAATCAGAGATCTATAACATGCAGTGGAAGGACGGGGATCTCGAAACGGCAGATCGCGTTGCGTTGAAAGAGAAGTACAAGATTCGAAGCAAAGAGATGATGACGAGTTGTTCGATCTGTCATCGATAGAGTTTAGAAGAGGAATCATTGATTAAGATGCCGAGTCCGGAAAGCAAAAAAGGTTTTGCGCAAACGCGTGAAGCGATCCTTTCGCAGAGCGGTAAGCAGTATTGGCGAAGCGTTGAAGAATTCGCCGGTTCGCCGGAATTCGAAGACAAGATCAAGGGCGAGTTCCCGGTCAACGTCGAGAATTGGGATCCGTCACTGACGCGAAGGAATTTCGTGAAGGTTATGGGAGCCTCATTGGCGCTTGCTGGCCTCTCCGGCTGCGTTATCCAGCCGGCCGAAAAGATCGTTCCTTATGTGAGCCAACCGGAAGATATGATTCCCGGCAAGCCCCTCTTCTTTGCTACCGCGATGACGCTCGGCGGCGTCGCAACGGGGCTGTTGGCAAAGTCATTTGACGGCCGTCCTATCAAGGTCGAAGGTAACCCCGAACATCCCGGAAGTCTTGGTGCGACAGACATTTACGCTCAGGCCTCTCTGCTGGATATGTACGATCCGGACCGCTCGCAGGAGACGCTTTATCGAGGTTCCCCGAAGAGCTGGCAGGATTTCGTGAAAGCTGCCCGTACGGCGGTCGATGAGGCCGCTAAGGATGGCGGTGCCGGTGTGCGGTTCCTCAGTCAAACTGTCTCATCGCCGACCCTTCAGGATCAGTTCAAACGACTTTCTGCTGAGATGCCTAACGCCCGCTGGTATCAGTACGAGCCGGTTAACAAAGATAACGCAATGGCAGGAGCGAAACTCGCTCTCGGCTCGCCTGCGAATACGATCTATAAACTCGAGAACGCACAAAGAATTTTGTCGCTGGATGCGGATATCTTTGCCGGATTTAACGTCCGATACGCAAAGGATTTCGCCAAGGCTCGCGAACTGAAAGAAGGCGCGACCGATATCTGCCGCCTTTACGCGATCGAAACGACGCAGACACTAACTGGAGCAAAGGCCGATCACCGTTTGGCGGTGAAGCCGAGCCAGATGGTCGAGATCGCAAAAGCGGTCGCTGCTGCGGTTGGGGTCGGTGGCGTTACATCAACATATTCTGAGAATGGCGCTTGGATCGCTGCGTTAGGCAAAGACATTGCTGCATTTCGCGGAAAATCGCTTGTCATCGTCGGTGACAATCAACCGCCCATCGTTCACGCTATCGCCCACGCGATCAACGGTGCTCTAGGAAACGTCGGCCAGACAGTTGTTTATACCGATCCGACCTCGCCATACGAGAAAACGCAGGCAGAGCAGCTCCGTGAACTCATTACGGATATTGACGCAGGTAAGGTTACGACGCTCGTAATGCTGGGCGGCAATCCTGTTTACAACACGCCGGCAGATCTGAAGCTCACTCGCGAACGCCTTGATAAGATCGGTGCCCGCATCCATTTGAGCCAGCATGTTGATGAGACATCTGAGTATTGCCACTGGCATATTTCAGAGAAGCATTACCTAGAAACTTGGACGGATGGGCGGGCATTCGACGGCACTGCCTCGATAGTTCAGCCTCTCATTCAGCCGATCTATGACAGCCGCTCTGCACACGAAGTTGTACAGCTTTTCTTTAAGGAAAACTACGATAAGCGTGACTACGACATCGTCAAGGAATATTGGCAGGCTCAGAACATAACCGCCGCACCGGTCGCTGCTCCGACCGCAACGGCGGCCACCCCTGAGGCGGCGCACAGCGAACCCGCGGCTTCGCCCAGTCCGGTCGCCCATTCGGAGCCTATTGCCACTCCCACGCCGGCGGCTTCGCAGACTCCGGCAACACCCTCGGCGGCACCGGCGACAGCAACTGCAACCAAAACCTTCGAAGACAACTGGCGAAAGGCCGTTCACGACGGCCACATCCCCAATACCGCACTTCCTGCGAAGGCGCTTACGGCAACCACGGCGTTCTTAAGTCAGCAGCAACCCGCGGCCCCCGCATCGGGTTCGCTGGAGATCTCGATCATTCCGGATCCCTCTGTTTACGACGGCCGGTTCGTCAATAACGGATGGCTCCAGGAATTACCGAACCCGATCACGAAAATCACCTGGGATAACGTCGCTCTGGTAAGTCCGAAAACGGCGGCAAAACTAAATCTTAATCAGGGTAACGATTCACGGGAGATATCGGGTGGTGAACGTGGAATAGCGTTTGTAAATACACACGGTAACAACATGTCGTCGGATCTTGTCACGCTCACATATCAGGGCGGAAAGATCGAGAAGCCGGTCCCCGTTTGGATATCCCCCGGCCAGCCGGACGACGTCGTAACGATCTTCATGGGATACGGCCGCAAGCGTGCAGGTAAGATCGGCACGGGCCTCGGGTATAGCGCATTCGACGTACAACGCTCGGACGCGATGAACTTTGGATTTGGGTCGGTTGACAAGACCGGTGAGAAGACCTCGATCGCATCGACGCAGATCCACTTCAATATGGAGGGCCGCGATATTCTGCGTACCCTCGACCTCGACGTTTATCTCGCGAACCCCGACGTCGGACACCAGCCCGACGAATACGGGAAAACGATGTACGACACGGCCACTGGTACGGATGTTTACCAGGAGTGGTACAAGCACAATCACAAATGGGCGATGTCGATCGACCTGAATTCTTGCGTTGGTTGCAATGCCTGTGTCGTTGCTTGCCAGGCTGAGAATAATATTCCCGTCGTTGGTAAAGAGCAGGTGGAGAAGAGCCGCGAAATGCATTGGCTTCGCGTCGACGCCTATTACTCGGGAACGGATATCAATAACCCGGGCGGTGTCGCATTCCAACCGCTGCCCTGTATGCAATGCGAGCAAGCTCCATGTGAGGTTGTTTGCCCGGTCACGGCGACTGTTCACAACCCGGAAGGGCTGAACGACATGGTCTACAACCGCTGCGTCGGAACCCGTTACTGCTCTAATAACTGTCCTTATAAGGTTCGCAGGTTCAACTTCCTGCTCTATCAGGATTGGAATACCCCGCAATACAAGCTCCTCCGCAATCCGGAGGTGTCGATCCGAAGCCGCGGCGTAATGGAGAAGTGCACTTACTGTACGCAGCGTATCGCGGCCGCCCGTATCGAAGCAGAAAAAGATGGTCGTCGCGTCCGCGATGGGGAGGTCGTCACCGCTTGCCAGGCTGTCTGCCCGACCAATGCGATCGTATTTGGAGACGCTAACGATCCGGTCAGTAAGATCGCCAAGCTTAAGAAAGACCACCGCGATTACAATCTTCTGAACGAATTGAACACCCAGCCGAGAACCTCTTTTCTCGCCGGGTTGAAGAACCAGAATAAGGAAATGCCTGATTACAAGCCGTTGGTCGTGCCCAAATCGCACGGTGCCAAGGAGAATAAAGAAGGTGAGAAAAAAGTCGGGGGTGAAGCACACTAATGGCTAAAAACCTCGAGGAAATTCAAAAGAAGATCTACCCGCCGATGGTTGAAGGCGAGCATACCCTTGCGACCGTTTCGGACAAGATCGGCGACGTCACTCTGAAAAAGAAGACGCCCTGGCATTGGTTTGTCGGGTTTGGCATCTCGTTCATGGTGGCTCAACTTCTGTTGTTCACCGTTGTGACGCTTCTCGCTAAGGGAATCGGCATCTGGGGTAATAACCAGCCTGTCGGATGGGCCTTCGATATCATCAACTTCGTTTGGTGGATCGGCATCGGCCACGCCGGAACGCTCATTTCCGCGATCCTTCTGCTGCTCAATCAGAAGTGGCGTACCTCGATCAACCGGTTTGCCGAGGCAATGACCCTGTTCGCAGTGGCCTGCGCGGCGATGTTTCCGTTGCTCCACACTGGACGTCCGTGGCTCGCGGCCTACTGGCTTTTCCCTTATCCGAACACAATGGGAATATGGCCACAGTTCCGATCGCCGCTCATCTGGGACGTTTTCGCCGTTTCGACCTACGCAACGATCTCGCTGCTATTCTGGTACGTCGGCCTGATCCCTGACTTAGCTACGCTTCGCGACCGCGCCAAGAACAAAGTTTTCAAGTTTTTCTACGCAGCCCTTTCCTGGGGATGGCGCGGTTCGGCCCGCCACTGGCACCGATATGAGATCGCTTATTTACTACTCGCCGGAATTTCGACGCCGCTAGTTCTTTCAGTTCACTCGATCGTGTCCTTCGACTTCTCGGTGTCTCAGATACCCGGCTGGCACGCGACGATCTTCCCGCCGTACTTCGTTGCCGGTGCGATCTTCGCCGGGTTCGCGATGGTGCTGATCCTCTGTATCCCGCTTCGCGTTTGGTACAACATGAAGGATTTCATCACCGACACCCATTTGCATTATATGGGCAAGGTGATGCTTGCGACCGGGCTGATCGTCGTCTACGGATACGCGATGGAAGCCTACTTCGGCTGGTATTCCTCTTCGCAGTATGAAGTTTTCATGGTGAAGAACCGCATCTGGGAAGGGCCGTATTGGTGGTCCTACTGGCTCTTGCTTATCTGTAACGGTGCCTCGATCCAGCTTCTGTGGTTCAAGCGGTTTCGAGAGAGCCCCTTCTGGCTCTTTATGATCTCGATCGTCGTGTCGATAGGTATGTGGCTTGAGCGCTTCGTGATCATCGTCACCAGTTTGAACCGTGACTTCCTGCCGTCGTCGTGGGCGATGTACTCGCCAACCATCTTTGACTGGACGATGTTCGTGGGCACGCTTGGATTCTTCTTCACTTTGCTTTACCTCTTTGTCCGATTCCTGCCCGTTATCTCGATCTTCGAGGTGCGGACCTTGTTGCCCGAGGCTAATGTTCACGGGCATCAGCAGGATTTCGAAGAAAATGTTCTCGAGGTTGAATACACCTATGAGCGAACCGATCCCCCAAATAAGGAGGAGTCGGAAGGCTAGGGAAGGCGTATTTTGCTATGGATAAGAAACTTTACGGATTGATGGCAGAATTCGACTCGGCGACCGAGTTGGTCGATGCCGCTCGCGCCACGAACGACGCGGGATACCGGAAGACTGACGCCTTCTCGCCCTTCCCCATCCACGATATCGATGAGGCACTCGGGATCAAGAGGAGCATTCTGCCGGTCTTAGTCTTCTTTGGCGGGATCACGGGACTGCTTCTCGGCATCAGTCTTCAGGTATTTGTGCATTACATCGATTACCCGCTCAACATCGGCGGCCGGCCCTACCTAAGTTGGATCTCGTTCGTGCCACCGGCATATGAACTGACCATCTTGCTCGCAGGGTTTACGGCGGTTTTCGGGATGCTGTTTCTGAATGGATTGCCGCGGCCGTATCACCCGGTATTCAACGTTCCGCGATTTGCTCTCGCAACCCGCGAGAAGTTTTTCCTGCTGATCGAATCAGCCGATGACAAATACGACTACGACGAGACTAAAGGCTTTCTCGAGGGGCTCAAGCCGCAGGAGGTGTTCGATGTCGAAGAATAACCTTACTGCTCATCTGAGAAGCGACAAGGGAAACGAAAAAAGTATGAGTCGAACGATCGGTTTTGTATTTTTACTTTTTACTTTTGCCCTCCTAACCGGCTGCGGTGTTCGGTTCGATATGCAGGATCAGCCCCGCTACAAGGCTTATAAGAAGAGTGACTTCTTCAAGGATGGCCGTGCATCGCGCGACCTGCCCGAGGGGACGGTTGCACGCGGTTTGCTTAAGGACAACAAAGCTTTTTATACCGGCAAGATCGACAATCCCGATGCCAATGTTCAGGTCGCGACTTCAACCAATGCAGCAGGGAACACGATCGTCACGAGTTTCCCGAATGCCATCGACGAGTTCCCGATATCGGTTACGAAAGAGTTGGTCGACCGCGGTCAGGAGCGATTCAATATCTACTGCATCGTCTGTCACGGCCCGGTTGGCGCTGGTGACGGCATGATCGTCCGCCGCGGGTTTGGAGCACCTCCGACCTATCACGACGATCGCTTGCGAAATGCTCCGGTCGGACACTTTTTCGACGTGATCTCGAACGGTTGGGGCAAGATGAACGGATACGCTGCCCAGATCCCGGCCGCAGACCGCTGGGCGATCGTCGCTTATATTCGAGCACTCCAAGTCAGCCAGGATCCGGCGGAGACAATGAAGGCCAACGCCTCGGCGCCGGCTGCGCCGGTCGCACCGACTACTCATACGGGAGGTGCCAACTAACAAATGGCTGAGAACTATAACGCTCCCGCTGAGCTGAACAGATTCCGCACGATCGCCCTTGGCGTCGGCGGCATCGGTCTGATCGTCTGGGCTGCGGGTACATATTTCAACGTTGAGCAGGGCCTTCGCTCCTGGCTGCTCGGCTTCATTTTCTGGGGCGGTATCACGATCGGCGGCATCGGCATCACCATGCTGCAGTATCTGACCGGAGGAGCTTGGGGGGTCGTTATCCGTCGCATCGTCGAAGCTGCGTCACGGGTACTGCCCATCGTGTTCCTAATGTGGCTGCCGCTTGCGTTCGGCGTTTCGTACCTATACGAGTGGACGCACCTCCCGGCGGACGACTTTACCGTCATCGGTCGCGGAGCCTTTCAGACCCCGATGTGGTGGATCATCCGCGGAATCGCCTATTTCGCTGTCTTTGGGGTGATCGCGTATCTGCTTAATACTTGGTCTGCCAATCAAGATAAGTCAGCGGATCACGAGGAAGCAGCCAAGTGGCTAGGCTTGGCTACTAAATTCTCCGGCCCGACGATGGTCATCTACGTTTTGGCGATCTCGTTCGCCACCGTAGATTGGGTGATGTCGCTCGATCCGCACTGGTTCTCAACCATCTGGGGACTGCTCTTCGTCGTCGGTTGGGCACTGAGCACATTTTGTTTCTCGGTTCTGATGCTCGCCTGGCTGGGCGGCCGCTCGCCAATGAACCGCGTGCTCGGCAAGCGCCATTTCCACGATATCGGTAAGCTCATTCTTGCCCTCGTGATGGTTTGGGCATACTTCAATTTTTCTCAGCTTTTGATCATCTATTCCGGCAACATCCCCGAGGAGACTGGGTGGTATCTGACGCGAATGACGCCCGGATGGTTTTGGGTAGGGATGATCCTGATCCTTTTCCACTTTGCCTTCCCGTACTTGTTCCTACTCAGGCAGGACTGGAAGACGAATTCGAAAATGCTCGCGTCGATCGCGATCTTCATTCTCATTATGAGAGTGGTTGATATGTTTTTCCTCATCAGCCCGATGCCAAGAATTTCGGAGCATGGCGAAAGCTTGGTCCTTTCGCAGAGCTTTAGTTGGCTCGATATAGCAGGGCCGGTTGCCGTTGGCGGTATTTGGCTCTGGTATTTCTTTGGACAGTTGATGAAGCGGCCGCTCGTGCCGGTGATGGATCCGTTTCTCGAAAAAGCTATCGAGCACGGACACGGACATTAGCTGGTTCAAGGTTCAGTGTTCAAGGTTCCAAGTTGTCGGAACTGAACATTGAACTTGGAACCTTGAACTTGGAACTTTTTATATGAGTTCGACAAAACACGAAGAGTCTTTCGTAGATTTCGAAAAGCCATACGAGCAAAACGTCATCGGCTTTCAGGGCATCGTCTACTTTGCGATCGGTCTTTTCCTGCTCATAGTGATCACCTTTGGGTTGATGTGGGCACTGCTCGGCGTTTTTGAAGACCAAGCGAAGATCGAAAAGGGCTCGAATAATCCGATGCTTCAGAGCGAGAAGGAGCGCCTTCCGGCCGAGCCTCGAATCCAGGGAGCTCCCGGTTTCGGAGTCGACGGTCCAAATGGGCGTGTAAACCTCGAGCTAACCGCTCCGCAATCCGAGTGGAGGGAACTTCAGAAGCAATACACGGAAGTTTGGTCCAAAGGGAAGGTAGATAAAGCGACCGGAGCAGTGTCCTCTCTGCCGATAGAAGAAGCCAAGAAGATGCTGCTTGAACGCAAAGTTAAGGCAAAGTCCGGAGCCGATGCCGAGAAGTTGTTCGCAGAGTCGAAGCTGAGATTCTCGGATGCCAGCTCGGGCCGAGTAGCTACGGACCGAAAACGATAGGTTTAAAAATGAAACGATACATGAACAATCCGATCCGCTTTTTGATCGCAATTGCGTTCACGGTATCACTTTGCGCGGTCTTTGCGACCGCCCAGAAGAACGAACATTACAATTCGCCACTCTATTCGCCAAAGTATTACGACCCGTCCCAAGGAACGGCGAATGGGATCCCGGAACCGTTGAAGAAGGTTGGGATCGAACAAAGACTTGGCGAGGGGCTGCCACTAACTTCAGAGTTCAAGGACGAGAACGGACAGATCGTAAAGCTTGGTGACTATTTCGGCAAGGGCCGCCCGGTCATTATCGCTCTCGTATATTACGAGTGCCCGATGTTGTGCAATCAGGTTTTGAACGGTCTCACGGGTTCGCTCAAGGGCCTCTCGTTCGACGCGGGCAAGGAATTTGACGTCATCGCAGTCAGCTTCGACGCGAAAGAGTTTGATAAGCCGGACCTTGCGCGGAATAAGAAAGCCTCATATTTGGAGCGCTATGGCCGTCCGGCTACTGAAAAAGGCTGGCATTTCCTTACCGGAGATCAGCCGTCCATCGACGCGATCACCCAAGCCACCGGATTCAAATACACGTGGGACGAAAAGAGTAATCAGTTCGCTCACGGCAGCGCGATCATGATCGCTACGCCCGAAGGCAAGCTGTCTCGCTACTTCTACGGTATCGACTACTCGCCCCGTGATGTGAAGCTCGGGATCATGGAATCGGCTGAGAGCAAGGTCGGAAACGCGGCCGATGAGCTTTTGCTTTACTGCTTTCATTATGATCCGGCGTCCGGCAAGTATGGCTTTCAGATCCTCAGCGTACTGCGGCTAACGGCGATCGCGATGCTGCTTGGAATGGGCATGATGGGTTTTGTGTTTTGGCGTAGAAACAAGAGCAGGAACAGTTCTCAGGAGCATTCCGCCTAATTAATTATGTCGAGTGAATGGGTACCATTATTTCCTGATGCGGCGTCGACCTTCGCTTGGCAGGTCGATGCGCTCTATTTCTACCTGATCTTGATCAGCGTTGCCTTCACGATCCCGATCGTGGCAGCGATATTCTTTTTCGCAGTCAAGTATCGTGAAAAGGATAAATACGCGACACCCGAGGAAATGCACGGCTCGATCATGCTGGAGACGGTCTGGTCGATCATCCCCTTCGTTATATCAATGACGATCTTCCTCGGCGGTGCATACGTTTATTACAACCAGTATCGTATGCCGGAGGACGCGATGGATGTCTACGTCGTCGGCAAGCAGTGGATGTGGAAACTCCAGCATGCAAGCGGCCATCGTGAGATCAACGAACTGCACATACCGGTCGGTCGCAAGGTCAAACTCACGATGACGACCGAGGATGCACTACACGATTTCTCGATCCCGGCGTTTCGAACTAAGGCGGACGTCGTCCCTGGCCGTTATACATATCTCTGGTTTGAAGCTACCAAACCTGGTAAGTATCACCTTTACTGCGCCGAATACTGCGGCCTCAACCACTCCGGCATGGGTGGCTGGGTCTATGTAATGGAACAGCGTGATTTCGACAACTGGCTCGCCGGAAACGAAGCCGGCCAGACGCCGGTTCAGCAGGGAAAAGATCTGTTTGAAAACAAACTTGGCTGTGCGTCTTGCCACGCCGGCGGGGCAGACCAACGGGGAGCGAAACTCGAGGGTATTTTCGGAAAAGACGTCAAACTGGTCGGCGGCCAGAGCGTCAAGGTGACGGACGAATACATCCGAAATTCGATCCTGAACCCGAGTTCGCAGATCGTCGAAGGCTATCAGCCGATCATGCCGACCTTTAAGGGACAGGTGACAGAAGAACAGCTTGTTTCGCTCGTCGCGTATATTAAGTCGTTGAGTGGAGTCACGGGTACGGCATCAACGCCGGCTGCTGCTGCTCCGGCTGCGAATACGATGGCTCCGGCTGCAAATACCGCGACTCCTGCTCCGGCGTCCAATTCGTCGATGCGGTCGAACAGTAATAGATAGGGTTAGAAGGTAATATGCAAAACGTTGATGCAATCGGCTCCGGCATCCCGGCGATACCAAAGGACAATTATTTGACCAATGGTTTTACGCTGAAATCATGGCTGCTGACCAAGGACCACAAGCGGATCGCGATCATGTACTTGATCACCATCTCGCTGTTTTTCATGGCAGGTGGGCTTTACGCTTCTGCTATACGGCTTGAACTGCTCACGCCGGAAACCGACCTGCTCACGTCGGCGACATACAACAAGGTCTTCACGCAGCACGGCATCTTGATGATCTTTTTCTTCCTGATCCCGTCGATCCCGGCGGTTCTCGGTAACTTCTTGTTGCCGATCATGATCGGAGCGAAGGACCTTGCATTGCCGCGTATCAACTTGCTCAGCCTTTATATTTACTGGCTCGGCGGCGGATTGACAGTTTTTGCTCTGCTTCAGGGCGGCGTCGACACCGGCTGGACGTTTTATACCCCGTACAGTACAACGTTCTCTAATTCGTACGTGATGGCCGTCGGCCTCGGCATTTTTATTAATGGATTTTCGTCGATCCTGACCGGGCTGAACTTCATCGTGACAGTCCATACGATGCGTGCACCGGGAATGACATGGTTTCGGCTGCCGTTGTTTGTCTGGGCTCAGTACGCGACAAGTCTGGTGATGATCCTCGGAACGCCTGTGATTGCCATCACGGTGCTTCTCCTCGCGATCGAGCGTGCGGTGGGCGTGGGGATATTCGATCCGGCCATCGGCGGCGATCCGATCCTGTTTCAGCACCTCTTCTGGTTCTATTCGCACCCCGCCGTGTACATCATGGTCTTGCCGGGGATGGGCGTCATTTCAGAGCTGATCTCGAACTTCTCGCGTAAGAAGATCTTCGGCTACGAATTCATCGCCTTTTCATCGATCGCTATCGCCGTTTTTGGTTTCCTCGTATGGGGACATCATATGTTCGTCTCCGGACAGTCGATCTACGCAGGGATGGTTTTCTCATTCTTGACGATGGTTGTGGCGGTCCCGTCGGCGATCAAGATGTTCAACTGGACCGCGACGCTCTACAAGGGCTCGATCTCGTTCGATACACCGATGTTATACGGCCTCGGCTTCATGGGATTATTCCTGATCGGCGGCTTGACAGGTCTGTTCCTGGGAGCGATCGGTTTAACTGTTCATTTGACCGACACCTATTTCGTCGTCGCTCATTTCCACTACGTTATGGTAGGCGGTCAGGTGATCGCCTACCTTGGCGGCCTGCATTACTGGTGGCCGAAGATGACTGGAAAGATGTATTCGGAATTCTGGGGCAAGATTTCGGCAATGCTTGTATTCATCGGATTCAACCTTACGTTCTTCCCTCAGTTCATACTTGGATATCTCGGAATGCCGCGCAGGTATGCGTCGTACCCCGCTGAATTTCAGGTGTTGAATATTTTTTCGACCGCCGGTGCGTCTGTCTTAGCGATCGGATTCATTATGCCACTCGTCTATTTCATGCACTCGCTGTTTTACGGCAAGCCGGCCGGCGACAATCCATGGATGCTTCCAGGGCTAGAGTGGCGTACAACCTCGCCGCCCCCGACCGAGAACTTTGAAAAGACACCGGTCGTCACCTGGGAGGCTTATGAATTCGGCGAAGAGAGCGGCCTTGATCTTGAAGGAGCCCGCCGCCGGGATTCCGTAACGACCGTTTAGTTGATATTGAAATTGCGGGCTAAAGTCCGCGTTCCAAATATGTCGCAACACGCAGACACAAATCACGAAGAATTTCATTACCACGCACCGGGCTTGCAGCACCAGTTCGAGGACATGAAGCAGCAGGAGGAAAGCGTCTCGATTGGGATGTGGGCATTCCTCGTGCAGGAGATCATGTTTTTTGGTGGCTTGTTTACTGCCTATCTGGTATTCCGCTCGCGCTTTCCCCTGGCGTTCGCCGAGGCGAGCAATCACCTTAACGCATTCTGGGGGGGCCTGAACACGCTTGTGCTCATTGTCAGCAGCCTTACGATGGCGCTGGCGGTGTTCTACGCTCAGCGCGGCAACCGGAATATGCAGGTGATCATGATCGTGCTGACAATGATCTTCGGCGCGACCTTCCTGGGTGTAAAGGCGATTGAATACACCGATAAGTACAACACTGGCCTGATACCTGTAACGGGCTGGAATAAAAAGGTCAAAGAGGCCGACGTGCAGCATGCGGGCGAACCGGCCAGGCGGGAAGGTGCGTTCGTTCTCCCCCTGATCGAAACAAAGGCCGAAGCTTCGTCAGCTAACGAAGAACACTCTGCACCATACGTCAATCCCAAAGGCGAGTTCCAGTGGAATGCGGGGCGGCATGTTTTCGATTATGCGATCGAAAAAGAAAAGAGCGGAAAGCCGTATCTAACTGCCGCCGAACGGGTCGGATACTTCTCTAACGGCGAGTTTGACCCGAACAAATATCGCGACAAGATCCGCATCTTCTATTTCATCTATTTCGTGATGACCGGCCTGCACGCCCTGCATATGGTGGTCGGGCTCGGCCTGATGGCATGGCTGCTTTGGGCAGCGTTCCGTGGAAGCTTTAGCGGCGAATATTTCGCGCCCGTCGAGATGTCGGGCCTCTACTGGCACTTTGTGGACATCGTCTGGATATTTCTTTTCCCGTTGCTTTATTTGCTCGGAAGACACTTTTTGGGGGCACACTAATGTCTGACAAACATATGGAAACCGGTGAAGGACATATCGGGTATCCGGGCTATTTCGGCGTCTTTGCGATCCTGGTCGTCGGAACAATTTTTACCTATTTTTCTTCCTTCTGGGACCTTGACGGTACTCTGTTTCCAGGAGCAAACACGCTGCTCGCTCTCGCGATAGCCTTCACGAAGATGACGTTCGTGATGCTATTCTTCATGCACGTCTATTGGAGTCCGCGGCTCATCTGGCTTTCGGCAGTCGCGAGCTTCTTCTGGCTGGCTATTATGTTCAGCTACACGATGCAGGATTACTTTACCCGAAGCCTCGGCGTCTTCTCCGTCTAGGTTAGAATTCGATAAATACCGGCCGCCGCGGGCAAGATCCTGCGGCGGTTTCGTCTTTTATATAGTTAGGATTAGTGCGCCAAAAATGCTATTATTTTCGGTTTAATACGCGACTTCTGAGATATTTCACGCGTATTATGACGTACAACAAGGCGGCACTTTAGTTCATCAGAAAACGAGGATGTTATTCAAACGCAATAATTTCAGACCCTACATTCTTCTCCTCGCTTTATCTGTTCTTTTCGCCTCTGGATGTAACATAGTTAAGACGGAAAGTGCTACCCCAACACTTCTCAAGACTGAGAATGCCTCGCAGACAGACTTGATGGGCGAGGTGAACCGGTTCGCGTCGGTTAAGTCGATGCGCGCAAAGATGGACCTGAAGTTTGAGGACAATTCGTTCGCTCAGTTCGGTTCAAAAGAAGTCTATCGTTCGGCTGACGGCGAGGTCGTCGTTCAGCGTCCGGCAAGCATCTATCTAAAGGTTCAGGTTCCAGTTATCAAGAGCGATGTCGCTCAAATGACGTCTGACGGCGAAAAGTTTCGCGTTGCGATTTTGCAGGACGGCGGAAGTGGAAAGTACAAAAAGTTTGTGATCGGCAGCAATAACGCGGACTATTCCAAGCTCCAGCAAGACCTTGGCGAATCGAAGCCGGTCGGAACAACGGATGTAAAGCAGAATGTCAACGCGTTCGCCAGCTTGCGCCCCCAGCACTTCACAGACGCGATGCTCGTTCGTCCGACCGATGACCAGCATTTCTACGTTCACAGCACGACATATCAGATAGAGGAAGACATCACGCAGAAGAAGAAGTCGCCACTTCGAGTCGTAAATCGCGGCTATTACTTGCTTGACGAATTTGTTCGCGGAGATAACAGCGAGCTAAAGATCACCCGACGGTTCTGGTTCGACCGTGTCGGCGGCATCCGCCTCGCACGGCAGCAGATCTTTGACACTAAGGGCGAGATCGCATCGGACATCACGTACGGCCGTGAAGGGAAGCTCACAGAAACAGACGATTATCCACGGCTTCCGCTTGAGATCCTCGTCACTCGTCCGCAGGAAAAATACTCGATGCGACTGACTTACCAAGACGCCGCGGCTGTTACGATCGGTAAGCCTTATCCCGCGACGGCGTTCGTTCTGCAGAACTCATGGGAGCTCGAAGAAGTCGATCTCGACAAGAAACTTCTTGAGGTTACAGCTAAGCAGCTGCCCCAGCCAGCCGTGACCCCGTCCATGATGACGCGTTTTCAATAGAAAGTTTTAATGGCTAGCATCTTAAGTACAAAAGACCTTACAAAATCCTACAAGATCGGCAAGTTGGAAGTCCCCGCGTTACGCGGGGTTTCGCTTGAGGTCGAAGAGGGCGAGTTCGTCGCGATCATGGGCCCGTCCGGCTGCGGCAAGTCGACGCTTCTGCATCTTCTCGGCGGCCTTCTGTCGCCAACGACCGGCTCGATCATCATCGACGGCGAAGACCTGGCTCTCGTGTCTGACGCCCAGCGGACCGACATCCGGCGTCGCAAGATCGGATTCGTTTTCCAGCGGTTTAATCTGTTTCCGACGCTCACCGCCGAGGGGAACTTGAAGCTTGCTGAAAAGATCCATACCGGCAACGGCAGTAAAAACTCCGACCGCCGTAAAGAGGTTCTGAAGCTTCTAAAGCTCGAGAACAAGATGCATCACAAGCCGCTCGAGCTTTCCGGTGGCGAACAGCAGCGAGTCGCCCTCGCCCGCGCGATCGTCAACCGGCCTGCGATAATCTTGGCCGATGAACCGACCGGCAACCTCGATACCGAGAATTCCGAGATCGTGCTCGAGATGTTTAAGGAGCTTAACGCCAAGTTCAATCAGACGATCGTCATGATCACCCACAACCCCGAAGCCGCCGCCGTCTGTTCGCGAGTCATACGTATGCGGGACGGACACGTAGTTGATCAATAAAGGCTGATAGCTGATAGCTGAAAGCTGAAAGCTGTTCTAAAATATCGTTTGATTGTAGTTAAGGACTTGATCAGCGATGAGCCTATTCAAAAAGTTCATACTTTGGGAATACAGCAGGGAAACGTCAATTTACGTAATTTTCTGCCTGATGATCGTCGCGTTCATCTTTTTGACGCCAAAACAATGGTTCGAAAGACGCGATCGGCTTGCAACCCAAACGTCGCGTCTCATCGTCCAAGCTACTGATTTCTCGCCCGAGAAAAACATCCTCCAACAACGCGTGCGTGACATTAGCGGAAACCCGGAGGCTGTAGTTGTTGATTGGCGAGAGAAGAAAAACAACCGCGGCGAAACGGTATATGAAGTAGATATCCGTTGAGGTTATTTTTATGAAAGGTATTAAGAAAGTTTTAGGTCTGGCAGCGGTCGCGGTCGTATTTACTTTCGCGACATCGACGATCGCGTCCGCGCAGGGAATTCTCGCCGACATCCTGAAAAGGATGGACGAAAACAACAAGGGGATGAAATCCCTAAAGTCGGACATCAAAATGGAAAAGCGTAACTCTCAGTTGGGCGAGAATGATGTTTCCGAGGGCAGCGTTCAGTACCTCCCGGCCGCGACCAAGGACAAAGTTCGCGTTCGCATCGATTGGACTAAACCGGCCGTTGAGCATCTCTCGGTCGGCGGCGGCCAATATATGCTGTTTCGCCCGAGACTGCAGCAGGCGGTCGTGGGTAAGGTCGATGGAGCAAAAGGCACTGCAGGGGCCAGCGGTCCGCTAGCTTTTATGACGATGAGCCGGGCGCAACTAAAGGCCAATTATGATGTGACGTATCTAGGTGAGGAAACTGCTGCCGGATCTGTAAAGACTTGGCATTTGAAGCTGCTGCCAAAGGCCGCAACCTCCTATAAGGAGGCGGACCTATGGGTCGATTCGAACGGAATGCCCGTTCAGGCGAAGATACTTGAGAAGAACAGCGATACTACCACTATTCAGTTAACGAGAATCGAGAAGAACGCGACCATTCCTTCTGACGTGTTCTCGATCAAACCGCCGAAAGGCACGAAGATCATTCCTGGTTGATACACAGCTAACTAAACCCGAAAGCCGCTCAGTACGAGCGGCTTTCGGTTTGAAAAGCCTGTATCCGGCCCGTATAATCAAGCGTTTAGGTTTATGCCCAAGGCAAGCAGTTTTAGCAGATTTACACGCGGAGTGCGGCACACGGTTCGTGCGTTTGCTTCGACCAAGCACCCGGTATTGGTACACATCGTGCCTATGCGGCGGTGCAATTTGGCGTGCACTTACTGTAATGAATACGACAAAACGAGCGATCCGGTAGCGATAGACGTGATGCTCGAACGTATCGATAAGCTTGCTGAGTTTGGATCGTCGGTGATCACCATCTCCGGCGGTGAGCCGATGATGCACCCCGAGATCTACGAGATCATCGCCCGCATACGCCATCACGGAATGATTGCCGGCCTGATCTCGAACGGATATTACTTTCAAGTCGACAAGATCAAAAAGCTCAACGAAGCAGGACTCGACTATCTTCAGATCTCGATCGACAACGTCACACCTGATGACGTATCGAAGAAAAGCCTGAAGGTGCTCGACGCAAAGCTCGTCAACCTCAGCGAACATGCGAAGTTCAAGGTCAACATCAACTCGGTCGTCGGCGGCGGAGTCGCAAATCCCGACGAAGCTCTGATCATCGCCAACCGTGCGCGCGAACTCGGCTTTTCATCGACCGTCGGTGTCATCCACGATGGCGACGGCCTCAACAAGGGCCTTACCGATCGCGAGAAAGAAGTCTACAAAGAGATCAAGAGCAAGGGACAGAGTTCTTACGCCCGCTGGAACTGGTTTCAGGACGAATTGGTCGAGGGCAAAGAGTATGAGTGGCGTTGCAGAGCCGGTGCTCGATACCTCTACATCGACGAGTTCGGCACGGTGAATTGGTGTTCGCAGCAACGTGGAACGCCCGGCACTCCGCTGCTCGAATACACTCACGCCGACATGGAACGTGAGTACATCACCGAAAAGTGGTGTGCTCCGACGTGTACCATTCAGTGCGTCCATCAGGTTGGCCACCTCGACGCCTGGCGCGACAAGCAGATCTCAATTTCCGACTACAACAAACGCAACGGCACGGGCTTGAAGAAAGACACCGTCGCTCAGGTTCTCAACGCCGAGTGATCACGGTTCGTCGCATCGGATCGTCCGGGTACGGATGAAAAGCTTCTTGAACTCCTTATCAACCCGTGATCCAAAATTCTCATCCGCGTATTTGATCTCCTGATTCGCGCAGTTCCACCAGCCGAACGACATCGTCTCGACCAAAGCAAACTTTAATCGATCGGGCAAAGCGTTCTCTTCATCCCATCGCCGCTGCAGCCGCCGCGGATCACCGTTCTTGCTTTGCGATTCCAAGTTCACCTTTCTCCACGCGGTAATCAATGACTCACCGCCCGCGATGATCGGCTCGCCGTAGTTCAGCTTGCACGCCACTGCACCCTGATACTTTCGAATCACCGGCGGATCGGTGTACGCCGCCATCGTTGTCCGAACGAGTTGATACAGCTGTCGGGTCTCTTTCAAGCGGGCGACAAGGACGACATCCGTGAACGGCGTGGAGACGTATTCGAAATGCTCCAGTTCGTCGATCAGGTCCTTATATTTAGTATCGAGTAAAGCCACGTCGAGCTTTGAGATATCCTCATACTTCCAAACCGTCGCCCCGACACTGTCGAGCCGCAGATCTTGGCCGAACAAGAGCCGGTGCGTATTCCTGAGCTTTACCTCATTGTATTTCTTACTGTCGTAGGTACCCGAATATTCGCAGAGGTCGTCTGACCATTTGAAGGTCTTGACCTGAGCGGACGCGGAAACGAAAGCGATCGCTACGATAATCAGTGCAAAGAATCTCATGATAGTAAATACGCAAAACGGCCGGGGAAAATATCATCTGATAGACGATATTCTCCGGCCAATTTGCTCTTTGGAGGAACGTGGAGAGAACTAATTCTTCTTGATGTAGTTTCGGTGGATCACCGCGTCGGCCGTGTCGCGCGACTCGTAGACAGCACTGTCGTCCGAATCACGAGTCACGACCTTCGATTTACCGCTCGTAGTCCGCTGCTTCACCTCACCTTTTTCGGCTTCCGTGATGAACCCTCGGATAGCCGATGGTTTCGGTGCCGGAGCATTTGCTGATGCGACCGTGCTCTCCGAAACCGCTTCGACCGCCGCTGCCTTCAGCATCTT
>JBDSLC010000004.1:0-10008 GCA_039916585.1 Pyrinomonadaceae bacterium | reverse complement strand
CTACACAAGATCACTACCGCCGTACCGACGCGAGCCCGGGCTCGCACTCGTGCAAAATTCTACCGATATTAAAGGTTCGAATATCAAGACCGCGTCCGTCCGCGTCACTGATATGCAGAATCGGGCGGTACCGGGATTGACCACCGCGGATTTCGAGGCGGCGGAAAGCGGGGAATCGAGAGAGGTGATCGCCGCACGTCCGACGACTGCACCGGTCAATCTAGTTCTGCTAGTAGACGTTTCGGGAAGCATTGAAAATTACGTAACGTTCATCCGCAAATCCGCGAGGGCATTCATCACCACCGCCGATCCTAACGACAAGATCTCGATCATTCTTTTCAACGAGGATGTGAAAGAACTCACCGGATTCTCTACCGACCGCCGCCGGCTTTCCGAAAGCCTCGATACATTCGACGCCGGCGGAGCGACTGCCTATTACGACGCGCTCGGCTACACGATCACTGACGTGCTCAGGCCGTTCCGCGGCGAGCGAACTGCGATCGTTGTTCTATCCGACGGGGACGATAACCGATCGTTTCTCCCGTTCGATTCGCTAATGGGATCGATCGAAGAGAGCGGAGCGGTGATCTATCCGCTCTACGTCCCGACGAGCCTGATCGCCGCCGCGTCAAGCGATCCTGCAACTGCAGTCGATCCGCTGCGTTCGCGATATCTTAGCAATGACCTCACCTCGAAAGCCGACGCGGAAGGGAAGCGGCTCGCCGAAGTTTCGGGCGGCGTCTATTACCCTATCACCCAGCTCTCGCAGATCCAGACCGCATACGACGACATCGTCATTCAGCTTCGCACCTCGTACGACGTCACGTTCAAGTCAGAGATATCGTCACAGGACGGGAAGCCGTCACCTCGACTGAAGATTCGCACAAGACGGCCGAATACGTTTGTTCATATCCGCAGCGTTTCGACGCGGGGTTCATAGCACTTAAAAAGGGTGTTCTACAACCATCCGTTTACTTTAAGGTTCTAACAGTCGGGATTCTCAAAACATTTAAAGGCATGAAATACGTAACTTCAGTGGGCACCCTGTCTTCGATATCTCTCAGGTGGGCTTTCCTCGTGCCCTTATTCGCCTCAAATCTCTTCTCGCAAGGCCTAGCGGAAGAACAGCGAGTAACAATCGTAAAAGACAAGGCCGCCTTTGGTGAAATAGCGGAAGTTTTGATTGAAAAGTATGACATTCCGTTAGGATTTGAAGACTTCCACAGTGGAAATGCGGGTCGCTATGACTTCGAGACGAATTTCTACCATGAGTACTCGACGAACGATGGCATAAAACGTCCGCCGCGAATAGTTTTTGGTCCGGAACAGTGGACACTATCGCTCAAGTTTGAGAATGCTCCACTGAGTCAAGTGCTTGACGCATTAGTGGAGCAAATGCCGAACTACAAATGGGAGAATATCGACGGTGTCGTGAATTTTATGCCCGCAACGGCGGGTAGCGATGTTTTCGCTAGGTTACTGGATGTTCGAATTGCAACATTCAGCGTTGCAACCCCACGATCAGTTCCATCCAAGACGAACCCTTAAAACTTCCTGAACTCAAAACGTTTCTCGCGGCTGAAAGATTGTGTATGCGGAATGAGGGAGGGTTAAACTCAGTCTCAACCCGTCGTATCATCGAAAAGCCTATGTCCTTTTCGAATCTTACCTTTCACCGACTCCTAAATCGGATAACGGTTGCGAAGCGAGGGGCGTGGATTCTTAGACAAGTTCCAAATCAGGGATGTATTGTGGTTCTGATCTGAGGTCGCAGTCCGACATTGTCTCGTTTGACAGTTAATTGGTTTTACCAATCAACTTGCGACCATTTCACGTAGTATTAACATCTGCATTATCTTGTGATAACCTACGCAAATACTTGCAAAAACGGTTCGTTATTGGCCGTTTAATACGTTATAGATACAAACGATTTACCCGATCTTAGACCATTTTTTCAATAGATATGGCGATGTACACTATTCCCGAGAACATTAAGAACGAAGAACTTAAGCGTTGGGTCACCGACATGGCTGAGCTGTGCGAGCCCGATTCCGTCTATCTCTGCGACGGATCGCAGCAAGAGTATGACCGGCTCTGTCAGGAGATGGTCGACGCAGGCACGTTCATCAAATTGAACGCCGACAAGCGCCCGAACAGCTTCCTGGCCCGGTCGCATCCGTCTGACGTCGCTCGCGTTGAGGACCGCACATACATTTGCTCGCTGTCGAAAGGCGACGCCGGCCCGACCAACAACTGGATGGCGCCGAAAGAAATGAAGGCGATCCTTACTCCGAAAATGCGCGGTTCGATGCGTGGACGTACGATGTACGTCGTCCCGTTCTGCATGGGCCCGATCGGATCGCCGATCTCGCAGTTCGGCGTACAGTTGACCGACTCGGCCTACGCGGCGGTTAATATGCGGATCATGACCCGCATGGGCACGCAGGCGCTCGAAGCTCTTGGCGATGGCGAATTCGTCCACTGTCTGCACTCGGTCGGTATGCCGCTCGCGGAAGGCCAGGCGGATGTCGCATGGCCGTGCTCGCCTGATCCGAAAGACAAGTACATCGTCCATTTCCCCGAGGAGCGCTCTATCATCTCGTACGGATCAGGCTACGGCGGCAACGCGCTTCTCGGTAAGAAGTGCCTCGCACTTCGCATCGCATCCACACTCGGACGTGAGCAAGGCTGGCTCGCCGAGCATATGCTCATTGTCGGAGTGAAATCGCCCGACGGCCACAAAGATTACGTGTGCGCTGCCTTCCCTTCGGCTTGCGGCAAGACGAACTTCGCGATGCTGATTCCGCCGAAAGCTTTTCAGGAAGAAGGCTGGGAAGTGACGACCGTTGGCGACGACATAGCATGGATCAAGCCCGATCAAACCGGAAAGCTTCGAGCGATCAATCCTGAAAACGGTTTCTTTGGCGTCGCCCCCGGAACGAGCTACAAGTCGAATCCGAACGCGATGGATTCGATCAAGGAAAACACGATCTTCACCAACGTAGCGCTCTCCGATGACGGCGATGTCTGGTGGGAGGGCATGGACGGCGACAAGCCGGCACACGCTATCGACTGGCAGGGAAATGATTGGACGCCCGCGAGCGAAAAGCCGGCGGCGCACCCGAACGCACGCTTCACCGCGCCGATCACGCAGTGCCCGGTGGTCGATGAAGATTTCGACAATCCAAAGGGCGTTCCCGTATCGGCATTCATCTTCGGCGGCCGACGCAACTCCGTCGTACCGCTCATTCAGCAGTCGTTCAACTGGGCGTTTGGCGTTTACATGGCCGCGACGATGGGCTCAGAGATGACTGCCGCCGCGTTCGGCAATATCGGCGAGGTCCGCCGCGATCCGTTCGCGATGCTGCCGTTCGCTGGCTATCACATGGGCGACTACTTCGCACACTGGCTCGACTTTGGCCGCCAGATCCCCGAACCGCCGCGTATCTTCTCGGTCAACTGGTTCCGCAAGGGCGAGGACGGCAAGTTCCTCTGGCCCGGCTTCGGCGAGAATATGCGAATCCTGAAATGGGTCGTCGAACGCACGCGAGGTATCTCGAAGGGAATCGAAACCCCCCTCGGCTGGATGCCGCGTTACGAAGACCTCGATTGGCGCGGGCTCGACTTCTCGAAAGAGCAGTGGAACGGCGTGATGAGCCTCGACCGCGACATCTGGCTAAAAGAGATCGCCATGCACGACGACCTCTTCTTCAAGCTCTACGATCGACTGCCAAAGGAGATGACATTCATCCGCGAACTTCTTGTCTCGAACCTTTGGCGCTCGCCGGAGTTAGGCTTGGCCGCACCAAGACCGGAACCGGCAGAAGAAACGAAGGCAGTTGCGAAGGGGTAATATCGTCGCGGGTTGCCGCAGTGGTGCGGGGTTAGGCAGTCTCACCGTAAACGCTCTCAAGCAAATAAGGCGAATGCTCCGGATGCCAAACCGGAGCATTCGCCGATTCTTTTTCACGCCTGGGCACTCTGCGTCCGTATTTTCCTGTATTTTTTTATGCCTTTCGCGGTCTTGCTCTGAAGTCTTAACCACGTAGACATAGAAATCACGGCTCGGGGTATCGCTATCCCGGCATCCTCATCTATCTGGTTGCGGAATGTCGCGACCGTAACCCGTTTGAGTTTCAATTTAGAGGCCCGGGGAGAGGCGGCTAATTCGACACCTAACGACTTGCCTGTGCGATCGACATATATTGTTCGACCGGGGAGAGGTCGTCGGTGAGAACAGGAACGGTAGACGGGACTTCGTCCAGGTAGCGTCGATCGAGCAGTGGACCGATAAACCGATCATCGCTAGAAGGCGGAAGGCATTCGCGTTTGCATGCGACGACGATAAGGTTCTGGAGCTCCGCGACCGAGCGTTCGGGTCGCACCTTAAACATGTAAACGAAAGGGAACACGGCTTTGTAGGTGACGAATTCAGCCTGGAAGAAAAGGCTAGCGTCACCGCGAACGGCCGATCCGAGATTGAACACGACAACGCCATCCTCAGTCAGGGTTCGGTGCATCTGCGTTACGGCCTCGATCGTCGTCAGCTGATAGGGGACCGAGAACAGCGATCCGAACGCGTCGATCATCAGCACATCGTAAGCGGCTGTATCTGAATGATTAAGGAACACGCGTCCGTCTTCGTGAATAATTCGAAGGCGGTCGTTGTAGCGCAGGCGAAATCGTTGCCGAGCGATCTGTGTCAGTGCCTCATCGATCTCAACCACGTCGAGCGAGGCATGTGGATATGAAGCAAGGTATGCCTTCGGAAAGCTGTAGCCGGCTCCACCGATCATCAGCGACCGTTGAAATCCGGGCTTCAGAATACTGATCAAGTGATAGAACTTAGTGTATTCGAAGACCAATTCGTCGTTATCGATGAACATCGCGGACTGCGTCGAATGAGGGTCGAATGTCATTGCTTCGATCGGTTGATGGGTGTTCGGATCCGTCGATCGGAAGATCCGAACACGGCTGTATTCGGTGTCGATGTCCTCAAACCCGATTGCGCGGTACATAACATACGAGGTCAGCTCGTTAGCAGTAATTGCAAGAATGAGGACAATGCCCGCGGAGGATATCTTCCGATCTAGACGAAAAGGGATCAGCAAAAATGTAGCCAGAAATAAGGCGGCGGTGATGAGATAAAGCGTTCGATTGGTACCAAGGAAAGGCAATAGAACGAATCCCGCGACAAAGGTGCCTATGATGCTCCCGATTGTCGATAGGGCATAGAGGCGTCCGACGGTACGACCCGCGTTACCCAGCGAATCCATTCGAAGTTTTACCGCATATGGAGTGACGAATCCGAGGGCGACGCTCGCCGGAGCAAATAGGATCAGTGCTGAGATCACTGCCTTTAGCTCAAGGCGGGTGGGTAATTCTGCGATCCCCGTAAGAAACGGATCTTTGATAAGCGTCGTCAAAGCGATCAGTCCGGCAGCGGCAAGGGTCGCTGAGCCGAGTACATGCTTTTTCGGTAGGCGATCTGCCATTCGGCCACCGATCCAATAACCAGCACTCAGAGCTCCTAGGATCACGCCTATAAGACTCGTCCAGATATAGGTTGAAGTGCCGATGAACGGTGCAAGAGCACGCGAGCCGATGATCTCGAATATCATCACGACTGCTCCGCAGATCAGTACGACCGTGTCAAGCCGGATGCCAGAGTTTTGGGGTTGATCTACACCTTTTTCACTCATGCTCATTTGGCGAAACGGTAAAAATATGGAACCACAGGATCGACACCACACGAAATAAGGGAGGCTCATAGACCTCCCTTTATAAGAAAATAGTTCGTTTCAGGCCTAAGCTAAGCTACTGCCGTTTTTTTTTCTTGGGTATCCGAAACGAACGTCAACCACTCAGCTCCATTAGGGGCTGGACGGCGTGCATCAATGATCGCGAAGAATTCGTCTTGAATCCTTTCCGTTAATTCTCCCCTCCTGCCGCTGCCTATCGAAATTCGGTCGACGGATCGGATCGGTGAGATCTCTGCGGCCGTGCCCGTAAAGAAGAGCTCATCCGCAAGATAGAGGGCCGAACGTTGGATAGTAGCCTCTTGCACTTCGATTCCCATCTCACGAGCGATCTGGATGACGCTGTCGCGTGTGATTCCGGGCAGGATCGACGCGCCAAGCGGCGGAGTGACAAGCTTGCCATCGACTACGGCGAAGAGATTCTCGCCCGATCCTTCGGATACGTACCCCCGATCGTCAAGGGCGATACCTTCGGCAAACCCGCCGAGCTTGGCTTCCATCTTGATCAGCTGGGAATTCATATAATTTGCTCCTGCCTTTGCCATCGCAGGCAGAGCGTTTGACGTGATCCGGTTCCAACTTGAAACGCAGACGTCGATACCGTTTTCAAGGGCTTCTTCGCCTAGATATTTGCCCCATTGCCAGGCGGCGATGTAGGTTTCGATCGGATTATTCATTCCGTAAACCCCGAAAGACGGGTTGGCCTCATCGAGGCCGCGGAAGATGACCGGGCGGAGGTAACAAGAATCGAGTTCACTTTCACTTACAAGGTTCACAGTAGCGTCGATTATTTCCTGTTTTGTATAGCTGGAATCCATCCGATAGATCTTTGCGGAATTGAGTAATCGCTGGATATGCTGGGGCAGACGAAACACGGCGGATCCCTTTGTCGTGCTGTAGCAGCGGATACCTTCGAAAACGCTGGAGCCGTAGTGAACAACGTGCGACATCACATGGATACGGGCGTCGTCCCATTTGATCACCTCTCCGTTTTTCCAGACAACGGGCGAGATCTTCATCGTGGTTACATCTTTTTCTGCCATCTATGTATTACTCCTTAAGCATAAGAGCCTTTATTAATTGGGATGGGATATGCCGAATCAGCGAGGATCAAAAGCGGCATTGTATATGTAAGAGAATAATACATCGGCAAAATCGAGGCAAACGATTCTTGCGCCCAATGATAAGTTGAGATTATCCAACGATAACAAAAAAGAGCAGGCCCGGACCTGCTCTTCGTGGTAACCCTTGTTTGGGATCAAAGGATCCTAAGACGCGGCGCCGTATCGTCAAGTCGCGATGAGTATGTCGCAGACCCCGCCAGAATGGTAACAACGATAGGCTGATCGCCGGCAGCGTTGAGTCCCGCAGGAAGTTCGAAATCGACGTAGTAGACGCCAGGCTCGACCAATACTCCGCCAGTCTTAATGGGTGTGCCTGCGATGGTCTGACTTCCGATACGAATGCTGAAGTTCGACACTCCAGCGCCCTCCACACCGGTTAGGCGAAGCCTGAGAACAGTAGGCACCCGTCGTCCGCCCTTTACCCGGACTGTTGTAACCGTAAACGGCTCCGGAGTATGAACACGATTCACAACATTCACAGCCTGCGCCCGCCCGCCGGGTCCGAATACAGTTGAGAACACATCAGGGCGAGTAGGAACGATGGTGACCCATCCCTTCGTCACGCTGCCGTTATTATTGATAACGACCGGATAGTTCAATCCCTCAAAAAGGCTCGACAAGGCACGAGGTGCAACGAACTCTATTGAGTTGCTGTCGACTGACTTGAGTCCAACGGTGTGGCCGCCGATCGTCATCGTTACTCCGCTAAGCGAAAGCGGAAGCCAGAAACTCTGCGTAAGACTTCCATTGGCGGTGCGAGGCGTTACAGCCGGTGACAAAGGCGACGCGAAATTGATCCGCGCCAGCATTCCCGGCGAGATGCCGGTAACCGAAGCTGGCGTGATCGGAGTTGGCGTCGGCGAACCTGTAGGCGTCGGCGTTGCTGTAGGAGTTGGCGTTGGCGTTGCCGTTGGGGTCGCCGTTGGACTTGGTGTCGGAGTTGGGCTGCCAGTTGGTGTAACGGGAAGACCCGAAGCCCCGGTGACAAACGTCAAGGCGGAATCTGTCGTGACGGTGCCTACAACTTGCGGAGAGTAGAGATAGTAGACCTCGCTTAGAAGATCTGAGTTTCCGCCGCCGAGTTCGGTTAGGCCTAAATTAAAGGCCAGCCGCGACGACGAATCTGAGGTTAGGGGCTGTGATTGGGCGAGGAAACCGGAGGAGATCGGGAACTTGGTGATCCGCGAGAACGTCGCACTCGTAGCCGGCACGTTTAGCGGATAGGTATAGAACTGGATCGGCCGCGAGGTTTCCGGGTTTAGGCCGTTGGCTTCGGTTGTGGCGACCACCCCGGTGGGGAGGATGTTCAAGCGCGTCTCGAGCACCAGCGTGGCCGGATTCCCCGAGGCATCATAATCGGTAAAACTGGGATATCGAGGGACGTCTCCACCGGTCGCGCCCGTGTCTGCAGTGCTCCTGTCGCCGATGCGACGGAACGTATTCGCGGTTACGTTGTAGATGTATGTTGCGAACGATTCATAGTTCGTACTGTTATTCTCGTTGGCTAGATCAGCGAAGGAATCGAACGCGATCAACTCGCCGCTGCGGCTGATACGTTTGCCATATTCAAGAAAGTTAACCGGCAGTCCGGCACTTGTTGGTGTGGTCGTGGTGACCTGTTTACCGCCGGTCGGCAATCCGCCAGCAAGGTTTGCGTAAAAAACCTCTTCGTTGCGGCTGTCGGCCGGATTGCTGCCCGTATCGAAATTCGCCGCGCTGTTTGGGTCGTCGATCGGATCGTCGCCGGTGCTCGCGAAGGCGACACGCGAGCCATCGCCCGAAATCGCCGGATTCTTGTTATAGATCGGATTCTGGACGGGCCCGCGCAGCGTTCTGGTGATCTGATTCATTGAGCCAGAGGACCAGACAAAGATCTCGTCATTGTCATCAGTGGGAAACGCGTTTCCGCCGGTAACGAGATCTCTGGTAGAGACGAAAGCGACGGTGCTGCCATCGTCATCGATGCTCGAGTCGTGATTGTCGTCCGCGATAAACGGAGCACGCAGAGACGATCCCGGTTGCGGATACCGGCTGGGCGGTGTGTTAGTCAAACGCGAGAATGAACCCGCCCCAAGATCGGTTACTGAAACCGGGTCACCCGACGTCAGATCGGCAGGTGCCAACGCCGGGACACGATACAGGAAAATCTCCATGTTTCCGTCGCATTGCATCAGCGTATTGAATGGAGTCGACGTTGGAACGGGTGTCGGAGTCGGAGTGGCTCCGGCAGGGGTTGCCGTTGGCGACGGAGTTGCGGTTGGCGTTGCGGTCGGACTCGGCGTAGGGGTCGGGGCCGGACAACCGCTGGCCGGGTACGGGTCCTGGGTGTTGTAGATATTACCGTCGAAACTGCCGGGGGTACGGTCGTCTGGCGGGGAAACTATTGACGCCGTAGCATTTGAAGCGAAAGCGACCCACAAGCCATTCTGGCTGATCACCGGCCGCTTATTCATGATCTCGACCCGGATATTGGCCTGTGAATAGTCGCCGAACGTGTTGTTCTGGACACTTTTCGTATCGGTTACTTGAAAGATCCGTCGTTGAGCGTAATCCCAAATAAAGATCTCGGTATTTCCGTCGGAGTTGCGCGGATTCTCAGTCGCGAGATTGCCGCGAGACTCGAACACAACAAGGCGTCCGTCGCCGCTGATCGAACCCGCGAACGAGTCGCTGGCAAACGATGTAACCTGCCCGATAACAGAATCGGTCTGCGCTTTTGCCGTCGGAATGGCGAGAAGCGAAAAGATAATGGTAAATGCTACAAAAGAGCGAAGGTTCACAAACTCCTCCAAAAATACAAACAAGTGCTATTCAAAACTTATAACCCTTGGGGAAAGCACAAAAGGATTATTCTAGTGGTATGTAACGGCATCCGCAAGGGAGGCCGAAGTGATACTTAAGTGAGCTTAAATCAAGGGCTTTGATGCCGTAGAGCAGACAAAGGTTTGTCTTTTCAGGATTTAACGGGGTTGGTTTAAGATTTGTATCTCAGGTTCGAGTGCACAAGCCCTACATCCGAGTTGAGCGTATCGCCCTTGGTTACGCGCGGGCTTGTTCATAGTCCATTCGATGTCAGACAAAAGTACCCCAATATTGATCGTTGCCGGCGAGGCTTCGGGCGATCT
>JBDSLC010000003.1:0-3866 GCA_039916585.1 Pyrinomonadaceae bacterium | reverse complement strand
AGCGGGCTCGATACCCTCGACCGTAAGCTGGACCGCTCCCGCTCCTGGGAAGTCGCACGGCCACGCACCCGATCCTTCAGAAAGCCTGAAGAAGCGAGCCCGTAGTGCGCCGTCGATCACGTCTCGGATAGTCTTCCAAGGCAGGCTATTGCCGTCGCGACTCGAAAGAGCCGTCGCAATGGAGAGGGCGGATGTGTCGCCGTCTCTCCACGCATCACTGAGATTTTCGGGAAGGATTGATACTGCCGACACGGGTTCGGGGGGCGGAAGCAAACGCGAAGATGGGCTCAACACACCTGTAGGGATTGGTTCTTCCAACAAACTCGCTGGCCCGGAGAGCAGCCACAATTTTCCGGTATTTACTGCGGCGACAATTGACTCATTTACGACCTTGCCGTCGGCCTTAGGAATTGCAACAGGCTCCGCGAACCCGCCCTTGTCGACCTGTACCACCGTTGATCCGCTAAAGTAGTCATATAAGGTCTGTACCGTAATTTCATCTCCGTTCCAAAGGCTAGGCAGAGCGTTCGGCATCAGAAGCTCACTCGCAATCACATCGAGTTCTGCCGCCTCCGGCATCACCAATTCCATTGCCGAGTCGCCCAATGCAGTAGCATCAGGACGAGTTCTCCACCATGTCCGGAACGTGCGATCCGGCCGGGTAAGTCGGAGTACAAAAGTACCCTGAACGCATCCGTCAACAAGCGTCTCAAGAATCGCCTGAGCCTTGAGCATCTTGGGCAAGTGGGGGAGCTGGGCGAACGCCCCGGCGAGATCCTTTATCCTTCGACTGTTTTCGCCATCTCGCCAGAGGTTATACGGCCCGTCAGGTAGCAAAGCATCGGCTGAGATCGCCATGTCTTGAACTCGCGAGCGAGCGTCATTCTTGATGACCTCGAAGTGCGGATCATCTGTGACAGTAATTTTAAAGGCCTGTGGTTCGTCCTTGTCCGATACGGTTACTACGATGCAATAAGCCTGTCTCACCGCTTCACCGATCTTCTTTCTCGATCGATCAAGATTGATTGCTAATGTGGACATCCGGGCCGCATCCAGCGTTCCGCCTTCCTCTTTACTCGCGGTCAGATCCTGGCTCACTCGTTCCCAACCTAAGTATTCGCGGATACGTGCTTGTGCGAGGTCGAGACCGTCTTTTGATGGGCAGAGAAGTAGAACGGCATTTCTATAAACTCGCGGTTTCTCCGGTCCGGTTGTTTCATCCAGAAACTTCCGAGCCTCCGAACTTGGCTTTCCGGATTCCGCGGCCGCGCTTGGCATAAGAACCGCATAGTGAAAGAGTCCATCGTCCTCGACGTCTCGCGGCTTGGTAGGAAGCGTGTGTGGCCGAACGCCGGATGCCGATGCTCCTGTGGTTAGCGACTTTGTTTTGCTGATCTCATCGATCAAACGGGCGTTTACAACATCGCCTGAGATCTGCGCCGCGGCCGCAACCTGCATCTGGTTAAGATTGGGACGATTTCCAAGCCGCCATTCGTTGGGCAAGACATTATCATTCTCCGGAATGTTGGCGTCATCCAGCCAAAAACTATTCCGCGACCAGCGGAGTAATCCTTTTTCCAATTCGATCCTGTCAGGCCGGCATGGACCGATGAGAAGTATGAGATCTCGTGTTTTTGCACTCCGTCCCGTAGGCTGGGAATGCAGAAAAGTCGCGATGGCAGCCTGTTCGATTTCGCGGAGCTTCAGACCTACTGACTCGGCCTCGACCTGTTTGGCTCGGTCTAATTCGGACTCCAAAATTCCAGTCCACCGTGTAGCCTGGCCGTCGGTGACGATCGTGTCGGCAATGGCCACCAGCTCACGCGCTGCCTCAGATAACCCGTTCTGTTTCGGCGGGCTCAGGAAAACCGCCGGGCCCACAAGAGGACTTTCATCCCAGTTAGCAGCCGACCGTAGTGCCAATGCAAAAGTGCGAAGCACACCACGTGTCTTCTGGAAGCGATCAATGCTCGTCCATTTGGTATAGAAGACCTCGGTAAGTTCAGGGTGGAACGGATAGCTTTTTAGGTAGCGCTCCTCCGCTGTTGAGCCTTCCTGAGCGGTATGATCGTCGAGGTTTTGTACGCCTTTTAGTGCGGCAATGACATGCTGTGGCCATTCGGCGTTCTTGCGGGTCGATGAAGCTTCAAAAAGACGCCGACGAAGAACTTCGGCTACGTCCGATTGTTCGACCGGCTGTACCACCGCCTCCCGCTGACGCTGAAATACGTCATATAGTTGCGAGACGATCTTTTTTCCCAGCTCGTCAGCCTGGTCCTGTGGCTCGCTCGACAGGAGAGAAGCGACAATGCAGCACTGGTCGACTTTCGCAGCTGCTTGAGTCAGGTATTGAAAGAATGACGTCAATATATCCAGCCAGCCTGGATTCGATCGGATCTTGACCTTTGCATAAAGAAGGACCTCGTCTATCAGCAACAAGGTGCCAAAACCTTGTTTCGACGGAAGTTCGAGCAGTTCGGTGAGCGTGTTCTCTGCTGGGGGCGATTCGCGTTCCTCGGCCTTTCCGTCGGCGTTCAAGAGCTTCAAGCCTTCATCGCCAGCGATCTGATATGCCAAAACACTCCATGGTTGTTTCAACCTGCGCACCGCACCTTCAGGTGATCGAACGTCGCAACCCGTTTCCACGTCCAGCTTGTCGAAACAAAGTGCTGCTACGCGTGCTTTAGGAGGCTTTTGTCCGATCGCCTGCTCAAACTCATGAACGGCGGGAAGATCGGGTAGATTGTCCGGATCATTGACGAGCTGGCGCATCGTGATCAGCGTATGCGTCTTTCCGCCGCCGTATGTCAGTTCAAGTTGTCGGACGGCTTTGTCATTTCTGCCCGCGAGGCGATCCATCACATCCTTGACTAGGTTGCGCAAATTATGAGTAGGGTAGGTCAGGGCGAAAAACTCTTCCGGCTTTTCGTAGATCGGCCGTTTTCCGTTCTGCATCATGACCTCGTAGAGATCGGCCGCGAACATGTGCAGCGGCAGTTCGCCCGATTTGAGGTCTTCCCGAATGGTCACGACCTCGTGCCATGGTTTCCAAGGATGTTTCGCCATTTATTTACTCCATCTGAGGCCGCGATCACGCAGTCCTACGCTGACCTAAAACAATGTCGGCTCGCCGGCGACCTTCGCGCCCTTTGCTCCAATGTGATTGCTGATACTTTCTAACAGCGTTCGTTCGCTGTTAGAAGACAATTCGATCAGCGACTGAACTACCCGTTTGAATAACTCGTTCCGCCGCAGGGCGTGATCATCGAGAAACTCGTCGACCTTTTGTACGTCACCGTCCTTCCAAAGGTGCATTACGCGGTGGATACGGTCGATCAGGGGAACGGCTTTGCCTTCCGGAGCTTCATAACCCATAACGCGGCCGCGGCGTTGGCTCCATGCCTTAAGCTTCACCTTGCTTCCGCCAGCGGACGAGTCCTCGCCTTCTGCTTCGCCGGCTTCTTCGTCAATCTCATCGTCGGCGTCTGCCGCTGAGGTGGACGATGAACCGCTACCCGTGAGAATGTCCCAAGTTCGTTCGAGTTCGGCATCCGAAAGTCCGCAGGCCGTAGCGTAGAGAATGCACGCACCGACCGGAGCCTCGTCCAATCCGAAATCGTGACGGTGGAGTAGGTAGTACGCTGTTACCTCGTCCAACAGATCAGCGGACGCCATGTCGGCACCTTGTTCACCCGTGAGTACTTGTCCTACTACGTAATCGACAACCATCCGCCGAACGTGTTTCCGTCCATCCGTTTAGCGGTCGAATCGATTGCACCGAGCTTAGGAAGATCTTCGTCAAAAGCAGTCGATCCTCACCTCCGAAACGCGATCGAGAACGATCTGAATCAGCAGTCGCTGCATTT
>JBDSLC010000002.1:0-16108 GCA_039916585.1 Pyrinomonadaceae bacterium | reverse complement strand
AGTGTGTTCTTTTAAAATGGGTCATGGGTCGGCCTTGTCCCCGGATCGAGCAAAGAAAAGAACGAACTCTCTTGACCCGGATACTTCAGCTAACCCTTAGTTACTACTTACTGTAAAGCTCAACGATAAGCTGCTCGTTGATATTTGCGTCAATATCCTGACGTGTCGGCAGCGAAGCGATCGCGACCGAAAGGTCAGCACCCTGCGGTGCGATCCAAGTCGGGCGTCCGCGTCCTGCGGCCGTCGACCACGCTCCATCGATATGGGCGTTCTTTGTGCTCTTTTCCTTCACCGTAACTACGTCGCCAACCTTTACCTGGAACGAAGGAATGTCGACCTTTCGTCCATTAACAAAGATATGACCGTGGTTGACGATCTGCCGAGCCTGCCGTCGCGAGGTGGTAAAACCAGAACGGTAAACAACATTATCCAAACGACGCTCAAGCATGAACAATAAGTTCTCGCCCGTAACGCCCTTTTGGCGGAGTGCCTTTTCGAAATAGTTTCGGAACTGTTTTTCCAGGATAAAGTAAATACGTTTTACTTTCTGCTTTTCACGGAGCTGCTGGCCATAACCGGCGAGCATTTTGCGGCGGGCTGCGCCGTGCTGTCCCGGAGGGTTAGTACCACGCTTCTCGATCGCGCACGAGGGCTTGAAACATCGATCGCCCTTCAAAAATAACTTCCCGCCTTCCCGGCGGCACAATCTGCACACCGCATCTCTATATCTAGCCATAGTATTTTCTGCCTCCGCCTTCTTAGCGGAAAAGTTTACAGGTCAGTGACCCTTCTTCCTTTTGATAGTCAACCTAAAATGATCAAACGCGTCGGCGCTTCGGCGGCCTACAGCCATTATGCGGGATCGGCGTTGTGTCAAGGATCGAATTAACACGAATCCCTGCAAGAGCGATCGCACGGATGGCCGATTCACGGCCGCCGCCCGGACCTTTAACTCGAACGTCGACCTCACGCATTCCCGCCTCTCCGGCTTTGCGAGCTGCTTCGCCGGCAGCCTGCTGCGCCGCGAAAGGGGTTCCCTTACGCGAACCGCGGAATCCGCGAGCGCCTGATGACGACTGTGCGATCAGATTGCCCTGCGTATCGGTGATCGAGATCAAAGTGTTATTGAAGGAAGCTGAGATGTGGACGATCCCGTAGGGAATGTTCTTCCGCTCTTTCTTCTTAAAGGTCTTTTTCTTTGCTGCTGCTTTAGCCATGTCTCTTTATTTTTTGCAGATCACCTCAGTGACCCGCGTCAATTACTTTTTACCTGGAGCTTTCTTCTTAGCAACGGCGGCCTTACGCGGGCCTTTGCGGGTTCGGGCATTCGTCGAGGTTCGCTGACCGCGTACAGGCAAGCTTCGGCGGTGTCGAAGTCCGCGATAGCAGCCGATATCCATCAGACGCTTGATGTCCATCTGGACACGCTTGCGGAGGTCGCCTTCGATGTCGCCTTCTTGGTCGAGGACGGTTCGAATCTTGTTAAGCTCGTCTTCGCTAAGCTCACGGATCTTCGCTCCGCCGTCGACGCCAGCTTTTCCAAGAACGTCAACCGCACGCGCCCTGCCGACGCCGTAGATGTACGTCAAACCAATCTCTACCCTCTTATTGGGCGGCAAATCTACACCTGCTACACGAGCCATAACTTCTCCTAACTATCCTTGACGCTGTTTATGCTTCGGGTTTTCACAGATCACCCTGACGATCCCCTTTCGGTGGATAACCTTGCACTTATCGCAAATTTTCTTTACTGATGGACGTACTTTCATAGCACCTCTTGTCGGTAGGCTCACCTATTTATATAAGTGATCCGCCCCATGTACCTTCTTCTTTAGACAGAAATCTAAAGGACCAACCGCTGCCTAGTTGGACAAACTTCTAATGTTAGCGAAATCTCCCGAAACTTTCAAGCTGAGGCGGCAGAATTAGCTGCTTGAGCCTTTCCGAGTTCAGATTTCTGCTGTTTCGTTAACGTAAGGATCTCCGGGCCGTCAACCGTGATGGCAACCGTATGCTCAAAATGAGCAGACGGCTTACCGTCTGCCGTCACCACCGTCCATCCGTCATCGAGCGTTTTCGTTTCGGGAGTACCGACATTCAGCATCGGTTCAATGGCAAAACAATATCCCGCCCGAATCTTTTCTTTCGTTCCAGCACGACCATAATTCGCGATCTGCGGAGCCTCATGCATCGAGCGGCCGATGCCGTGCCCGGTATAATCCCGAACGATCCCGTATCCCAATTTCTCCGCGTGAGTCTGAATTGCGGCTCCGATGTCGCCGACCCGCTTATTCGGACGGCACTGCTCTATCCCAAGCATCAGACACTCTTCGGTAACCCGCATCAGCTGCTTTAGCTCGTCGGTGACCTCTCCGACACCTACAGTGATCGCTGTATCCCCAACAAATCCTTCCAAGGTGCAGGCCATATCCAGCGAAATGATATCGCCCTCTACAAGTGGCACATCCTTCGAAAAACCGTGGACCACCTCGGCGTTTGGCGATGCACATATCGCGAACGGGAAAGGAACCATTCCGCGCGGCTTATAGCCAATGAATGTCGGGATGGCCCCGGCATCACGCATCATTTTCTCAGCCGCGGTGTTCATTTCAAGGGTCGACACACCCGGGGCAACCATCGCACGGAGAGTCTCACGAACCTCAGCGATAAGCTCGCCGACGGCACGCATCTTCTCCATATCCTTTTGCGATTTTGCGATGATCATTCTCTTTCCAAACAGGATCCGCGATGTGGCACTGAGAACGCCATCCATCCTTGAATTTCCAAACACTAGATCAACCTATCGAGGTGCGAATATATCTCTTCAAGTTCGCCGCCGCCGTCGACCTTGTTCAGCCTACCTGACCTCTCGTAGTAATCTATCAACGGAGCGGTCAGTTCATCATAAGTCGCGAGCCGCGTCGAAACGCTGTCCTCATTATCGTCCGCACGGTGAACCAGTTCAGCATCCGGATGCAGATCACATCGGCCCTCGACTTTCGGCGGCTTCGAATGTACGTTATAGATCTCGCCGCAAACCGGGCACGATCTTCGACCGGTCAATCTCCGCATCAACTCTTCGCGCGGCACGCCGACCTCGATCGCCTGAATCACTTTGGTCTCTTGTGCGGCAAGGGCCTCGAGTTGTTCCGCCTGAACCGCCGTTCGCGGATATCCGTCAAGGATGTAACCATTCTCACAATCCGGTCGCGAGGTCCGATCCTGAACGATTTTGAACGTGATCTCGTCGGAGATCAGCTTTCCCGTCGTCATTATCTCCTGCACTTCACGTGCGAGCGGCGTGTCGAGCGTCTTCATCTCCCGGAACATATCGCCAGTCGATATCTGAGGGATCCCACGGCGGTCTTGCAGAAGTCTCGCCTGCGTTCCCTTCCCGGCTCCGGGTGCCCCGATAAGTACGATGATCTTGTTCATCAAATAGCAAAACGGAAACTAGCCACGGATTACACAAATTTCACGAATTAGTTCTCTCCAATCAGTGTAATTCGTATAATTCGCGGCTAATTTTCCGGAATCAAAGTTTAACTCCTACGCCCGCGAAGCCTTGAACCTGCTCCCAAAAATCCTTCGTAATTTCGCATCACAAGCTGAGCTTCTATCTGCGAAACCGTGTCCATCGCAACACCCACAAGGATCAGCAATGAGGTTCCGCCGAAAAAGAACTGATAGCCCATACCCGTCGGAATCCAACTCAAGCCCGGCGTAGCCGTCAGGAATGCGTCGAGCCGGTCGCCGATGAACGGCAATCTCGCCACCTTGAATCCACTAAGCAACACCTGTGGAATGAACGCGACAAGTGCCAGGTAGATAGCCCCAACCGTCGTCAGCCGGGTCAAGATCCCGTTCAAATATTCAGCGGTCGGAGCACCGGGTCGAATACCCGCGACGAATCCGCCATGCTTGCGAAGATTGTCCGCAACTTCGTCCGTGTTGAAGACGATAGTGATATAAAAGAACGTGAATATGACGATCAATGAGATGAAAACCAACTCGTAGTACGGATCGCCGCCATGAAAAACCTGGAAAAATGCGTAGATCTTTGACCAAGCCGAAGTCGTGTCGCCTTGTGCGGGCGGAAAGGCCGCGAATAAGGTCTGCGGCATCGCAAGTACTGACGAAGCGAAGATCACCGGGATAACCCCACCCATATTGATCTTCAGCGGCAGACTCGTTTCCTGTCCGCGAAACGTCTGGTTGCCTACACGTCTGCTTGCGTATGTGATCGCTATCTTTCGTCTCGCCGATTCGACATAAACGATCAAAGCAATCAAGGCAACGATCACAGCCCCAAGGAAGATCACTCCTAGCGTCTGCATCGGGTCACCGCCGCTGATGCGTTCCTGGATCTGCAATACTGCTCTCGGAAGTCCGATCACGATACCTGCAAAGATGAGAAGCGAGATTCCATTTCCGACTCCGCGTTCAGTGATCTGTTCACCAAGCCACATCACGAAGATCGTACCGGTCGTCAAAGTTACAACGACCAGGATCGTCGCCGGCCAAGTGTCCGGAATGATCGCGTTGCGGCTGAGCCACGTAGCTACAAAGAATGTCTGCACTGAGCACAACACTACTGTTAGATAGCGGGTCCACTGATTCATCTTCTGCCGGCCGACCTCGCCCTCTTCCTGGATCTTTTTGACAGCAGGTGAAAGGACGGGTAGGAGCTGCATGATGATCGACGCCGTAATGTACGGAGTTACCCCAAGGGCAAAGACAGAGATGGTTCGAAAGTTTCCACCCGAGAATAGATCCAAAACACCAAGCAGCGTTCCGGCAACTTCGTTCCACACTCGCTCGAGCTGCTGCTTATTGATACCCGGTGCCGAGACATGTGCACCGAACCTATAAATGGCAAGCATTCCAAGCGTGAACAAGATCCTCGTCCGAAGCTCGGGGATCTTGAACATGTTTTGAACAGCGTTTAAAAACTTCTCCATATGATTTTAGTTCAGAGTGCAAGCTTTGGCTTGTCTAAGGTTACCACCCTACAACTCGCAGCAACATTTCCCAGCCGAAGCTGGACCTCTAAACCTAAGCAGCTGCTTCGGCTACTTTGACTATCTCCGACGCGGTTCCACCGGCCTTTTCGATCTTGTCTTTTGCAGTCTTGGTAAAACGATGAGCCGAGATCTTAAGGCCTTTGGTAATATTACCGGTCCCGAGGATCACCAGGTCGTGTTTCGCTTTTTTGATCAGGCCGCGTTCGTGGAGGAGTTCCGGAGTGACTTCGTCACCCGCGCTGAAATTAGCTTCGATCTTAGCGAGGCTGATCTCGATCCACTGCTTCTTGAAGATGTTCGTAAAGCCGCGCTTCGGAAGCCGACGCTGCAGGGGCATCTGTCCGCCTTCGAATCCGATCTTGCTCGAGTAGCCGGATCGGGACTTTTGGCCTTTATGGCCACGTCCGGCGGTCTTACCAAGTCCCGAACCGGGACCGCGACCGACTCGCTTCTTTTTATGGGTCGAACCGGCAGCCGGTTTAAGGTTATTTAATGAAAGTGCCATTTCTAGTTTCCTCTTGAAACTTATCAAACTACCAAGACGCAGAGCCAGGGAGAGTTCGCTATCGACCCTCCGCGTCTCCGCGTCTGTGCGGTAAGAAATCTCTAGTCAACGATCCTAAGAAGATGCGGGACCTTTGCGACGATGCCTCGCATCGACGGCGTATCCGGCCGCGTGACCTTCTGGTTGAGCTTCGTAATGCCGAGGCTCGATACGATCAGCTTCTGCTTTTTCGCGTAGCCGATCGAACTTCGATAATACTGGATCGTGATCGTGCTGCCTGCGTTTTCTTCTTTCTTTGCCATGATCTTTATGGAACGCCGCTGTCGGCGGCAGCTATTCGCCAGCGAGACGCTGGCGTTCCGCTTAAACCAATTCCTCTACCTGCTTGCCGCGAAGGCGGGCAACCTCGAGCGGATCCTTCATTCGCGTGAGTCCGTTGAACGTTGCGCGAACCACGTTGTGGTTGTTGCTCGAGCCCAGGATCTTCGTTCGAACGTTGTGAACGCCGAGAGCCTGAAGCACCAGACGGACAGCTCCACCGGCGATAACGCCTGTACCTTCAGCCGCCGGTTTTAGCAGAACGCGGCCCGCGCCGTATTCGCCTATCATTTCGTGCGGCAGGGTTCCCTCGATAAGCGGAACCTTGATCAGGCTATTCTTCGCCGCTTCGACCGCTTTCTTGATCGCGTTTGGAACTTCCTTAGCCTTGCCAGTACCAAAACCGACGTGTCCCGATTCATCGCCAACGACGACGAGGGCTGCGAATGACATGTTCTTACCACCCTTCACGACCTTCGTTACACGGTTGATCGAGATAAGCTGGTCCTTAAGGATAAGTCCGTTCGGAGAAATTCTCTGTTTAGCTTTCATTACTGTTATCTTCCGTCGCTGCTCCGTTCGAAGCTGCCTCGTTCTTATTCAAACCTGCCTCACGCGAAGCATCGATCAACGCCTTTACACGACCGTGATAAACGTAACCGCCTCGATCGAACACGACGTTCGAGATACCGGCTGCGATCGCACGTTCGGCAATAGCTTTGCCGATACGCTGAGCCGCTTCCACGTTTCCACCCGTCGAACCCGCAAGGGCCTTCTCGGTTGTCGAAGCCGTCGCGAGGGTCGTTCCCTGCTCGTCATCGATCACCTGTGCGTAGATGTGATTCAGGCTGCGATAGACCGCAAGCCGCGGCCGTGCCGTGGTTCCGCTAACTTTCTTGCGGATCCGGCCGTGGACCGCACGGCGAATGGTTGCTCTACTATTCTGTGCCATATTTATTTTGGATTGTGGATTTAGGAATTCGGGTTGAACCGTATTCCTACCACAAATTCAATGGGTGCGGTGCGAAACCAAATAAATTCGCACTCCGCGATCCCAAATCCGAAATTCTACTTGCCGGTCTTACCTGGCTTCAACTTGTACGTCTTGTCGGCGTATCGAATTCCTTTACCCTTATAAGCATCCGGCTTGCGGAGGCGGTTCAATTCAGCGGCGACCTGGCCGATCTTTTGCTTATCGATTCCCGACAAGGTGATCGTCAACTGATACTGATTGATAGAGGTCTTTGTATTTACACGCTCGGCTTTAGCCTCGATGCCATCCGGCAACGGGAATTCGATCGGGTGCGAATATCCAAGAGCGAAAACGATCTTCTTGTCCTGTACATCAGCCTTGTAACCAACGCCAACAACATCCATCTTCCGCTCGAAACCTTCCGTCACGCCGACGACCGCGTTATTCGCAAGCGCTCGCGCCAAGCCGTGAAATGCAGCCTGGTCTTTGCCGGCACGTTCTGCAACAAGAGTTCCCTCTTCCTGTTTGAACGAAACGCCTTGCGGGATCGGGGTGCTCAGTGTGCCCTTCGGCCCTTTAACTTCAAGTTGCGAATCTCCGATCGTAACGGTGACGCCCGAAGGGATCGTGATCGGTTTTTTTCCTACTCGTGACATAACTTTATCGGATTGGCTGACGTCGAGAACGCGACGCCCTTCATCCTTGATTCCTAGTAAACTTCTGCGAGGATCTCGCCGCCCACGTTTTCCTTACGGGCATTCTTGCCGCTCATCAAACCCTGCGACGTGGAAACGATATTGATCCCGTATCCGCCAAGCACCTTCGGGATCTCGCCGGCACCGACATAAACGCGGCGGCCGGGACTCGAAACGCGCGAAAGGTGTGTGATCGACGAAGTTCCTTTTGCGTCGTAACGCAGAAAGACTCTAATCATATACTTGATGCCTTCGCCTTTGGTCGTGAAGTTGTTGATGTAGCCTTCTTCCTTAAGGATGCGGGCAACCTCCATCTTCAGTTTGGAACCGGGGATGTCGACACGCGGATGATTCGCCGCGATCGCATTGCGAATTCGGGTAAGCATGTCGGCTATTGGATCTGTCATTACTATTTACTCCGTATTAGTATTGCGGGGGTTCGGCCACGTCCGCCTTCCGCATTCAAAACTCTTACCAGCTCGACTTCATCACTCCGGGGATCTGTCCCTCAAGAGCAAGTTTGCGAAGCGCGACACGCGAGATACCGAACTTGCGGACAAAACCACGCGGGCGTCCCGACTGTGAACAGCGGTTGCGAACCCGAACAGGACTTCCATCGCGCGGCATCTTCTGAAGTACCATCACTGCTGCATCGACCTCTTCTGGCGTCGAGCTCGGGCTATTAATAATCTTCTTCGCAGCCGCACGCCGTTCCGTCCAGTTCGCGACCATACGCTTGCGATCGTTGTTCTTAACTACTTTGCTGATCTTTGCCATATCAATTTAAAGTTCAATGTTGCAGGTTCCATGTTCAAAGTCAGGATCAAAAACTTGAACCTTGAACTTTGAACCTCGAACTTACGCCCGGAAGGGCATTCCCAACGCCTTCAGCAGCGAACGTGCCTGTTCATCATTGCTAGCGGTCGTAACGATCGAGATGTTCATACCTCGCGTCTTGTCAACCTTGTTGAAATCGATCTCCGGGAAGATTAGCTGCTCGCGCACACCAAGCGTGTAGTTTCCACGGCCGTCGAATGCTTTGCCCGAGATACCTCGGAAATCACGCACACGCGGAAGAGCTACCGAGATCAACCGATCGAGAAACTCGTACATCCGGTCGCCGCGGAGTGTGACCATCGCACCGATATTCATTCCCTCACGTAGCTTAAAGGCCGCGATCGATTTCTTAGCCTTGGTGATGACCGGCTTCTGTCCGGTGATCACGCGAAGCTCCTCTGCTGCTACATCCAGGATCTTCGCACTCGAACTCGCTTCACCGAGGCCCATGTTGACGATTACCTTGGTAACCTTAGGTACCGCGGTCGGATTCTTGATGCCGAACTCCTTCGCCAAAGCTCCGGCGATCTCGTTCTTATATTTTTCCTTAAGTCTTGCCATTGTTTGATGTTTCCTCGTTTGGGTATCAGTTACATTTGAGATCTCAGATCTGAAATTTCAAATTCCTGTTTCCAAACTTCAAACTTATTCTTCAGCCTTATCTTCCTTTTCTTTCTTCGGTTCTTTTTTACCGAAGGTATCCGGCTCAACGATCACCTTACCGCTCTTTGCGATGCGGACTTTCTTGCCGTCGCGAAGTTCAATCTTCACGCGGGTCGGCTTGCCCGACTCCGGATCGATGATCGCGACGTTCGAGATGCTCACCCAACCCTCGCGCTCGATGATGCCGCCTTCGCGGTTCATCTGGGGTACCGGCTTTTGGTGACGCTTATAGATAGCCGCACCCTCAACTCGAACCTTGCCATTACGTGCATCGACTTCGATCACGCGCCCGCGAAACGGCTGACGCTTCCCTGCGCTGTCATAACGGTTGTATTCCTTGCCCGCGATGAAGACGACCTGGTCGCCGCGCTTTACTCTGCTTTTTACTGTACCTGTCTTAACCGGTTTCATTTCTTAGATAACCTCCGGAGCGAGGCTCACGATCTTCATGAAATTCTTTTCGCGAAGTTCGCGTGCGACCGGACCAAAGACTCGGGTCCCGACCGGCGTTCCGTCGTCCTTAATTAGTACCGCCGCGTTCTCGTCAAATCGAATGTATGATCCGTCTTTGCGGCGAACTTCCTTTCGCGTCCGAACGATCACGGCGTTGTAGACCTTACCCTTCTTCGCCGTTCCGTCCGGAGAAGCTTCCTTCACAGTTACTTTGATCTTGTCGCCGAGCCGAGCGATCTTCGATGTTGATCCGCCAATGGGCATGATCATCACCACACGCTTGGCCCCTGAATTATCAGCGACCGTCAAAGATGTCTGCATCTGAATCATAGAATCACCTCAAAAACCGTTCGAACTAAAGCTGTGCCTTCTGAATGATCTCGACCACGCGCCAACGTTTGCGGGCAGACAGCGGTCGAGTCTCGACGATGCGAACCTTGTCGCCGATCTTTGCACCGATCTCGTCGTGAGCCATGAACTTCTTTCGCTTGCGGACGTATTTGCGGTAGATCGGATGTTTGACGAGACGATCAACGTTGACCACAACGGTCTTTGTCATCTTGTCGGACGAAACCACACCGATTCTTTCAGCACGCTTGCCTTTCTTGGCCGCCGGCTTTTCATCGCCTGCGATCGCCTCAACCACTGCCGCGGCGCCCGCTGAGACAGTCTCGACGACCGTCTCGACCGCAGACGTCACCGCTTCGGTAACCGTGTCAATGATCGACGATTCTTCGGCCGTTCCAGCTTGCTCTTCGACCGCTTCGGTCTCTTCTGCTTTCTTCTTAGGCATTTAATTTCACTTACCGCTTATTTCGCGGCCTCATCCTTCTCACCGAGCACGGTGTAAACCCTTGCGAGTGTTTTCCTCTCCCGCTGAATATCAGCAACTACTTCGCCAACGCCCAGTGCTTTTCGAAACTTCAATCGAAACAACGACTCTTTAAGAGCGTCTGCCTGATCCGTGAGTTCCTGCGAGTTCATCTCGCGAAGCTGTTCTAGTTGTTCCTTTACCTTCATTGCTTAAACTATGCCTCCCTCGAGGTCGGCACGCGTCACGAACTTTGTCTTGATCGGAAGTTTCTGTGCCGCGAGTTGAAATGCTTCGCGTGCGAGTTCCACCGGAACGCCCTGGATCTCGTACATCACACGGCCCGGTTTAACAACCGCTACCCAGTGATCCGGTGCTCCTTTTCCAGAACCCATACGCGTTTCCGCCGGTTTCTTTGTGATCGGCTTGTCGGGGAAAATACGGATCCAGATCTTTCCTCCACGCTTTACGTGGCGGGTCATCGCAATACGTGCGGCTTCGATCTGGCGGTCCGTTATCCAGCCCGCTTCCAATGCTTTAAGTCCAAATTCACCGAAGTCGAGGTTCTCGCCGCGCGTAGCTTTGCCGCGCATGCGTCCCTTCATTACTCGTCGGTGCTTGACCTTTTTCGGCATCAACATAACTAAAAATCTCCAGTGTCAGTTTGTCAGTGTTCGGAAATTTTCCTTCACTATTCACTGTTCGCTATTCACTATTAACTATCGACGGTCGTCTCGACGCGGCCTACGATCGCCGCGGCCTGCACCACGCTGAACCTTGACTTCGTTCATCGGATCCGATGTCGTTCCGCGGGCCATCGAGGCCTTAGGATCTAGGATCTCACCACGGTAGATCCAGCACTTTACGCCGATGATGCCGAACGTTGTCAGGGCTTCCGCAAATCCGTAATCCACATCCGAGCGAAGGGTGTGCAGCGGCAGACGGCCTTCGAGCGACCATTCCGTACGTGCGATCTCAGCTCCGTTCAAGCGGCCGGAGATCATCACTTTCACTCCCTGTGCGCCAAATCGAGTGGATTCTTCCATCGTCTTCTTCATCGCACGTCGAAAAGCAATACGCTTCTCAAGCTGCTGTGCGATCTTCTCCGCCTGAAGCTGAGCGTTCAGTTCCGGGTGGCGAATTTCCTGGATCGATACGAGCACTTCACGACCCGTCTTACGCGACAGATCTTCGCGAAGCTTTTCGATCTCCGAACCCTTACGGCCGATGATGATACCCGGACGCGACGTATAGATGATGATCTTCATCCTGGTCGCAGCACGCTCGATGTCGATGTGCGATACCCCGCCGCCTGTGAATTTTTTCTTTAGCTCACGCTTAAGTTCGAGATCTTCAGCGAGGAACTTGGCGTAATCGGCTTTGGTGTACCAATGCGAGTGCCAGTCTTTGTTGTATCCGACCCTAAAGCCGTATGGATGTACTTTCTGTCCCATATTTGTGGAACGCCACCGTCCCGGTGGCGTCTGATGGCCGGCGAGACGCCGGCGTTCCTACTGCCTCTCCAAGTCCTCGTTAATATCCTGCTGCCTGTCGTCAGCCGGCTTCGTCTCGTTGCTTTCAGCCTCTGCCGTCGTCGATGCGTCCTTCACATCTGCGACCTCTGCAGCATTCTCGGCTGCGACCGTCTCGACAGCTTCCGCAACCGGAGTGTCTACGATCGGTGTCTCGATCTCTTCAGCTTTCGCTTTCCTCGGAGCAGCCTTCTTAACCGGAGTCTTCTCTTTCTTCGGCCTGTCCGCGGCTCTCGCCTTAGCGGCCTCAACCTTCAACTCTTTCTCGGTCTTCGGCTTATCATCGCTGGTCACCGCAATGGTGATGTGGCAATAATGCCGCGTTTCGCGATATGCACGGCCCTGAGGAGCAGGACGCATTCGGCGCCTGTTCTTGTGAGCGCCCATATCAACGAAACAGGTCCTGACCCAGAGATCGTCCGGATCGACAGCAATGTTCTGCTGCTCCGCGAGATACGTCGCGTTTGCGATCGCCGAACGCAGCGTTTTCTCGATCGGGCCGGCCGCCCGCTTATCGGTAAACTTGAGGATCGCCAGAGCACGCGAAACATTCTCACCTCGGATCAGATCGATCACGAGCCGCGTCTTCCTCGGGCTTCCTTTCAAATGTCTTGTCTTAGCTATCGCTTCCATGACTACTATTTCCTCTTCGCCATCTTCTCCGCCTTCGTACCCGGATGACCTTTATAGGTTCGGGTCGGCGAGAATTCACCAAGCTTGTGGCCCACCATATTCTCCGTGACAAAGACGGGAATGTGACGCTTGCCATTGTGTACGCCGAAAGTCAGTCCGACCATTTCGGGCGAGATCGTCGAGCGTCGCGACCAGGTCTTGACTGCCGGCGGTTTATTGCCGGTGGCCGCGATCTTCGCGAGTGCCTTTTGAACGCTAAGGTCGATGAACGGACCCTTTTTTAATGAACGTGGCATATCTCTAATATCAATTTCAGAACTCTCAAATCCCAGATCTCAGATCTGAAATTATTTCCTTCTTCGATCCTTGACGATCATGTTGCTCGTACGCTTATTGCGACGCGTTTTATAACCGCGCGTAGGCTGTCCCCAAGGTGTCACAGGGTGACGACCGCCCGAGGTTTTCCCTTCACCTCCACCATGTGGGTGATCGACCGGGTTCATCGCGACTCCGCGAACCTTCGGACGCTTGCCTTTCCAACGGTTACGGCCAGCTTTACCAAGCGACTCATTCTCATGCTCCGTGTTTCCGACCTGTCCGACAGTCGCCATGCAGACAACCGGGACGCGGCGAACTTCACCTGAAGGCATTCGAAGCTGCGCGTAATCACCATCCTTAGCGACGATCTGGGCGAAACCGCCAGCCGATCGAACCATCTGTCCGCCCTTTCCCGGACGCAGCTCGACGTTATGAACTTCCGTACCAAGCGGAATGTTTTTGATCGGCAGTGCATTACCCGGAAGAATGTCAGCCTCAGCACCGCTCAAAACCTGCGTACCGACCTTCAATCCCACCGGAGCGATGATGTATCGCTTTTCACCGTCTAAATAATTGATCAGTGCAATGTGCGATGAGCGGTTCGGATCGTACTCGATCTGAGCGACGTTTCCCGGTATACCGGTCTTGTCACGCTTGAAGTCGACGATTCGGTAGTGCCGCTTGTGGCCTCCGCCACGACGGCGAACCGTGATGCGGCCGTCGTTATTGCGGCCCGAAATTCTTTTCTTCGGCTCGAGCAACGATTTCTCGGGTGTTGCTCCCGGCGTCAGGTCGTCGCGTGTCAGATATGTCTGGTAGCGGCGTGCCGGTGAAGTCGGTTTTAATCTCTTGATTCCCATAATTCCTGCTTTGAAATATCAAATTTCAAATCTCAGATCTTGAACTAGATCGCTTCCGCGTAATCGACCATCGGCTCGCCCTTGCGTAGCGTCACGTAAGCCTTCTTCCAGCTCGGACGGCGTCCTTCCTGGCGGCCGCGACGCTTCATCTTGCCGTCGTAGTTAACCGTTCGAACCGAAGAAACCTTCACATTGAAGATCTCTTCTATAGCGCCCTTGATCTCGGTCTTCGTCGCTTTCGTGTCAACGCGGAAGGTCAATACCTGGCCTGCTTTGCGGTCGCTGTTTTCCTCGGTTGAATCTTCCTTGAGGATAACGCTCTTTTCGGTGACGACCGGCGATTTCAAGATGCTCCAAACGCCCAAGTTACTCATTTTCAGTCACCTCCGCAGTTTCTTCAGCGGCCTCGGTCTTTTTCTTACGCGGGGCCTTTGCTGGCTTCACTTCAACAGCGTCAGTCGCAGTTTCGAGCGGTTCAGCCTTCGCAGATTTCTTAGCTTTCGGCTTCTCTTCAACGACAACTTCATCCGAAGTACCCGGATCTAGGATCTTGCTCAGCTCCTCAACAGCAGCTTTCGAAAGGAACAACTTCTCGTGATACAGAATGTCGTAGATGTTCAAACCGTAGCTGTTAGTGACCTTGGTCTTTTTAACGTTACGTGCCGAAAGAACGAGGTTTGCGTTATCAAGCGAATCAACCAAAAGGTTCTTCGCCGACCCGCCCATCTCAGCCAAGGTAACTACGAGGTCTTTCGTCTTTGCCGTCTCGATCGCAAACTCATCGATGATGATCAGGTTGCCTTCGCGAAGCCTTTCGGAAAGAGCCGAACGCAGAGCACCGCGGCGCATCTTCTTCGGCATCTCGTAGGACCAGTCGCGCGGCTGAGGCCCGTGGACGTTACCACCGCCTTTCCAAAGCGGCGATCGAAGCGATGCGATGCGAGCGCGGCCCGTTCCCTTCTGCTTCCACAGCTTGCGGCCCGAGCCAGAAACGTTTCCGCGGGTCTTCGTCGCAGATGTTCCGGCTCTGGCGTTCGCACGAAAGTTCATCAGTGCCGAGTGGATCAGCGCTTCGTTAAGGTCGGCACCGAAAACGGCATCCGACAGCGTAACTTCGCCGACTTCCTTATTCTTCAAATTGCGAACCTTTACGGTAGGCATAACTCTCACTCCGTTCGAGTTTCAAGTTTCATGTTCCGAGTTCAAAGTTTTGACCTTGAACATTGAACATTGAACCTTGAACTTATGATTTCTTTACAATAACTACGCAGCCGTTCGCTCCCGGAACAGCTCCGCGAACCATGATCAGGTTGTTCTCGGCGTCTACCTTGGCAACCGTCAATCCCTTAACCGTCACACGCTCGTCACCCATGTGGCCGCTCGAGCGTGTACCCTTAATGACTCGCGACGGATATGCCGACTGTCCGATCGAACCAGGGGCTCGAACGTTCATCGAACCATGCGACTCTGGGCCGCGGGCAAAGTTGTGACGCTTGATCGTTCCGGCAAAACCTTTACCTTTCGATTTGCCGATCACTTCGATCTTGTCGCCGTCGACAAACATGTCAGCCTTGATCTGATCGCCAACACTCGCATCGGGCTCGCCCGTCAGGCGAATTTCCTTGAGAACGCGTGTCGGCGGAATACCGGCACCGGTCTTCTCAAAGTGGCCCTGCAGCGGCTTCGAAACATTCTTCAAACGGATCGGTTTGTCCTCGACAAGGCCAAGCTGAACTGCGTTATAGCCGTCCGCTCCGTTCGCGCTTTTCGTCTGAACGACAACGCAAGGTCCTGCTTTGATGACAGTGACCGGAGTTACCGTTCCATCTTCCGCAAAGATCTGCGTCATTCCGACTTTTCTACCAATGATTCCGCTAATCATATTCTAAGTTCCCAGAGTTGCCGAGTTTCCGAGTTTTCAGAGTTGCATACCAAACTCTGCAACTCTGTAACTCAGTCAACTAGCTCTTTCCAAAAGCCTTGATCTCAACGTCGACACCAGCCGGCAGATCCAATCTCATCAACGCGTCGACCGTTTCAGCCGTCGGATCGAGGATGTCCATCAGGCGCTTGTGCGTTCTGATCTCGAACTGCTCACGCGACTTCTTGTCAACGTGCGGCGAGCGAAGCACCGTCCATTTGTTCTTGACGGTCGGTAGCGGGATCGGCCCAGCGATCCTGGCTCCGGTTCGTTTTGCCGTATCGACGATCTCCTGTGTGGACTGGTCCAACACTCGGTGGTCGTAGGCTTTAAGCTTGATGCGAATCTTTTCGTTCAACATATCTTTCGTAAGAGTGACGCCTTTAGGCGTTTTCCCGTTTACCCAAGAGAATGCCTAAAGGCATCACTCTTACCCATTATTCAACGATCTCGGACACGGTACCGGCACCTACTGTGCGGCCGCCTTCGCGAATAGCGAAGCGTAGTCCCTTTTCCATTGCGATCGGTGCGATCAGCGTGATCTCCATCTGGATGTTGTCACCCG
>JBDSLC010000001.1:0-3773 GCA_039916585.1 Pyrinomonadaceae bacterium | reverse complement strand
GCTTCGCCGTTGTGCATGCGGTCCATTAGTTCGGCGTAGCGGAATGCCTTTCGCATTTCGGCGGGCATGGCCTCGACGAGGGCTTTCTTGGCTGCTGCATCTTTAGCATTCGCCGAGATCTCGGCGTCGTCTCTGTCGCCGAACCATTGCTGGAATAGCGGCCGCGGAGCGGGAAGGACGATGCGGCGGACGTCTTTATCGGCCGGCAGATTTGCCAGTTGCTTGGCGATCTCAATAGCCTTCTCGAGCCCTCCGAATTCATCGATCAAGCCATTCTCTTTCGCCTGACTTCCGGTCCAAACGCGTCCCTGGCCGAGCGTGTTCGCTTTTTCAGCGTCCATGTTGCGGCCCTTGGCGACCTTGGGAATGAAGTTGTTGAAGTAGATGCCGTTGGTCTGCTCCTCCATCTTCGCACGTTCTTCGGGGGTCCACTTTTCTGTCTCTCGAAAGATGCCGGCATTCTTACCGCGCATCGTGTATTCATTGGTGACGCCGAGCCAATCGTAGAACCCTTTGACGACCGGCTTGCCCATAAAGACGCCGATCGAGCCGGTGATCGTGGTCGGTTCGGCGACGATCTTGCTGGCGTTGGTCGAGATATAATATCCCCCTGAGGCGGCAACGTCCGCCATCGAAACAACAACTGGTTTCTTAGCCTTGGCGTTCTCGATGGCATACCACATAAGGTCCGATGCGAGCGCGGATCCGCCGGGCGAGTCGACGCGAAGGACGATAGCCCTGATCGAAGTGTCGTTGGCGGCATCGTTCACTGCTTGGATAATCGTGTCGGACCCGACCATCTGTCCGCCGAGTGCACTGTCGCTCGAATGGCCGGTGGTGATCGCACCGGAGGCGAAGATCACTGCGACCCGTTCGCCGTTATTGAGACCAAGCGAATCGGACGGAACGTCTCGATACTGAGAATTGCGGATCGTACGTACCTTGTCGCCGTCTTTGTAGCCGAGAGCCTTGCGGAATTCTTCGTAAACCTGTTCTTCGTATAGTGTGCCGTCGATCAAGCCCTGTTCTTTCGCCTGCGTGGCACTGTAGGGAGCGTTGTCGATAATAGCGGCGACATCCGTGACGTTCTTCTTTCGCGAGTCGGCGATCGCTCCTGTGAACTTGCCCCAGTATTCGTCGAGAACGGCGTTGATGACCTCGCGTTGGCCTTCGCCCATTTCCTTCTTGGTGTACTGGTCGGGAGCGTTCTTATATTTCGGTCCGATCTGGATCACTTCGGCCTCGATACCGAGTTTGTCGAGCGAACCTTTATAGAACATCGCTTCGGCGGCAAATCCGTTTACGTAAAGGTCGCCCGGCGGCGGCAGGAATACTTTGTCGGCGGCAGTCGCGATGTAATATTCCTTGTTCATACCGAGCTCCATATAGGCGTAGACCGGCTTACCCGACTGCTTGAAGTCGGCGATCGCTTCGCGGAGTTCGTACGCCTTGCCCCAACCGATGCCGGGGAAGTTGATGTCGAGCATCAATCCGCTGACGCGTTTGTCGACCTTCGCTTTTCTCAGTTGCGTTAGAAGAGAGCTGAACGATTGCTGCTGGCCGATGCCGAGCGCTTTGCCGAGTTCATCTTCGGGGACGTAGTCGGGAAGGGCCCCGGATATGTTCAGGACCAGCACCGCGTTTTCGGGAATGCTCGGGCGGCCCATGGTGTCCGCCAGCAGGAACAGCCCAATGATGCCGACAAGAAATAGAGCGATCAGGATGCCGCCGACGATGAGAAGAACTTTGGTTGTTTTCGAAGTTGCCATTGGTTTTGAGTATAACGGCGAAACCGCCGAATTTACTTGTAGATAATACGAATTATGTGGCGGAAAGTTTTGGGTTCTTGCAGAAGCCCGAATGCGGAAGCCCGCGCGTCAGCGAGGGCGTAACATCCGAGTTGAGCGTTACGTCTTGCTCACGCGCGGGCTTCCGCATTCTTATATTTCGCAGACGATGAGGTTTACGATCGAGGCGAGTTTCTTGCGGACCTCGACGATCGTTAGGCCGGCTTGGGCGGCTATCTTGGCGGTTTCGCGGTTGAAGTGGTCGTTGGCGAGGGCGAGCGTAGCTTTGTTGAGCAGATCGAATGCAGGGCCAAGAATGCCTTGCGGGCGGACGTGTTCGAGCAGAATGATGCGACCGCCGGGTTTTATCACGCGTCGCAATTCCCTGAACGCAAGTGTCGGATCGGGGATGGAGCAAAAGACGAGAGTCGCAAAAGCGGCGTCGAACTCATCTTCGCCGAAAGGCAAACTTTGGGCGTCGGCTTGTATCAAATGATTTTCGCGGCGTTTACGGGCGGCCACTTCCAGCATCCCGATGGAGATCTCGCTGGACACAGCTCGATGGCATTGAGGGTAAAATTCGAAGTTCGCTCCGGCCCCGCAGCCTATCTCGAGAATATCCGCATCTTTCGGCAGCAGATCAATGACCTCCTGACGCCAACGCCGCAGCCCGAGGCGTTCGAGCGGAGCGAAGGCACGGTCGTAATTTCGGGCGAACTTGTCGTAGACGGCTGGCACGTGAGTATTTTACCAATCCTAATGCAGAAGCCCGACCGTTGGGAAGGGGCTTACCATCCAAGTTAAGCGTTAAGCCCTTGCTCACGCGCGGGCCTCTGCATCCGGAGGACGATTCGCTTTAATGTGCTAACTATTTATAATTAGTATCTTTCATCGCTCGACGCGGTCCTGTGGATTTATGGCAAAGAAAGGTTCGGTTCTGATCTGTGATGACGAAGAGATAATGCGCGATGTGTTGGAGACGATCCTCACGACCGCGGGTTACAAGGTCGAGCTTGCAAAGACCGGCGAGGAAGCGATCGAACTGTTTTCGCAGAAGCCTTATGAGGTCGTCCTGATGGACGTCTCGATGCCGGGGATGGGCGGGCTGACTGCACTTGAAGAGTTGCTCAAGCTGGACCCGGATGCGGTGATAATAATGATCACGGCGTATGCGACGTTCGACACGGCGATCTCGGCCTGGGAAAAGGGAGCCCACGGCGTTATCCGCAAGCCGTTCCAGAACGATCAGATACTCGCATTCGTTTCAAAGGGAATTCGCCGCCGGCGTGCCGAAGAAGAACGCCAGACGCTCCGTCAGGTGATGTCAAAGTCGGTTTCGCGCGACGCTATCGTGGGCCGGTCTGAGAAGATGGAAGAGATTTTCCGTCTTGTCGAACGCGTTGCTCCTGCACGTTCGACCGTCCTCATTCAAGGCGAAAGTGGTACGGGTAAGGAACTGGTCGCTAAGGCGATCCACGAGGCGAGCCCGCGTGCAGACAAGCCGTTCGTGGCGGTGAATTGTTCGAATATCCCGTCGGAATTATTAGAGTCGGAGCTTTTTGGCCATACCAGGGGAGCGTTCACCGGAGCTGTGGCGTCCAAGAAGGGCCTGTTTGAGGTCGCTGACACCGGTTCGATATTCCTGGATGAGATCGGCGATCTGCGTCCCGAGATGCAGGTGCGATTGCTGCGCGTGATCCAGGAACGCGAGTTTACGCCGATAGGCGAGACCGCACCGACCAAGGTCGATGTTCGCATCATCGCCGCGACCAACGTCGATCTTAAAGACGCTGTTAAGTCTGGTACGTTTCGCGAGGACCTCTACTTTCGTCTGTCGGTCGTTCCGATGGAACTGCCGCCGCTGCGAACACGCCGCGAAGACATTTTGCCGCTCGCACAGCACTTCATTCGAAAGTACAACGAAGAGAACGGCCGCGTTGTCTCAGAAAGTTTCAATGCCGAGGTCCTGTCGCTGCTTGAGAATTA